>NZ_JBHXUW010000042.1:66785-80281 GCF_042672475.1 Streptomyces sp. NPDC127177
GTTGCCCGGGGGGGGGGCCCCCCGTGTGCTCGGCCTCGGCCCCGCGGACCCCCTTTCGGGGGACGCGGGGGGGGGGGGCGGGGGGGTGCCCCCCCCCACCACCGAAAGGGGTGAACCGTCGTAACTTTCCCGCCCCCGTAGCGTTCTGTCGCGCTATAGAGACAATCAGTTACGTTGGGTCAGGCTGCGGCCAGCTCCGCGCGGGCCGCGCGGCGGACCGCCGCGAGGGCCGGATCGAGCGCCGGCACGGCCGCCAGGAGCTGCTTGGTGTACGGGTCGCGGGGCTCTCCGTACACCTGCTCCACCGGGCCCTCCTCGACGATCCGGCCCTGCCGCATGACGGCGACCCGGTCGCTGACCTGGCGTACCACGGCGAGGTCGTGGGCGATGAAGACCAGCGCGAGCCCCAGTTCCTGCTGGAGTTCGGCGAGCAGCGCGGTCACCTGGGCCTGCGTCGTCACGTCGAGGGCGGATACCGCCTCGTCGCAGACGATCAGCCTCGGTTCGGCCGCCAGGGCCCGTGCGATCCCGACGCGCTGGCGCTGTCCGCCGCTGAACTCGTGCGGATAGCGGTCGTACTGGTCCGGGTCGAGCCCGACGCGCTCCAGCAGATCCCGTACGCGCGCCCTGATCACGCCCTCGTCGCGCTGCCCGCGCGCCCGCAGCGGGTCGGCGACCGACTCGCCGACCGAACGGCGCGGGTTGAGCGAGGAGACCGGGTCCTGGAAGACCATCTGCACCCGGTCCACCCGGGTGAGGCTGCCGGACGTGGGCTCCAGCAGACCGACGAGCATCCGCCCGAGGGTGGTCTTGCCACTGCCGCTCTCCCCGACGATGCCGAGCGTCTCGCCGTGCCGGACGGTGAGGGAGACGCCGTCGACGGCTGCCAGCGCGGACTTCCCCCGGCCGAACACCTGTCGCACGCCGTCGGCCTCGATCAGCACCTCGGCCTTGTCCAGGTCGGCAGGGCCGTCCGTGCCGGCCGCCGGACCGTCCGGCTCCGGGGCGATGCGCGGCACCGCGGAGAGCAGCGCCTTCGTGTACGGCTCGCGCGGCGCGCCGAGCACCTGGGCCACCGGCCCCCGCTCCACGGCCAGGCCGGACCGCATGACCAGCACGTCGTCCACCGACTCGGCCGCCACACCCACGTCATGGGTGACCAGCAGCAGTCCCATGCCCGTCTCGCGGCGCAGGTTGTGCAGCAGGTCCAGGATCTGGGCCTGGACGGTGACGTCCAGCGCGGTGGTCGGCTCGTCGGCGATCAGCAGCTCCGGTTCGCAGGCCAGTGCCATGGCGATCAGCGCCCGTTGGCGCATCCCGCCGGAGAACTCGTGCGGCCTGGAGCGGGAGCGGCGTACCGCGTCGGGGATGCCGACCCGGTCCAGCACCTCGACGGCCCTGGTCCGGGCCGCCCGCCGGGAGACCCGGTTGTGGACGCGGTACACCTGGGCGACCTGGTCGCCGACGGCGTAGTACGGGTCCAGCGAGGAGAGCGGGTCCTGGAAGACCATCGCGGCCTTCGCCCCCCGCAGTCCGCGCAGTCGCGCGTCGTCGGCGGTGTGGACGTCCACACCCGCCACCCGGATCGAGCCGCCCACCTTGGCACCGGTCCCCCGGTGCAGTCCGAGCAGGGCGTACGCCGAGGCGCTCTTGCCGGAGCCGGACTCGCCGACGACGCCGAGCGCGCCGCCCGCCTCCAGCGAGAACGACAGTCCGCGCACCGCCTGTACGTCGCCGAAGGAGATCGAGAGATCGGTGACCTCGACGAGACTCATGACAGCACCACCCGTCGGTCGGCCATCGCCTGCAGGATGTCCGCGACGGCATTGGCAAGGACGACGAAGAACCCGGTGACGAGCACCAGGCCGACGACGACCGGGAGGTCCACGTTCCGGACGGCCGAGACGAGTTCGCGGCCGACGCCCGGAATCCCGAAGAGGGATTCGGTGAGCACGGCGCCGCCGAACATGGAGCCGATGTCCAGTGCGCCGAGCGCGATCACCGGTGCGAGCGCGCCGCGCAGGGCGTGCCGTCCGACGATCACGCGCTCGCTGACCCCGTACGCCCTGAAGGTGCGCACATGGTCCTCGGCGAGCGTCTCCAGCATCGAGGCCCGGGTCATCCGCGCGTACGGGGCGGCGGAGACGAGCGCCAGGGAGATCCAGGGCAGCAGCAGGTTCCAGGCCCACTGCTCCGGGTCGTCGGTGAACGGCACGTAGTCCGGGAACGGCAGGATCTGGAGTGCAGTGACGCAGATGATGATCAGCAGCAGACCGATCACGAACACCGGTGTGGCCATGCCGGCCAGGGTGATCCCGGTGAGGACCCGCTCGGTGGCGCGGCCGCGCCGCCACACCGAGAGGACTCCGGTGCCGACCCCGAGCACCATCCAGAGCACGAAGGCACCGACGGCGAGCGATGCGGTGGCCGGCAGCTTGGTGACGATCAGCTGGGTGACCTGCTGACCGCTCTGGTACGAGAGCCCCAGGCAGGGGGCGTCGCAGTGCACCACACCGGTTCCGGTGGAGTAGTCGTGGCCGGCGAACAGGCTCTGGAGGAAGTGCGCGTACTGCACGTACACCGGGTCGTCCAGCCGCAACTGCTGGCTGACCTGGGCGACCTGCGCGGGCGAGCAGCGCGGACCGCAGGCGATCTGCGCGACGTTGCCCGGTGCCACGTAGAAGGCGGCGTAGACGACGAGGCTGAGGGCGAGCAGGACGAGGAGCGCGCCGCCGAGGCGTCGCAGCAGGAAGGAGGTCATGCTCCGGCCTCCTTCTTGGCGCCTGTGCCGACCCGTAGCCGGGAGGCTGCGCGCGGATCGAGTGCGGTGCGTACGCCCTCGCCGAGGACGGTGAGCGCCAGCACGGTGACGAAGAGCAGCAGGGCCGGGATCAGCAGATAGGTGGGCGCCGCCTGGTACCAGGTGTCGGCGTCGCTGAGCATCTGTCCCCAGGACGGCGTGGGCGGCTTGATGCCCACACCGAGGAAGGACAGCGCGGCCTCGACGACGATGTTGGACGGGAAGAGCAGCACGGCGTACGTGATGACGGGCGCCGCCAGTGAGGGCAGCAGCTCACGCCGGGCGATCTGCCAGGAGCTCCAGCCGCTGAGCCGGGCGGCCGCGACGTGGTCGAGCGATTTCATGGCGAGGGTCTTGGCCCGCACGATCTTGGAGATGTGGGTCCAGCCGACCAGTCCGACGAGCAGCGCGATCAGCACCGGGCGGGGGAATCCGGCCGGTGCGACGGCGAGCGCGCCGAGGGCCGCCACCATGACCGGCAGCGCCACCATGACGTCGGTGATCCGGCTGAACGCCTGGTCCACGAAGCGGTTGCCGAGACCGGCCGCGAGGCCGGTGAGCACGCCGATGACCACTTGGAGCAGGGTCGCGCCGAGGGCGACGCCGAGCGAGATCCGGGCGCCGTAGACGACGCGGGCGAAGAGGTCGCGTCCGGTGAGCGGTTCGACGCCGAGCCAGTGTTCGGCACTGATCCCGCCGAAGGAGCCGAGCGGCACCCCGCCGGTGGCGGAGTCGACGAGATCGGGGTGGTACGTGGTGGGGTTCTGGCCCTCGATGCCCGCGAGCAGTGGTGCCACGAGCGCGGCCAGGACCAGCACGGCGACGACGACCGCGGCGACCAGGGCCGAGCGCCTGGTCCGCAGCCGTCGCCAGAACGGATGGGCCCCGGAGGCGGGGGCCTCGACGGCCCCCGCCTCCTTGGCCGGGAGTACTTCGGCCATGGTTACTTGACCGCGACCTGCGAGATGTCGAGCACGCCGGTCCAGTCGCTGATCACGACGTTCTTGACGGACTCGCCGTACAGGCGCTTGTAGACCGGGTGGAACAGCGGCACGGTCAGTGCCTGCTCACCGACCTTCTTGTCGAGCGCGCCCCACCGCTTGGCGGCGGCGCTCAGGTCGGTCAGCTTGTTGATCTCGTCGATCTCCTTGTTGACCGCGGAGTCGTTCAGCTGCGAGGCGTTGAAGTTGGACCCGGCCTTGACGATCTGGCGTCCGTCGAAGATCGGGGCGAAGAACGGACCGCCGGAGGGCCAGTCGGCGCCCCAGCCGGTGATGAAGAAGCCCGGCTCGGTCTTCAGGTTGTGGATCGTGTCCGAGTAGGCGTTGTTCTCCAGGCCCCGGAGCTTGACGGTGATGCCGGCCTTCTTGAGCGCCTCCTGGAGTGCGGTGGCGATCTCCGGGCTGGTCTCGAAGTTCTTCTCGTTGTTGTGCGTGAGGGTGACGGTCAGCCCCTTGGGGTAACCGGCCTCCTTCAGCAGCTCCTTCGCCTTGGCCGCGTTGCCGTTCTTCCCGGCGGGGAAGGCGTCGTACGGCGTGTAGCCGAAGGAGGTCTGGTCGGGCAGGAAGGTGGTGGCGGGCTTGGCGAGCGAGGAGCCGCCCGCCGCGTTGACCACGGAGGAGCGGTCGACGGCGTAGGAGATCGCCTGGCGCACCTTCGGGTTGTCGAACGGCTTCACCTTCGGGTTGAAGGCGATGTAGTTCGTGTAGCCGAAGTTGCCGGTGCCGACCCGGGCCGCGAGCTTCTTGTCGCCGCTGACCTTGGCGAGTTCGGCCGGGCCGAGGTTGGTGTCGGTGGTGACCGCCGCGGCGTCGGTGCCCTGCGAGGCGGAGAGCCGCTGGTTGATGACGGCGGAGTCGAGTCCGGAGCGGACGTCGATCCGGTCGGGGTAGGCCTTGCGCTCCTCGTCGGTGGCGGCCGACCAGTAGGTGTTGCGCTCCAGGGTGAGGCGCTCGCCGTCACCCTCGTTCTTGACGACCTTGTACGGACCGGAGGAGATCGGGTGCTCCTCGTACTTCGTGCCGGTGTCCTTGGCCTTCGGCACCGGGCTGGTCTGGGTCTGGGTCGCCAGGAAGGGGAATTCGCCCTCGGGCTTGTTGAGGTGGAAGACGATCGTCTTCGCGTCGGGCGTCTCGATCGAGTCGAGGCCCTTCTTGTCCTTGTACGGCCCCTGGTAGTCGGCCCCGCCGATCAGCCAGTCACGCAGATAGGGCGCGCCGCCGGAGAGTTCGGCGGCGAAGGAGCGCTCGATGCCGTACTTGATGTCGGCGCTCGTGATCGCGGTGCCGTCCTCGTACTTGAGGTCGTCCTTGAGGGTGTACGTCCAGACGGTGGCGTTCTTGCTGGGCCTGCCCAGGTCGGTCGCCAGGTCCGGTACGACCTTCGCGCCGGCCGCGCCGTCCTCCCGGTTGCGGGTGGTGAGCGTACGGAAGACGAGCGAGGGGACGTTGCCGCCGCCGGAGGTGTAGAGCCGGCCGGGGTCGAAGTCCTCCTGCGGGGCGCTGTTGAGGACGGTGAGCGTGCCGCCCTTCTTGGGAGCGCCCGCTGCGCCGGAGCTGCCGTCGCTGCCCTTGCTGCTGTCATCGGGCCCGCAGGCCGCGGCGCCCGCGGCCACGACGAGTACTGCGGCGACCGCGGCTGCGCGGCGCGATATGACGGACGGTTGACGCATCGGAAGGTGACCTCTCGGAGTACTGCCTGAATGAAGGAAACAGAAACGGATCCGTGCAGGCGGCGACGAGAGACATATGCACACGACCGGTCGGTGCGAGGACCGGAACACTGGAGACTGCCGCGCCTGCGGACGGGGGCGCCCGGTGCGGCAGGTCGGGGAGGCCCGTCCGGGCCTTCAGGCTCGGAGGAGGGGACCGACGCGCGCTCGGGCAGGCGTCAGCAACAGTCGACGTCGGCGACGCTGTGCCCGGTCACGCCGATGAGCGCCAGCTCAATGGTGGCGCGATCGAAGGTGACAGGGCTGCGTGACATGCGAGAAATATGTGCGACGGCCGTCACGATGTCAACGCGATGTGAGACGGCGATCTCGATATCCGGACAGGCGCGCCGGGAGGGCGCCACCACGGACCTACCGGCCGACCGCCCGGCCGACGGGCCCGCGACTGCCCGCGCAGCCGCAGGTCGGGCTCAACCGGTCGGGTACACCCAGGCGTTGGGGCGGCACTTGATGTTGTCGATATCCAGTGATTTGGTCTGCTGCTGCATCACCGGGGCCAGGGCGCCCGGCGTGCGACAGCTCACATGGTTGTGACCCAGCCGATGGCCCACCTCGTGGTTGATCAGCATCTGACGGTAGGAGAAGAGCTTGTCCGGACCGAAGGTGGACGAGCCCTGGGCCCAGCGATAGGCGTTGATCATCACCCGCTCCGTCGCGGCGGAGTCACAGGAGACGTTGTCCTCGGTCGTGTCCAGCCCCGACTTCGCACACCAGTCGGCCGTGGTCCCGGGACTGGCCAGCGTAATAACGAAATCCGGATCACCGGTGGAAATCCGTTCGAAGGTCATCGCACCGTCGTGCGCCCAACTCCGTTCATCATTAAGGGTTTTCTGCACCGCCTGGGCGAAAAGGCCGGAATCGAGTCCGAGCCCCTTCTCGACGTCGATCCGGTACCGGTACTTGTGCCCCTTGCCCGGAGCCTTCGCCGCCCCCGGCACGGCCTCGAATTTGCCCGATGCCTTGAGCTTCGGCGCCAGCGGATAGGCCTTGGCCATTTTCTGCTCATACGAAAGGGCCTTGACCACGGCCTTCTTGGGCGCGGGCGTCGGCCTGGCGTCCGAGCGGGAGGTGTCGTCATCGCCGCCGCGGTCCACGCCGGCGGCCTGTGCGGCACCCGAACGGCCACCGCCGTCATGGGCGACCTGACCGGCCACGACCACCGCGAGCACCGTGGTCACAGCGGCGGCCGCGATGCCGGTGAAGGTGCGGCCCCTGCCGCCCCTGGACTCCTTGGTGGCGCCGTCGTCAGCGCCGGGCGGCCGCTCGTCCCAGTCACTGACGGAGCTGTACGGATCGGCGGGGGCCTCCGGGCCGGGCGGCGCCGCGTTCGCGCCGCGGGGCGCCGGCGGCGGGGTGTCGAAGGCCTCGACGAACTCCTTGCGCGGTCCCGGTATCAGCGGCCGGGTGCCGGTCGACTGCGATCCCTGCGGACGTGGCGTCGGCGCCTGCGCGCCGATGCGGCCGGGTCCGGCGTGCGGCGGGCCCGGCCGCTCGGGGTGGCGCTCCATGGGTCCGGTGCCCCAACCGCCGCCGGGCTCACGCTGTTCGGGGTGACCGCCGCGCACCTGGGGGATGCCCTGGAAAGGGGTGTGGCCACCGGTGCCGGGCGGCACATCGCCGGGCCGTCTGCGCCGGCCGCTGCCGGGGGCGGGCCGGGCGTTCTCCCGCCCCTCGCCCGCCTCCTGCGCGGCCGGCCCGGCATCGGGTGCCTTGGGCCCAGGGCCTTTTCGACTGTGTCGTCCCACGCCCCGGATCAGCTCCCGCCGCATTCGTCGAGCAGTTCCCGGAACGCCTGGGCGACCGTTTCCGGGTACTCCATCATCGCCACGTGCCCCGCGTCGGGCAGTGTCAGCAGCCGCGAATCGCGGAAGGCCGCGGACGCTCTGCGCGCCATCCGGTACGAGACGAGCTGGTCCCGTCCGCCGTACACGAGCTGGGTCGGTGCGAGCACACGCTCGGCCTGACGCCACAGTCCGTGCTGACCGCCCAGCGTGTACGCATCGACGATGCCACGTGCCGAGCGCGCCATGGCGTCCCAGAAGTACGGCAGTTCCAGCCGCCGCTCCATTTCGGCCACCGCTTCACGGAAGCCCGTCTCGGAGACCCGTGCCGGATCGCCGTAACAGAGTGCCATGACTCCGCGGGTGCGGGCCTCCGCGCTCCAGTCCCGGGTCAACCGGGAGAACAGGGATACGAGTCCCGGAACGGCGAGCAGTGCGGTCGGCACCGCCGACCGCTGCACCCGGATCTCGGGGAGCGCGGGCGAGATCAGGGTGAGCGTGCGCACCAGGTCCGGGCGGACGGCCGCGACCCGGGTCGCCACCGCGCCACCCAGGGAGTTGCCGAACAGGTGGACGGGCCCGCGCTCCCCCGCGTCGAGGAAGCGGATCACCGCGCGGGCGTGGCCGGTGACCGAGTAGTTGCCGTCGTCCGGCGGCGGGGAGTCCCCGAATCCGGGGAGGTCGAGCGCCTCGCCGTCCAGCACGTCGTCGAGGAGCGGCATCAGCGCCGACCAGTTCTGCGAGGAGCCGCCGAGGCCGTGCACGTAGAGCGCGGGCGGCAGCCCGGTCCGCTCCGGCGGCCGCGAACGAACGGTGAGCGTCAGTCCGGGCAGCGTGACGGAGCGGAGTCTCTCCCCATCGGCGACCTTGACGGCGCTCACCGTGGGGGCCACCGCTGCGGCGGCGGCACGGACTCCCGGCAGCTCGGTCGAAGACATGCGGCAATGTTACGAGACGATCACACCGTGGTTCATGTGTTCGCCGTCACACATCGCGTAGCGGCTTCGTTGCTCCTAGGCTCGATGCAACAGGAAGGGAGTCACCATGTCGGTCGACCCCAGTGACCCGGACACCTTCGAGGACGTCCAGCCGGACGAACCGGACCAGGAGGCACCCGACGCGGACGCCGCCGAGCAGCAGGCGGAACTGCGCCCCGAGCGCGACGAACCCCTGACGGAACTCGACCGGAACCGCGCGAACGAGGCGGACGCGGCGGAACAGGCGCGCGTAGTCACAGACGATGAAGACGATTACCGCTGATACGTCCCGCTATACGGCACAGGTCGAGGAATCTGTGGCTACCGCAGCCGTCCGGTCCGTGAAATTCTGCGTCCGCGCCGCGCGTACCCGGGTTACCCGAAAGTACGATGGCGGTACGGCACAGCGTGCACGGAACGACTGTGCCGGTTCACGAATTTGGGAGGCGGCGTGACAGCCATCGAGCAGACCGAAGCGGCGCGCCCGCGGGGCACTCGCCTGCCGCGTCGCGCCCGACGCAATCAGCTCCTGGGCGCCGCCCAGGAGGTCTTCGTCGCGCAGGGCTACCACTCGGCCGCGATGGACGACATCGCGGAACGGGCCGGGGTCAGCAAGCCGGTCCTCTACCAGCACTTCCCGGGCAAGCTGGAGCTCTATCTGGCCCTGCTCGACCAGCACTGCGAGTCGCTGCTCCAGTCGGTGCGCACGGCGCTCGCGTCGACGACCGACAACAAGCTGCGCGTGGCCGCGACCATGGACGCCTACTTCGCGTACGTGGAGGACGAGGGCGGCGCGTTCCGGCTGGTCTTCGAGTCCGACCTGACCAACGAGCCCGCCGTGCGCGAGCGGGTCGACCGGGTCTCGTTGCAGTGCGCCGAGGCGATCTCCGACGTGATCGCGGGTGACACGGGACTGTCCAAGGACGAGTCCATGCTGCTCGCCGTCGGCCTGGGCGGGGTGTCCCAGGTGGTCGCCCGCTACTGGCTCTCCAGCCGGTCCGCGATCCCGCGCGACACGGCGGTCCAGCTGCTCACCTCGCTGGCCTGGCGGGGCATCGCGGGCTTCCCGCTGCACGGCATCGACCAGCACTGAGCGGGGCGGCCGGCGCCCGTGTTCGCTGCGGGCGTTGCCCGGGGAGCCCTGGGCGGTCCCCTCAGCGGGCTAATGTGTGCTGCGTACGGCGCGGTTCACCGCGCAGGGACTGACCGTCGGAGGGACATAGCCGTGGAGGTCAAGATCGGGGTGCAGCACACGCCCCGGGAGATCGTTCTGGAGAGCGGGCTTTCCGCCGAAGAGGTCGAGAGCGCGGTTTCCGAGGCTCTCGTCGGCAAGGCGCAGCTGCTCAGCCTCACGGACGAGAAGGGCCGCAAGGTCCTGGTGCCGGCCGACCGGATCGCCTACGTGGAGATCGGCGAGCCCAGCACACGACGGGTGGGGTTCGGCGCGCTGTAGCGGCGCACGGACACAGTGACCGTGGAAGCGGCCCGGCGGGGATTCCCCCGCCGGGCCGCTTTCCGTTGTGCGGCGGCTGTTGGCTGCGTGGCGGCCGCGTGCGGCAGCGTTTCTGTGCGGCGGCCGCTTGCTGCGTGGCGGCTGTTCCTGTGCGGCGGCTGTTCCTGTGCGGCGGCTGTTCCTGTGCGGCGGCTGGGCGAAGCCTGTCCGCGGGAGGGTTGTATTCCGCGGCCCGGGGGTAGTACCGCGTAGACCGAATTGCCCGCCCCCTACCTGCGAGGTGATCGACTGTGATCTTGGAAACCCTGGGCTCCGTCGCACTCGGACTCGCCCTCTCCTGGGCGGCCCTGCGCTCCCTGTCGCCCCGCCTGCCGTCCCGGCGGTCCGTCTTCGGCACCGGTGCGCTGGGAGCCCTGTTCGGCCTGTATCTGATGCACTCGGTGCTGGGCCCCGGCCACACGGCGGCATCACTGATCGGCTCGGTGCTCATCGCCGCGGTGACGGTGTCCCTGCTGATCCGGCCGCGCAGCCGCCGTCTGAGCCGGTCGGCGGCGGCCTGACGCCGCCACCGACGCCCCGTGTGGCCGGGCCCTGGGCCGGCAGGCCCTAGGCCGCCAGCCCCAGGGTGGCCATCCGCTTGGTGTGCGCCTCGGTGATCCGGGAGAACATCCGGCCGACCTCGGCCAGATCGAATCCGTCGGCCACCCCGCCCACCAGCATCGTCGACAGCGCGTCACGGTCCGCCACGACCCGCTGCGCCTGCGAGAGCGCCTCGCCCATCAGCCGGCGCGCCCACAGCGCGAGCCGGCCGCCCAGCCGCGGGTCCTCCTCGATCGCGGCGCGCACCTTCTCCACGGCGAAGTTCCCGTGACCCGTGTCGTCGAGGACACCGAGGACGAGCGAACGGGTGTCCGAGTCGAGCCGGACCGCGACCTCACGGTAGAAGTCACTCGCGATCGAGTCACCGACATAGGCCTTGACCAGGCCCTCCAGCCAGTCCGAGGGTGCAGTCTGGCGGTGGAAGTCGTCGAGCGCCCTGGCGAACGGCTCCATCGCACCGGTCGGCTCCACCTCGATCGCCGTCAGCCGGTCGGTCAGCCGCTCGAAGTGATGGAATTCCGCGGACGCCATCTTCGCCAGTGCAGCCTTGTCGCCAAGCGTCGGCGCGAGTTTCGCGTCCTCGGCGAGCCTCTCGAAGGCCGCCAGCTCCCCGTAGGCGAGTGCTCCCAGCAGGTCCACCACGGCGGCCCGGTACTGCGGCTCCGTGGACGCGGTGGCCCAGTCCTGGTCGGCGATTTTGGTGGGTGCGGGGGTTTCCGTGGCGTTGTCAGGCGTCTCCATGGAGCGCAGAATAGCCCGCCCGCCGACAGGGGGAAGGGTCCGGCCACCGACGGACGTCACACCGTTCCGATGAATTCGTCCAACACAGATGCGCGAATCCGGGGTACAGTGGTATTGCGCTTACTGAGCATTTTGCAACTGCTCGTCGCGCGAAATTGAATGAGGATGCCCGGTCGGTGGCCCGATCGGCTCCGACCCGACAGCCCTCCGCGCGATGCGTACGCCACGTACGACCGCAGATGAGGGGCCCCCTCAGCGGCACGAGCGCTCGAGCGACGGCAGTGGTCCCGCGCCACCCGGCCCATCCACGGCCGGATGACCAACCCCGGCACGGTACGACCCCCTTCGTTCGCCTCGGACCGCGTTTCACAGAAGAGGCAATACCCTGACTACGTTCCGAGACCTCGGGATTCTTTCCGAGACGGCCGAGGCCCTTGAGGCCGTCGGCATCACGTCCCCCTTCCCCATCCAGGAGATGACGCTCCCCGTAGCGCTCTCCGGCTCCGATGTCATCGGACAGGCCAAGACGGGCACCGGCAAGACGCTGGGCTTCGGTCTGCCGCTGCTGGAGCGCGTCACCGTCCTCGCGGACGTCGAGGCGGGCCGGGCAGCGCCCGAGAAGCTGACCGACGCGCCGCAGGCGCTGATCGTCGTCCCCACCCGCGAGCTCTGCCAGCAGGTCACCAACGACCTCCTGACCGCCGGCAAGGTCCGTAACGTCCGCGTTCTCGCGATCTACGGCGGCCGGGCGTACGAGCCCCAGGTCGAGGCCCTCAAGAAGGGCATCGACGTGGTCGTCGGCACCCCGGGCCGACTGCTGGACCTGGCGGGCCAGCGCAAGCTCGACCTCTCGAAGGTGCGCGCCCTCGTCCTCGACGAGGCCGACGAGATGCTCGACCTGGGCTTCCTGCCCGACGTCGAGCGCATCATCACGATGCTGCCGGCCAAGCGGCAGACGATGCTGTTCTCGGCGACCATGCCGGGCGCGGTCATCAGTCTGGCGCGGCGCTACATGTCGCAGCCGACACACATCAACGCCACCTCGCCCGACGACGAGGGCACGACCGTCAAGAACACGGCGCAGCACGTCTTCCGCGCCCACAACATGGACAAGCCGGAGATGCTCTCCCGCATTCTCCAGGCCAACGGGCGCGGACTGGCCATGGTCTTCTGCCGTACGAAGCGGACGGCCGCCGACATCGCCGAGCAGCTGGAGAAGCGTGGTTTCGCCTCCGGCGCGGTCCACGGCGACCTCGGCCAGGGCGCCCGCGAGCAGGCGCTGCGCGCCTTCCGCAACGGCAAGGTGGACGTCCTGGTCTGCACCGACGTCGCCGCCCGCGGTATCGATGTCGAGGGTGTCACCCACGTCATCAACTACCAGTCCCCCGAGGACGAGAAGACCTACCTGCACCGCATCGGCCGCACCGGCCGCGCGGGTGCCAAGGGCATCGCGGTCACGCTGGTCGACTGGGACGACATCCCGCGCTGGCAGCTGATCAACAAGGCCCTCGGCCTGAACTTCCCGGACCCGGTCGAGACGTACTCCACCTCCCCGCACCTGTACGAGGAGCTCGACATCCCGGCCGGCACCAAGGGTGTCCTGCCGCGCACCGAGCGCACCCGTGCCGGTCTGCGGGCCGAGGAGGTCGAGGACCTCGGCGAGACGGGCGGCCGCGGCCGCAAGCCCGCCGCCTCGGCTCCCGCCGTCCGCGAGGAGCGCCCCCCGCGCACGCCGCGTCAGCGTCGTCGCACCCGGGGCGGTTCCGCAGCCGACGAGACCGTCGCCACCGTGCCCGCACCGGCCGCCGAGGCCGTCGAGGCCCCCGAGGCCACGGACGGCCCCGCGGAGCCGCGTACGCCCCGCAGGCGTCGGCGCGGCCGGGTCGGAGCCCCTGACATCGCCGCCGAGGCCGCGGTGGACGTGGAGCGGACCCCGGTCGTCGTCATCGACACCGAGCCCGCGGTGAAGAGCAGGCCCAAGGCCGCCAAGCCCGAGGTCACGGTCGAGGTGGAGGCAGAGGCGGAGACCACGAAGCCGCGCCGCCGTCGTGCCCGGGTCGCCAAGCCGGTGACGGAGGAGGCCGACTTCCAGACCGCCCCCGTGGCCGACCCCGCCCCCGAGGCACCCACGGTGACGAAGCCGCGCCGCCGCGCCCGGGTGATCAAGCCGGCCGAGGACGAGGTCGACTTCCAGATCGCGCCGATCGCCGAGCCCGAGTCGGACCGGCCGCGCCGTCGCACCCGCGCCGCCGCCAAGCCGAAGACGGAGGCCGTGTCGGACGCCACCGAGGGCGAGGCCAAGCCGCGCAGGCGGCGCGCGCCGCGAGCGGCCGCCGCCAAGACCGAGAGCTGAGCCCGGCCCCTGCCGGTTTCGCGTGTGCCCGACGGGCCCGAGGGATTCCCTCGGGCCCGT
>NZ_JBHXUW010000043.1:0-74765 GCF_042672475.1 Streptomyces sp. NPDC127177
ATCTTCAGCTGACCCCGGACCTCGCCGGCTCCCGGCGTCCGTGCCGCCTACCGTGCCTCCGGCGGGCGCTGCCGCGGCATGTTCGGCCGCCCCATCGACTGCAGCGGGAACCGCCCCGGCTGCGCTCCCTGGTCCGCACGCCCGCCGCCCGTCCCGCCGGAGACCAGGGCCTGCATCCCCATCGGCGCGGGACCGGCCCGGAACTCCACCATCCAGTCCGCGGTCTCGGACCGCACGAGCTCCGTGACGTCCTCCGAGAACCGCCGCAGCACACCGAGGCACCGCTCGGCCGCCTCGCTCGCCGTCCCCTCCGTCGGGCCGAGCACCTCCCGCACGCACTCCGATGCCCAGTCGAACTGGAGCACCTGGAGCCGTCGCTGTACGGCCTGTGCCGTGGCGAGATTCCTTATCCAGCCGGAGGTCAGTCCGAAGTACCGGTCGCAGGCCATGCACGCGGCGCCCAGCAGCAGCGACAGATAGCCCCAGCCCGCCGCGCCGTGCAACGCCCCCGTCAGGTCGAGCAGCGGCAGCGCGGCGCCCGCGATCGCACCGCCCGCCGTCCCCATCCGCAGCACCCTGGCCCCGCGCCGCTTCCACACCCGGTCGCCCAGATACCAGTCGGCGGTGCGCAGCGCGTCGGCCTCGACCCAGCGGTACAGCTCGTCGAGCCGCTGGGCCGGTTCGCCCCAGTCGCCGAGCGGGAAGGGCGTTCCGGTCAGATCCCGGCCCGGCGCGCCGGAGCCCGTACCCGAAGGAGCGGCGGAACCGGCCGGACCGGGCACACCGGAATCATTGCGGGGCGGCCCTTCGGGCTGCATCTCCGGCTGACTCACCGGGGTACTCCTCTGCATGCTGCATAGCGACGCGTGTTGCCGACCGCGTCCTCGACGATGGGCGGGATCTCTGCCCTCTGCTCCCTGGCGCTCGCTGCGACCGGCAGTACCCCGTGCGTAACCTTGCGTGACGGTTGGTGCACGTGCGTGTGCCGGGACGCATGCCCTTCCTACCGCCGAATGGTGGGCCGCGGGGTCGAAATCGCGGTTTTCCCGGGTGTGCAGGGGCTGTGATCAGGTATAGGAGCCACGGCACCGCTGACTCCATCTCACTCGAAAGAGTTGCTCGTCAGTGGGTGGAGCGGGCCGCCCGGGGACCACGTAGGCTCGGCTTACCGAAACATTTGTCGTCGAAATGCCTGGAGTGACCGTGATTCCCGGTGGTGGTCAGCCCAATATGCAGCAGCTGCTGCAGCAGGCCCAGAAGATGCAGCAGGACCTCGCCGAGGCTCAGGAGGAGCTGGCCAGGACCGAGGTCGACGGCCAGGCGGGAGGCGGTCTGGTCAAGGCGACCGTGACCGGTTCCGGCGAGCTGCGCGGCCTCGTGATCGATCCCAAGGCGGTGGACCCCGAGGACACCGAGACGCTCGCGGACCTCGTCGTCGCGGCGGTCCAGGCGGCGAACGAGAACGCCCAGGCGCTCCAGCAGCAGAAGCTGGGCCCGCTGGCCCAGGGGCTGGGCGGCATGCCCGGCCTGCCCTTCTGACCAAGGGCGTATCCAAGACGGTACGCACCCCCTACGGTACGTACCACGACCCGGCCGATCAGGCACAGGAAAGGCTTTCCGTTGTACGAAGGCGTGGTTCAGGAGCTCATCGACGAGTTGGGCAGGCTGCCCGGCGTCGGTCCCAAGAGCGCGCAGCGGATCGCCTTCCACATCCTCCAGGCGGAGCCCACGGATGTGCGCCGCCTCGCCCACGCCCTGCTCGAGGTCAAGGACAAGGTCCGCTTCTGCGCGGTCTGCGGCAACGTGGCCCAGCAGGAGCAGTGCGGGATCTGCCGCGACCCGCGCCGCGATCTGACGGTCATCTGTGTCGTCGAGGAGCCGAAGGACGTCGTCGCGATCGAGCGGACCCGTGAGTTCCGGGGCCGTTACCACGTCCTGGGCGGGGCGATCAGCCCCATCGAGGGCGTCGGGCCGGACGATCTGCGCATCCGTGAGCTGCTGGCCCGGCTGGCCGACGGCTCGATCACGGAGCTGATCCTGGCGACGGACCCGAACCTGGAGGGCGAGGCCACCGCGACGTACCTGGCGCGGATGGTCAAGCCGATGGGCCTGCGGGTCACGCGGCTGGCCAGCGGTCTGCCCGTGGGCGGCGACCTGGAGTACGCGGACGAGGTCACGCTCGGCCGCGCCTTCGAGGGGAGGCGTCTGCTCGATGTCTGACACCGGCCCCGCCCCTCACGACGGCTTTACGTTCAGCGCAGCTATGTTCTACCCACCGTCTGCGACCGTGCCCACGGGAGGTCCCCTCGATGTCTGACGCCACGCTGAACACTGTCACCCAGGATCCCGACGACTTCGCGGTCCAGATCGCCGACCAGATCAAGACGTTCATCGTCGCGGTCACCGCGGTCTCCAAGGTCGAGGAGCCGGAGGAAGCCGTCCCGGTGCTGCTGCTCCAGGTCTCCCAGCTCCTGCTGGCCGGGGGGCGGCTGGGCGCCTACGAGGACATCCTCCCGGACGAGCGCTACGAACCGGACCTGGGCGCCGAACCGGACGCGGACGGTCTGCGCGAGCGCTTCGCGGCCCTGCTGGAGCCGATCGACGTCTACTCCGAGGTCTTCGACCCGTACGAGCCCCGCAAGGCCCCGGTCCCGGCCCGGATCTCCGACGATCTGGCCGATCTGGTCACGGACCTGCGCCACGGCCTGGCCCATTACGAGGAGGACCGCACCACCGAGGCGCTGTGGTGGTGGCAGTTCTCCTACTTCTCCAACTGGGGTTCCACGGCCTCCGCCGCCCTGCGCGCCCTCCAGTCGCTGATCGCCCACATCCGGCTCAACCAGCCCCTCCAGGCGCTCGACGGCCTGGACACCGACCAGGACGCGGGCGACGACGACCTGGCCGAGGAGGCGGGCCGCGTGATGGTCGAGGAGATCGCTGGCCCGCTGGGGCTCCGGCCGGTCAAGTAACCGCCGGGCCGGTGCGGCGCCGGCGTGTGGGCAGGCCGGGCATGCGGGCCGGGCGTGTGGGCTGAGCGTGTGGGCTGGGACACAAACGGGAGTGGCCGGGCGATCGTCGGGCAGCAGCCTCGTACGAGCAGTTCGGAACGACGCGTCGATGATCACGTGGTGAGCGGGACATCTCAGCATGCGATATCAGCGAGGCGTTTCCGGACTGCTCGTTAAACTGAGCCGACCGCAGCAATGGATGGAGCGAGGAGCGCACGTGGGCCTTGTCGTGCAGAAGTACGGAGGTTCCTCCGTAGCCGATGCCGAGGGCATCAAGCGCGTCGCCAAGCGAATCGTCGATGCCAAGAAGAACGGCAACCAGGTGGTTGTCGTGGTGTCGGCGATGGGCGACACGACGGACGAGCTGATCGATCTCGCGGGGCAGGTGTCCCCGATCCCTGCCGGGCGAGAGTTCGACATGCTGCTGACCGCCGGGGAGCGGATCTCGATGGCCCTGCTGGCCATGGCGATCAAGAACCTGGGCCATGAGGCCCAGTCGTTCACCGGCAGCCAGGCCGGTGTCATCACCGACTCGGTCCACAACAAAGCGCGCATCATCGATGTGACGCCGGGCCGTATCCGTACGGCACTGGACGAGGGGAACATCGCGATCGTCGCGGGGTTCCAGGGCGTGTCCCAGGACAAGAAGGACATCACCACCCTCGGCCGCGGCGGATCCGACACCACCGCCGTCGCGCTCGCGGCCGCGCTGGACGCCGAGGTCTGTGAGATCTACACCGATGTGGACGGTGTCTTCACCGCCGACCCGCGGGTCGTCAAGAAGGCCCGGAAGATCGAGTGGATCTCCTTCGAGGACATGCTGGAGCTGGCGGCGTCCGGCTCCAAGGTGCTGCTGCACCGGTGCGTGGAATACGCACGCCGTTACAACATTCCGATCCACGTCCGCTCGTCCTTCTCGGGACTGCGCGGGACCTGGGTCAGCAACGAGCCGCAAGGGGACCAGCAGGTGGAGCACGCGATCATCTCCGGAGTCGCCCACGACGTCTCCGAGGCCAAGGTCACCGTCGTCGGCGTGCCCGACAAGCCGGGTGAGGCCGCCGCGATCTTCCGTACGATCGCGAACGCCGAGGTCAACATCGACATGGTGGTGCAGAACGTCTCCGCCGCGTCGACCGGTCTGACCGACATCTCGTTCACGCTCCCGAAGTCCGAGGGCCGCAAGGCCATCGACGCCCTGGAGCGCAACCGCGGTGCCATCGGCTTCGAGTCGCTGCGCTACGACGACCAGATCGCCAAGATCTCCCTGGTCGGCGCCGGTATGAAGACCAACCCGGGCGTCACGGCGGGCTTCTTCGAGGCGCTGTCCGACGCGGGCGTCAACATCGAGCTCATCTCGACCTCCGAGATCCGCATCTCGGTGGTCACCCGTGCCGACGACGTCATCGAGGCCGTGCGCGCCGTGCACACCGCCTTCGGTCTCGACAGCGACTCCGACGAGGCAGTCGTGTACGGGGGCACCGGCCGATGACCGCACGCCGCCCTTCGCTCGCGGTCGTCGGCGCGACCGGGGCGATCGGCGGCGTCATGCTCCAGATCCTTTCGGAACACGCGGATGTCTGGGGCGAGGTGAAGCTCATCGCCTCACCGCGTTCGGCCGGCGGCAAGCTGGTCGTGCGCGGTGAGGAGACCGAGGTCCTCGAACTCTCCGAGGACGTCTTCGACAACGTGGACGTGGCGCTGTTCCTGGCACCCGACGAGGTGTCCGCGCGCTGGGCGCCGCTCGCCGCCTCAAAGGGCACGGTCGTCATCGACGACTCCGCGGCCTTCAGGACGGACAGCGACGTCCCGCTCGTCGTCCCCGAGATCAACCCCCATGCCGCCAGGATCAGACCCCGCGGCATCGTGGCGAGCCCCAACTGCACGACACTCGCGCTGATCGTCGCGGTCGGCGCACTGCACGCCGAATTCGGCCTGCGGGAGCTCGTCGTCTCCTCGTACCAGGCCGTGAGCGGGGTCGGACGCGACGGCGTCGCCGCGCTGCGCGAGCAGCTGTCGATGGTCGCGGGCACGGAACTCGGTACGAAGCCGGGCGACGTACGCCGGGTCGTGGGGGACACGGACGGCGGGCCGTTCGCCGCGCCCGTCGCCCTCAACGTCGTGCCGTGGGCCGGGACGGACGCCGGGGACGGCTGGTCGTCCGAGGAGCTGGCGATCCGCGACGAGTGCCGCAAGATCCTCGATCTGCCGAGCCTGCGGGTGGCGGCGACCTGCGTCTACGTGCCCGTGATCGCGGCCCACTCGATGTCCGTGCACGCCCGCTTCGAGAACGAGGTCGCGGTCGACCGGGCGCACGAGATCCTGGCGACCGCCCCCGGCGTGGTGCTGTACGACAGCCCCGGCGCGGGCGATTTCCCGACCCCGTCCGATGTGGTGGGCACCGATCCCACCTGGGTCGGCCGGGTCCGACGGTCGATGGACGAGCCGAGGGCGCTCGAACTCTTCGTCTGCGGCGACAACCTGCGCAAGGGTGCCGCGCTGAACGTGGCCCAGATCGCCGAAGCGGTCGCCGCGGAATTCTCCGGCCCCTGAATTTCCCCGGTCCCGATCGAACCTGTTTTGTATGTTCTGTGAACGCCCTGTGAGCAACTTGCTGGTCTGAACCTCTTGAGCTGGGACGTCACGGTGTCCGACGATGACCTTTCGGCTCGTTGCAACCGCCGGTCGGGCGGCGTGCGTCTAAGCCGTCACTTCTTGCGCAGCGGGGCGCACATTCGGGGCATTTGGGGAAGAGCGGTTACGTATGAAGGCATATCGCAGGGCGTCAAACGCGGTGCCGTATGCGTACAACCCTGACGGGGGGAAACGTGTCCAACTGGCGTGGCAGAGGTACTCGATATCACAGTGGTGGGCCCCCTGCGCGGCGCTTCGGTGCGACCGCTCGGACGGCCCCGCGCGTCCGGCGGAATGCCGGTGATCGCGCCCATGCCCGCTGCGCGCCCCACGGGGCTGCCGTCACAGCGCGAGGGCGCTGACGACAGCGTGGCAGCCGGAACTACCGTCGACCATCTCACCGAGACCTACCGCGCCCACTACCGTTCGCTGCTCGGCCTCGCGGCCCTGCTGCTGGACGACACGGCGTCCTGTGAGGACGTCGTGCAGGAGGCGTTCATCCGCGTGCACTCGGCGCGCAACCGGGTACGGGAGCCCGAGAAGACACTCGCGTATCTGCGCCAGACCGTCGTCAACCTCTCCCGCTCCGCGCTGCGGCGACGCATCCTCGGGCTGAAGCTGCTCTCCAAGCCCATGCCCGACATGGCGAGCGCCGAGGAGGGCGCGTACGACCAGCTGGAACGGGACGCGCTCATCAAGGCGATGCGGGGGCTGCAAAGGCGCCAGCGGGAGGTGCTGGTGCTGCGTTACTTCGCGGACATGACCGAGGCGCAGGTCGCCACGACGCTCGGCATATCCCTGGGCTCGGTCAAGGCGTACGGCTCCCGCGGCATCGCGGCGCTGCGCGTGGTGATGGAGGCGCAGGCATGAGCCGGCGCGACGACCACGGGCGCGGACACGACGGCGGGCGCGGACACGACGGCGGGGACGCACACCGGCACGAGCTCACACGCGGACATCGGACTGACCGGACTGACCGGACTGGAAACGGAATTGTGAACCACGGGCCGGACAACACCCCGGGCACGGACCGCGACCCGGAACCGGTCGCGCGGCTGACCGATCTCTTCGGCGGCTCCAGCGGCTCCAGCGGCTCCAGCGGCTCCAGCGACGGCGGCGGTTTCCGCGACGGCGTGGATATCGACGAGGACGTGCTGCGTCGGCTGATGCACGGCGCCGTGCAGGGCCTCGAACCCGGCGACGGCAGCCTCGACCGGCTGTGCCGGGCGGTGCCCGCACGACGGGCCCGACGGCGGCAGGCGATCGTCGGAGCCGCGGCTGCGGCGCTGCTCATCGGAACCGCGGTACCCGCCTTCGTCCACGTCGCCGGCTCCGAGGGCTCGAGCACCGCCAGCCCGGCGATCGCCGGTCATGGCGAGCAGGCGCACGGCGGCAACGGCCAGGAGCCCGGACCGGGCACCGGCGGCGCGAACGACGGGGGTGCCGGCGACGGGCGCGAGAACGCCGGTCAGGGCATCCCCGACAGCGAGGCCGGCCCCTCCGCCGGCAACGGCCAGGGCCTGGAGGGCGAGGCGGCCGGCAGCTCCGCCGACGCGGCCGCCAGCGCGGCCGCCGAAATGCCGGCGTGCGATCCGGGCCAGCTCGCTGTCGCATCGGCCAGGACCGGCGCGGCGGCTGCCGACGGCACGGTGTACGGAGCGTTCCGGATCACCAATGTCTCCACCACGAACTGCTCGGTGAGCAGCGGCGGCACGGTGGGGTTCGAGGCGATGGGCGCGGCGGACCCGGCCAGGATCGCGGTCGTCCGGCACACCGCGGGGGACGCGGCGTCCGGGCTGCCCGACCCGGCAACGGAGGAGACGACGGTCCTGCTGAAGCCCGACATGGCGTACGAGGTGCAGTTCGCCTGGGTGCCGGGCGAGACCTGTCCGACGTCCGGCGGTTCACCCTCCCCGACGCCGACCGAAGGCGCCGGTGGCAGCACCGACGGCGCGGCCGGGACGAGTGCGGGCGGCGGCACCGGCGACACGGAATCGGGTGCGGAGACGCAGTTCGGCAGCGAGGACGGCGCCGGTACGGCGCAGGGCAGCGTCTCCGTGAAGCACACCCCGGAGCCGGGGGCGCCGGTCGCCGAGACGAAGATCAGCAACGCCTGCGCGGGCACGATCTACCGGACGGGCGCGCTGGAACCCGCGTCGTAGGAAGTGGACTCGAAACCGGCCTCCGGGCCGGTCTCCGCCGAGGCCGCGGTCTCCGCGTCGGTCTTCACGGAAGCCTCGGTCTCCACGGAAGCTCCCGCCTCCACGTCGGTCTTCACGGAGGCCTGCGCGTCGGTCTCCATGGAAGCTTGCGCCTCGGCCTCCGCGTCGGCGACGAGGCCCAGGCGCAGATCCCGGGCGGCCTCGGCCTCGCGCCGGACCAGCCGGAACCACATGAAGAGCACGAACGCCGCGAAGACGAACCACTCGCACAGGTAGCCGAGGTTCTGGAACGCCTTCAGATCGAGCCCGGTGCCCTGGGCGGCGGTGGCCGGCACGGGTCGCAGGACGGCGGCCTTTCCGCCCGAGGCCCGAGCGGCGGACGCCCCGCCCGTGCTGACGTCGGACCGCTGGAGCGTCACCCATGCGTCGTACACGTCGTACGGCACGAGGTTGACGAGTGACGCGGCGCTGATCATGCCGACCTGGCCATCGGGGAGTCCGCCCGTCGCGTCGACCCCGGCGGTACCCGCGTTCTCCGAGGCCTGGAGGTCACCGGTCACGGTGACGGTGCCGGTGGGCGCGGCCGGTACCGGAGTGTGTCCGGCCTTCCCGGGCAGCCAGCCCCGCACCACGGGCAGGGCCTTGCCGCTGCCGTCGGTGCGCAGCATCCCCACCACGTAGAAGCCGTCCCGTTCGTCCAGCTTCCGGCCGGGCACCAGGAACTGGTCGGCGTACCGGCCGGTCGCGGTGGCGGGCCGGCCGGAGGTCTCGGTGTCGACGGGCAGCAGCTCGTCGAGCGGCTCGGCGGCCCGTGTGCCGGGAGCGGGCCGCTGCTCGGCGGCCTCGTGCGTCTGCACGCGGTCCTCGAAGCGGCCGAGCTGCCAGGTGCCCATGAACACGCAGAACGGGATGGCCAGCACGACGAAGAGGTTGATCCCCCACCATCGCGGGGTCAGCAGGAACCGGTACACCCCTCCACGGTACGGTCCCCGCTCCGGGCCTCCGGAGCGGGGGCACCCGTGGAGCCGCCCTTTATCCGGCCCCTACGCGGCTCCACGCGGGCCTCCGAGTGCCCCGGCGGCGCCCGGTGCGACGCCGGAGCTACTCGACGCCACCGCCCGGCGTGCCCAGGTGGCGGGCGGCGAAGTCGAGCTCCAGGCGCACCTGCTTGATCCGCTCCTCCACGACGAGCGAGCCGTGACCCGCGTCGTACCGGTAGACCTCGTGCACCGCGTCGCGGTCCTTCAGCCGGTCCACGTAGTTCTCCACCTGGCGGATCGGGCAGCGCGGGTCGTTGACGCCCGCCGAGATGTAGACCGGGGCCCGCACGGCGTCGACGTAGGTGAGGGGGGACGAGGCCTCGAAGCGTTCCGGTACCTCCTCCGGTGTCCCGCCCAGCAGGGTGCGGTCCATCGCCTTCAGGGCCTCCATTTCGTCGTGGTACGCCGTGACGTAGTCCGCGACCGGGACCGCGGCCAGGCCCAGGGCCCAGTCGCCGGGCTGCGTACCGAGGCCCAGCAGGGTCAGATAGCCGCCCCAGGAACCGCCGGCCAGGACCAGCTTGGCCGGGTCCGCGAGGCCGGACTTCACCGCCCACTCCCGCACCGCCGCGATGTCCTCGAGCTCGATCAGGCCGACCCGGTGCTTGAGCGCGTCCGTCCACGCCCGCCCGTAGCCGGTCGAACCGCGGTAGTTGACCCGGACGACCGCGTAGCCGTGGTCCACCCAGGCGGCGGGCCCGCTCGCGAAGGCGTCGCTGTCGTGCCAGGTCGGGCCGCCGTGGATCTCGAAGACGGTCGGGAACGGGCCCTCGGCCGGGGCCGCGGGCCGCTGGACGAGCGCGTGGACACGGCCCCCGGGGCCGTCCACCCACACGTCCTCGACCGGTACGGAACGCGGAGCCTTCGCACCCGGCGGATCGAGCACCACCGCACCGGCCGTGGACCGGACGACGGGCGGCTCGGCGGCCGACGACCACAGGTACTCCACCGTGCCGTCCGGCCGGGCGGTGGCGCCCGAGACGGAACCGGTGGGCGTCTCCACCCGTGCCAGGGTGCCGTCGCCCGCGGCCGGCTCGTACCGCCACAGCTCGCTGCGGGCCTCGAAACCGTGCTCGATCAGCAGCGCGGAGCCGTCCGCGTACCACTCGGCGCCCACATCGCCGGGCAGGTCGATGGCGAGATCCGTCTCCGTGCCCGTCACCGGGTCCCAGATCATCGGCTCCCAGCGGCCGCGCCGCTGATGCCCCACCAGCAGCCGGGTGTCCCCGGCCACCGGGGCGAAGCCGAGCACGGCCAGACCCAGCTCCTTCGTGCCCCCCTCGGTGTCGTCCAGCTCGGCGACCGCGGTGCCGTCGGGCCGCACCACACGCAGTGCTGAGTGCATCGCGTCACCGTGCTCGGTGTGCTCCAGCGCGATCAGCGTCCCGTCGTACGAGAGGTCGCCCACCCCGGCCGACTCGCGGTGGCGGTAGATCTCGACGGGCTCCGCCCCGGGGCGCACGACATGGACCGTCGTGCCGTCCTCGTCCGTCGAACGGCCTACCACCGCCGTCCCGTCCCGTCCGATCGCGAGCCCGGCCGGGTACGAGGGCTCGAGACCGGGTGCCGCCGGCTCGTCCACAGCCCCCTCGGCGTCGGCGCGGAAGGGGCGGCGCAGCCACACCCCGAACTCGTCACCGTCGGTGTCGTCGAACCACCAGATGGCCTCGCCGTCGGGCGTCAGCACACCGTCCGTCGTCCCGTTGGGCCGGTCGGTCACCTGGCGCTGCTCGCCCGAGGCCCGGTCCCAGGCGTACAGCTCGTACGTCCCCGTCGCATTGGAGACGAACAGGGCGCGGTCCGGCGCGTCCTCCGCCCAGTCGGGCAGGGACACCCGGGGAGCCCGGAAGCGCTGCTCCCACTCCGGAGCGGAATCGGTCGTCGAACCAGTGGTCTCAGTCATGCCCCCCATTCTGCGCCGGGCCGCCGACAATCCGTTCGCCCCCTCCTCAGCCTGTGGATAACCTCGCGGGCATGCATGCACCGATACCCGTCGACTGGCGCGAGGCCAACCGCGCGATGTGGGATGAACGTGTGCCCATCCATACCGGCAGTGACTTCTACGATCTGGACTCCTTCCGCGCGGGGAAGGACTCCCTGCGCGCCTTCGAGCTGACTGAGGTCGGGGACGTGACCGGCCGGTCGCTGCTGCACCTGCAGTGCCACATCGGCCTCGACACCCTGTCCTGGGCCCGGCACGGCGCCGCCCAGGTCGTCGGTCTCGACTTCTCCGAACCGGCCGTCGAGACCGCCCGTTCGCTGGCCGCGGAGCTGGGCCTCGGCCCGGACCGGGCGGCGTTCGTCGCCGCCGACGTCCACGACGCGGCCGAGGCCGTCCCGGACTCCTCGTACGACATCGTCTACACCGGTGTCGGCGCGCTGAACTGGCTGCCCGACATCGACCGCTGGGCCGAGACCGCGGCCTCGCTGGTCGCGCCCGGGGGGTTTCTCTATCTGGCGGAGTTCCATCCGTTCACCGACTGCCTCGACGACGCGACCGGCGAAAGGATCGTGCACGACTACTTCAGCCGGGACGCCTGGGTGGACGAGACGCCGGGGACGTACGCGGACTTCGACGCGCCGACCGTCCACAACCGCAGTGTCGAATGGCAGCACCCGGTGGGCAGCGTGGTCTCGGCACTGGCCGCGGCCGGGCTGCGGATCGAGTTCCTGCACGAGCACGACGCCTCGCTCTTCGCCCGCTTCCCGGTGCTTGAGCGGCAGCAGGACGGCTGCTTCCGCTTCCCGGCGGACCGGCCGCGCATCCCGCTGATGTACTCGCTCAAGGCGACCCGGCCGCGGTAGCCGGCAGCCGGGGCGGGCCGGGCCGGGCGGACAGGGGCGGACGGGGCCGGACCGGACGGGGCCGGGGCCGTCCGTCCGGGCAGAGACATACCGGGCACGGCAGCGGCGCGGCAGGGCCTCGGATGTGGGGGGCTCCGGGACCGCTGCCGCGCCGCTGCGACGTGCTTCTGCTGTGCTTCTTGTTACCTGTGCTGCTCGTGTTGCCTGTGCAGCTCGTCCTGCCTGTGCAGCTCGTGTTTCTCGTGCTGCTCGTGCTGCTCGTGCTTCCTTCGGTTCCTACGCGACCGAGCTGAACGCGGGCAGGTAGCCGCCCGACTGTCCTTCGGCCGTGGGGTGGTAGGAGTTCTCGATGGGGATCGAGACGCTGTGCAGCCACGCGTCGCCGGAGCACAGCTCGTGCCCGGTGAACTCGTCGGCGACGCCGGAGAAGGTGAATCCGGCGTTGGCGGCCTGCTTGGCGATGACGCCGTTCAGCACGTCGGACGCGTTGTTGATGGCCGTGCGCTCCGCCTCCGTGAGCCCGGCGATGCAGCTTCCGTCGATCTTGTAGAAGCGCGGGTAGCCGAGCACCACGACATGTGCCTGCGGGGCCTTCGAGTGGATCGACCCGTAGAGCGAGCTGAGGCCCGCCGGCAGCGAGCCGTTCATCTGCGAGACGGCCGAGTCGACGGCGGCGAGGCAGGCGGCCTCGCCGGACAGCACACAGTCCTGCATGACGTCGGCGAACCCGACGTCGTTGCCGCCCGCGGTCACGCTGACCAGGGAGGTCGACGCGCTCAGCGCGCCGAGCTGACTGCTCGCCACCGAGCCGCTGGTGGCGCCCGAACAGGCGACGAAGTCGAACGAGGACGGCGAGTTCGCCGCCGCCCAGAGGTAGGCGTAGGCATGGGTGCTGCGACGGCAGTCACCGCTGTCGGAGAGGTAGTCTCCCGCGCCGACGCCGGAGGAGTACGAGTCGCCCAGGGCGACGTACCCCCCGGCGGCAGCCGGGGAGGACGCCGAGGCCGGCTGGGCGATGCCCAGAGCGGCCACGGCGGCGAGGATCAGAGTGGATGCGGACGCCCAGAATCTCCGTACTGACATAGCTGTCAGCCCTCCGAATTGTGGGGGGTGGGTGGGGGGTTGAGTGAGCGTCAACTGTTTTAGCAGCTTCGGGTACCAGTCGGTAATAGGCTTGCGCGAACGTGTCGGAATTGCCCGAATGATCGTTCGGCAGTCGTAGCTCCGCGCGTAGATAAACCCCGAACTCCCCCCGAAACAAGGGGTTTACGGTGATCGGGCCGTCACTTCGCAGGTGACCGCGCGAGAGCCGCGCGCATGCTCGTCATACGTCGTGAGGCGCCGGGGGAGTGCGGGGTGCTGCGCCTGGCGTCCCTGCCTGGCTCGCTCAGCGCACGCTGCTGCGCCCGACGACCGTGCCCGCCCGGTCGATACAGACGACATCGACGGCGACCGGCGCGCCCCGCAGCACCGACAGCGCCTCGTCCCGTGCCGCCACGGCCACCAGGTCGCCCAGCGGCACGCCCCGGGCGAGGCAGGAACGGAGCGCGGCGAGACCGGTGTTCGCGGCAGCCACCTCGGCCACCAGGGCCTCGTCGCCGCCGCCTCGCCCGGCCAGCCCGGCGAGGAAGGACGGATCGACCTGGGAACGGCCCGAGTGCAGGTCGAGATGGCCGGCGGCGAGCTTCGACAGTTTGGCGAAACCCCCGCAGATCGTGAGCCGTTCGACGGGATGACGGCGTACGTACTTCAGGACCGCGCCCGCGAAGTCCCCCATGTCCAGCAGGGCGATCTCCGGCAGGCCGTACTCGGACACCACGGTCTTCTCCGAGGTCGATCCGGTGCAGCCGGCCACATGGCGCTGCCCGGCGGCCAGGGCCACGTCCACCCCACGGCGGATCGAGTCGATCCACGCCGAGCAGGAGTAGGGCACCACCACACCGGTCGTCCCCAGGATCGACAGACCGCCCAGGATGCCGAGCCGCGGATTCCAGGTGGAGCGGGCGATCTCCTCGCCGTCGTCCACCGACAGCGTGATCTCCACGTCCCCCGTACCGCCGTGCGCCGCGGCGACCTGCCCGATGTGCTCGCGCATCATCCGGCGCGGAACCGGGTTGACCGCGGGCTCACCGACGTCGAGCGGCAGGCCGGGCAGCGTGACCGTACCCACGCCGGGACCGGCCCTGAACACCACGCCCGAGCCCGGCGGCAGTGTCCGCACGGTGGACCGGACGAGGGCGCCGTGCGTCACATCCGGATCGTCGCCCGCGTCCTTGACCACCCCGACCGTCGCCACGCCCCCGCCCAGCTCCTCCACCGCGAGCGCGAACGCGGGGGTCCGGCCGCCGGGCAGCGTGATCGTCACCGGGTCGGGGAAGTCGCCGGTCAGCAGGGCGGTGTACGCGGCGGTGGTGGCCGCGGTCGCGCAGGCGCCGGTCGTCCAGCCCGGCCGCAGACCGGTGTGTTTGAGTTGGGCGCCGCGTCCGCCCGACGGCTCACCCATGGAGGGACCCGATGCACGTACTCGTACTCGGCGGGACCGCCGAGGCCCGCCGGCTGGCCGGGCTCCTGGTGGCGGAGCTGCCCGCGGGGGCCACGGTGACCAGTTCCCTGGCCGGCCGGGTGACGGGGCCGACGCTGCCGCCCGGCGAGGTGCGCGTCGGCGGCTTCGGCGGGGCCGACGGCCTGGCCGCATGGCTGCTCACGCACCAGGTGGACGTGCTCATCGACGCCACCCATCCTTTCGCCGGGACGATCAGTTTCCACGCGGCCGCCGCTGCCGCTTCCGCCCATGTTCCTCTCCTCGCGCTGCGCCGCCCGAGCTGGGTGCCTGTCGACGGCGACGACTGGCACCCGGTCGGCTCCCTGGCCGGGGCCGCCGAGATCCTGCCCCCGCTGGGGACCCGGGTCTTCCTGACGACGGGCCGGACGGGTATCGCCGCGTTCGCGGGGCTGGACGCGCTGTGGTTCCTTGCGCGGTCGGTGGAGGCCCCGGAGCCGCCGTACCCGGGCGGTCTGGAGGTCCTGCGGGCCCGGGGCCCCTTCACCCTCGACGGGGAGCGCGAGCTGATCGCCCGGCACCGCATCGAGGTCCTCGTCACGAAGGACAGCGGCGGCGAGGCAACCGCCCCCAAGCTCGCTGCGGCCCGCGAGGCCCGGATTCCGGTGGTGGTGGTGCGCCGCCCGCCGGTACCGCCGGGCGTGCCGGTGGCCGCGACCCCGGAACTGGCCGTCGCCCTGCTGCGCGAACGCCTGGGCGGCCAGGGGGCTGGGGGCGGGACTGGGGGGCTGAGGGGGGCCCGGGGCCTGAGGGAGGTTCAGAGGCCTGAGCACGGCCCGGGGGCCTGGGGACGGCCAAGGTGGGCCTGAGGGGGGCCTGAGGGGGGCCTGAGGGCGGGTTAGGAGACCCGAGGACAGCCCGTGGACCTGGTGCCCGGGCCCATCCATGGCAGGACCGGGGCCCGGCGGCGGTCGTCGGGATCACGGCAGGCCCGGAGCCCGGCGACGGCCGTCCGGGCCCGCCCCGAGCTCGCTACTCCTCCTCGCTGGCGATCGCGTTGACGGCGGCGGCCGCGATCGCGCTGCCGCCGCGACGCCCGCGCACGATCAGATGCTCCAGTCCTGACGGGTGCGAGGCCAGGGCCTCCTTGGACTCGACGGCTCCGACGAAGCCGACCGGGACCCCGATGACGGCGGCCGGCCGTGGCGCGCCCTCCTCGATCATTTCGAGCAGCCGGAACAGGGCCGTCGGCGCGTTGCCGACGGCGACGACCGCACCGTCCAGCCGGTCGCGCCACAGCTCAAGGGCGGCCGCGCTGCGGGTGGTGCCGAGCTCCGCCGCGAGGCCGGCCACCGCCGGATCGGACAGGGTGCACACCACCTCGTTGCCGGCCGGCAGCCGCCTGCGCGTGATGCCGCTGGCCACCATGGAGACGTCGCAGAGGACCGGCGCCCCGGCCCGCAACGCGGCACGGGCACGGCTCACCACGTCCGGTGTGAAGGCGAGATCGTGCACGAGGTCGACCATGCCGCAGGCGTGGATCATCCGGACCGCGACCCGGCTCACATCGGCGGGCAGCCCCGACAGATCCGTCTCCGCGCGGATCGTGGCGAAGGACTGGCGGTAGATCGCCGGTCCGTCCTTCTCGTACGTGTGCACAGTGCCTTCGCTCTCTTCGTCTCGTACCGGGGAAACGGCCGTACGGGCAGTATCTCCGGTCAGCGGGAGTCGTCGCCGGTCAGCTGCTCGCGCAGGAACGCGCGCAAGCCGATGGGCTCACGTCCGATCAGGGCGGCCAGCGTCGGGTCCACGGCGGTGAACTCGCCGGCGCGGGCGGCCGCGAAGATGCCGAGCACCTGGTCGGCGGCCTCGGCGGGGGCGCCGTAACCCATCAGCTGCTCCCGGAACGCGGCGTCGGACGTCTCGGTCCTCGTGACGGTGCGGCCCGTGACCTCACCGGCGAGGCGGGCGAGGTCGGTGAAGGTGAGCGCCTGCCCCGCGGTGAGCGGCGGCGTGGGGCCGTCGAAGCGCCCCTCGTCGGCCAGGACCGCGGCGGCGGCGTCGGCGAGGTCGGCGTGCGCGGTCCAGGTGACCGGCCCGTCGGCGGGGAGCGCGAGCTCGCCGGACTCCAGTCCGTGGCCGGCGAGCTGGATCGCGCTGGCGGCGTAGAAGCCGTTGCGCAGTGAGGTGAACGGCACGCCCGAGGCGCTCAGCGCGTCCTCGGTGGCGGCGTGGTCGCGGCAGGCCTGGAAGTGCGAGTCGTGCGAGGCGCCCATCTGGCTGGTGTAGAGGATGCGGCGGGCGCCCGCCGCGACGGCTCCGTCGATCGCCGCACGGTGCTGCCGCACGCACTCCTCGCCCATCTTGTCGACGGAGACGAGGAGCACCTGCGAGGCGCCCTCGAAGGCGTGGGCCAGCCCGGCGGCGTCGGTGAAGCTGCCCTGCCGTACGCGTACCCCGCGGTCGGCGAACGCCTTCGCCTTCTGCGGGTCGCGGACACTGACGCCGATCCGCTCCGCCGGTACGCGCGTCAACAGACTCTCGACGACCCGCCGTCCGAGCTTTCCGGTGGCTCCGGTAACGATGATCATGATGTGCTCCAGCATCTTGGTTCCGTTGGTATCACTATCACCGTAACACCGGAACTATCGACGGAACCACATGGGCTGTATCATTGATATATGCCATCACGTTCGAACGAAGGAGGCGGCGCCGTCGCCGCCGAGCCCCGGTCCCGGCAGCGGATCATCGAGGCCGCGGCGGACCTGCTGGCGCGCGAGGGCCGTGACGCGGTCACCACGCGCGCGGTCGCGGTCGCCGCAGGCGTGCAGCCACCGGCCATCTACCGCATGTTCGGCGACAAGGACGGGCTGCTCGACGCGGTGGCGGAGTACGGCTTCGCCCGGTTCCTCGCGACCAAGCACGTGGACCCCGACCCGCCGGACCTCATCGAGGACCTGAGGGGCGGATGGGATCTGGCGGTCGAGTTCGGTCTGGCCAATCCGGCGTTGTTCTCGCTGATGTACAGCGAGCCCACCCGGCCCGAGTCGGCCGCGTTCACGGCCGGCATGGAGATCCTCATGGGCCGGATCCGGCGCCTGGCAGCCGGTGGCTGGCTCCGCGTCGGCGAGGAGCTCGCGGCGGGGCTCATCCACGCCACGGCACGCGGCGCGGTGCTCACCTGGCTGTCCCTGCCCGAGGAGCGGCGCGACCCCGCCCTGCTGACCACGCTCCGGGAGTCCATGGTCGCCGCCGTGACCAACCGCGAACCGGCCGTACAGACCCCCGGCCCGGCCGGCGCCGCCCGCGCCCTGCGCGCCGCACTGCCCGAACAGACGCTGCTCAGCGGCGCGGAGCAGCAACTGCTGAGGGAGTGGCTGGACCGGATCGCCTCCGACGGTCAGCGGCCGTGACAGCAGTACCCGTGACGGCGGAACCTGTGACGGCAGTACCCGTGACGGCGGAATCCGTGAATCCGCGAATCCGCGAGAGCAGTACCCGTGAGGGCGGCGGAACCCGCGAATCCGCGGCAGCAGCACCCGTGACGGCGGCGGAGAACCCGTGATGTCAGAACCCGGGACAGCAGTGCGTCCGGGTGAGGAGTGCGAACTGCGAACCCTCGCCCGGACGCGTACGTACGTGCGGTGTTACGTCAGCCCCGGCCGCCGTTGTCGCGCTCGAAGGCGGCGAAGGCCGTCTCCTGACGCCACTGCGTAGCCGCCTTGGGGCTGGCGGCGAGATGGCGCGAGCAGCGCGGGCTCGGGTGCGTGTCGCCGAGCCGGTCGCTGCGGCAGGCGGCGGCCGGCCGGTAGCCGGAGGGTGCGGTGCCCGGGGCCCACAGGCTGCGGCCGTCCCTGAACGCGTACTCAAGTGAAGCGCGGGCCAGGTCCTTCAGCTCGGTGTAGCTCAGGCCGTAGGTCTCCGCGGCGTACTGGTACTCATGGCTGACGTCGATCCGCGAGACCCCCGGGTCGTCGGTGGACAGGACCACCGGGACGCCGTAACGCCGGTACGCCTCGAACGGGTGGTCGGCGCCCGCGATGCCGAGGATCTGCTTGTTGCTGGAGAACGGCACCTCGACGGCGACGCCGCGCCGGGCCATCGTCCGCGCGAGCTGGCGCCAGTCGTTCTCGTGGACCAGGTCGACGCCGTGGCCGATGCGCTCGGCACCGGCGACGCGCACGGCCTCGTTGATGTGGAAGGTCAGGTCCTCGGGCTTGACCAGGCCGGGGGCCAGCTCACCGGCGTGCAGGGTGAGATGGGCACCCGGGTACTGGCCGCGTAGGTACTTCAGCATCCGCATCTGGAGGCTGTAGTCGCGCAGCGCGCTCTCCCCGTCCTCCGGCTGTACGAGGTTGACGGCGACGAACCTCGGATCGCGCTCCGCCAGCCGCATGCCGACCGCGATCTGGGTGAACACGCGCGCCGGGGTGCTGCCCCGCGACACCTGGGAGATCCACCTGACGGGCAGCCGGCAGCCCGGGTCGGGGCGCGCGGTGTCGCAGTGCGCGGTCGCCCGGAACTGGGCGTCGGCGTCATCGGCCTCCCGGACCGCCTCGTTGACGACCCGGTCGAGCTGCCCGCCGGCCAGGAGCTTGCGGTGCAGGGCGGGCAGGTCGGCGTCGTAACCCACCGCGTCGGCCAGCTTCTTGGCGCTGTCCGACGCCGGGGTGACCATGGTCTCCAGATAGAACTGGTTCTGCTCGACGGCGGTGTCCGCCACGTTCGCCAGGAGCTTGCCGCGGTCCCAGGTCGCCAGGCTGAACTTGCCGAACGTGTCGAAGAAGTGGTCGTGCCCGGACTGGTCGGCGGGGAAGTCCTGCATGGACCAGGCCCGGACGATCTGCTGCCGGAAGGCGGTGTCCGCCCGCGCGTCGGACGCGGGCCTCGTGCCCGTCCCGCACGGCGGCGCCACGGCCGTCATCGTCGCGTCGATGCACAGGCCGCGCTCGATGGCGAGCTTGATCAGGTATTCCGTCGTGGCCGCGCCGGAGAGGTGGTTGTGCAGGTCGCCGCCCTTGGGAAGCGCCTTGAAAAACGCCTTCAACCGCTCGGGCCTGCCCTGGAGGGAAGCGAGGCGGGCGGCGGTCCGACGCTCGGCCGGAGTCACCACGCGGGGCGACGCCTGGGCGGCGGCGCGGTGCGCCGTGTCCTTCGCGGGTACGGCCGTGGCGGCGGCGGTGGCCGGGACCGCCGGGAGCAGGGTCAGTGCGGTGAGAGCGCCGAGCCCGGCCAGGAGGCGGGACTTGGGACGGAGTTCCGTCCGGAATGTTGAGATCACGGCCGAATGATCGCGCCCTGAGAGGTCATTTCTCACCTAAACGGCATCAATGACCAGAAACCTCCACCCGATCGAGTGTGCCGTACCTGCCGCACCCGCACGCCGTACGCGCCACGGATCGGCACACCGGGCAACCCGTTGATCGCGACTCGCATCAGCAGCAGACTCGGTACCGCCCGAGGAGTTGAGCGAATGCGCGGCCGGCAGGGCCGGTCGGCGCGAGTTCACCGAAGCGTCTGTCTGGAGTTGCGATGAGCCTGACCGCGGACGACCGCCTGGAGATCCATGAGGTGATCGCACTCCACGGCCACTTGAGTGACGCCGGGGCCCGGACGGAGCAGGGGTGGCGCATCGGGCACCGGAAGGTGTCGGTCGGCCGCGAGGCCGGGCGCGGGCTCGAACCGCTCGTGCTGCCCGACTGAGGCGCGACGGCCGCAGCCGGGTGCCGGCGCCGGCACCCTCCTCAGCCTCGTGGCAGGGGGGATGAGGGTTCGACAATGTCTCGACAGTTCGACGGAACGGGCCCGCGAACCGCGAGGCGAGGGAGTCCGGTGCGGCGTTTCCGGCGGTGCGCCGGAATCGGAAACGGCTGAGAAGAACCACGGAGCGATCACGGCCATGAGTACCTCGTCCGAGTCAGAGCATGTCCTCCCCGGGCCGGTCCCGGACGTGGTCGTCGGAGAGCGGCGCCGACTGATCAACGTCGCCTACCGGCTGCTCGGTTCGCTGGCCGAGGCCGAGGACGCCGTACAGGAGACCTACGCCCGCTGGTACGCGATGTCGCGGCAGCAGCAGGAGGGCGTCGAGTCACCCGGCGCCTGGCTGACGACGGTCGCCGGCCGCATCTGCCTCGACGTGCTCAAGTCGGCGCGTGTCAGGCGCGAGGCCTATGTCGGCGCATGGCTCCCGGACCCGCTGCCCGACCGTACGGAGTGGTTCGGCGGGCGGTCGGCCGTCGGCAGGGCCGAGTCGGCGGACCCCGCCGACCAGGTCACCCTGGACGAGTCGGTGAACATGGCCTTCCTCGTCGTACTGGAGTCGATGACACCGGCCGAGCGCGTGGCGTTCATCCTGCACGACGTCTTCCGGTACCCGTTCCCCGAGATCGCCGTGATCATCGGTCGGACGCCCGCGGCCAGCAGGCAACTGGCGTCATCGGCCCGCCGACGCGTCCGGGCCGCGCGGGCCCCGGAGCCGCCGACGGCCGGACAGGCCGGTCTGGTAAAGCACTTCAAGGAGGCGTGGGAGGCCAAGGACATCAACGCCCTCGTCGGCCTCCTCGACCCGGAAGCCACGATGACCGCCGACGGCGGCGGCCTGGTCGGCGCCGTCCGCCGCCCGGTCGAGGGCGGCAGGCGCATCGCCGAGTACCTGATCCTCATGGCCGACAAGGCCCCCGGCCTGACTCTCCTGGAGCGTACGGTCAACGGCCGCCCCGGCCTGGTCGCCCAGCACGCCGGCACGACGGTGACAGTGGCGGCGTTCGGTCTCGCCGCCGACCGTGTCACGCACATCTGGGCGGTCCGCAACCCGGAGAAGCTCCGCCCCTGGACGTTGGCGGAGGACGCGGAGGCATGAAGGCCGCGGACGGGCCGACAGCCCGACCAGGCCCTCGCGCAGCAGAACGGCGTCCGCGCCGACGCCAGGCGCCCGACGGTCGGGATGCTCGCGGCCGGTGATCGCGGTGATCGCGGTGACGCGGGTGCTGCCGCTCAGGACAGTCACCCGCGACAGGCCGCCTCCGCCCCCGCACCGATGATGTCCCGGTCATCCCGTCGGCTCCACTGCGGGACAACTGGCCCCGCGGGCAGGGAGTTTCAGCGAGATCAGATAGGCGTCGACCGCCTTCTGCGCGCAGGGACTGCTGGTGTACGTGCCGTGGCCCCAGCCCTCGTACGTATGGAGGACCGCGCTACTGCCGAGCTGATCAGCCACATGGGTGGCCCAGTTGTAGCCGGATGCCGGGTCGTGAAGGGAATTGGTGAGCAGGAGTGGCCTGCTGCCCCTCACCTTCAGCCGGTGCTGCGGATTGCCGGGAGCGGGCGCGCCGAGGCAGGCCGATACGGACATCAGGGCGCGGGCGTACTTCATGTCCGGTGCGACCTTGCCGACACGGCGCAATTCCCGTGCGTAGCCTTCGTAGCCGTGGACCGGCAGGCTCCAGTCCTGGCAGAAGATCTCGAACGCATTGGTTCCGAGGGCGGGTTCGGCCCTGGTCCCGTTGGCTCCGGCCGGCTTCGCCGACTCGGGCGCGCTCCCGGCGAGCCGGCGCAGGAACTCGCCCAGCGTCGCCCACTCGGGGTCGTACAACTGCTTCATCACCGCGACGTTGAGGTCGAACGGGGTGACGGCCCTGCCGTTGTCCGACAGCTTCCCCCGCTCGGCGCGGTCGAGGAGATCCGCCCAGACCGCCCGCACATCCGATCCGTGCAGGGCGCAGCTCCGGGTCCGTCCGCACCAGGCCACGAACTCGTCGAAGGAGTCCTGGAGCGTGGCGCCCTGTGTGGAGAGGAACCTCCTCGTGCCCAGGCTGTGGTCCACCACGGCTTCCAGGACCACGGCACGGACCCGCTTCGGGTACCGCTCCGCGTACTGCTCGCCGAGCAGCGTCCCGTAGGAACTGCCGTGGAAGGTGAGCGACTTCTCGCCGAGGGCAGCTCGAACGGCGTCGAGGTCCTGCACCGTGCTGAGAGTGTCGACGTGGTCGAAGAGCCCGTGCTCGGTGTTCTTCCTGCAGTCCTCCCGCAGCTCACGGTTGTACTTCACCGTGGCGTCGAACTCGGCCCGGCTCTTCATGACCGGCGACGGACGTCTGTCCAGGAGTGCCTGCGAGCAACGGATCGGGTTGCTGAGTCCCACACCGCGTGGATCGAAGCTGACGATGTCGAACCGGCTGCGGAGGGTGTCGCTGAAGCGGTCCATATTGCCCTTGCCCACGATCCGGTCGACGCCCGAATCCCCGGGCCCGCCGGGCCCGAACACCATGGAACCGACACGTGCCCCCGGCCCCGTGGCCCTGCGCCGGGCGAGCCGGAGATCGAACCGCTCTCCGTCCGGCCTGCTCCAGTCCACCGGAACCGACAGCGCGCCGCACTCCGCCGATGGATCCTTCGCGCACGGCTCCCAGCGAATGGACGAACCAGCCCCGACGGGCCCCGGTACCCACGCCTCGACCGCCGCTCCGCCCACGCCCGGCCCCGGCGCTCCGCTCGCGGTCCCGCCACCCACGCAGCCGATCACGACGGCCAACACCGCACCCCAGACGAGGTGCGACCTCCCTCTCCACCGGTGAATCCGCGTCCCGCCCGATGCTTCTCCGGCCACCACAGCACCGCTCCTCACGTCGTCCGAGGTTACGAGGATCGTTCGCGTGCGCCCCGCCCGCTATCCGGCAAGCCCCTGGACGGCCCCCTAGGGGAGCCGCCGGCCTCAGAATGAACTCACCCTGCCCCGACCATGGTTGGCCGCAGCCCGGTCATCTCCAGAAGCCTCGTGCTCGGCATGACGGGGGGCCAGGCCGAGGAAGACGGGGGCGAGGCCGTCCTGTACATCTGCGCGACCGACGAACACGGGCACCGGTAGCCGGCGTCCACCGCCGCCGGACCGCGGTGGCGGAGTTCAGCGCGCGGGCCCACTGGAATTACCAGGGCAGTGGGTCGGGCCGTCGGCGCCACCACCAACCCAGTTGTCTGCCACTCGCCTCCGCGCCCAGGAGCAGTCCGATCAGTGAGCCCTGCGGATCCTCCGTGGTGAGGCGGGCATAGGTGCTGTCCAGCTGCTGAAGCCCCTGTCGCAGTACGGCCGCAGCGGAAAGGGGGAGTGTGCCGGGGACGATAGTCAGCCCATCTCGCGCGGCCAGCCGCTCCTGGTAGATGTCCGGGGGGCACCAGCCCGAACCGGCCCACCCCGATGCCATGTGGGCGACGAGCTTTTCCCACGCTCCCAGACAGTTCGAGAACTCCCACTCGGGACCTTCCTGGGCCAGGAAATCTGCGGGCATTTGTTCACGGAAGCTGTCCGCGATCGGAGTGGGGATCCTCAGCTCTCGGACCACTTCCGGGATCCTCGTGACCGTCGTGTTCGGCAGCTGCCGAACCGGGGTTTCCACGGCATCAACCACATAGACGGGATCTTCGTCGTCGGACGCATAGAGGCGTACCCGCGTGACGTTCCCCTCCGGGGTGGCCGCCCAGTAGGCGCTCGGCGGAATTGACTCGGCAGGGAAGAGCACCACCACCCCGGCGGCTGTGGCTATGCGCTGTGCCAACACCGATTCCGCGGGAGGGTCGGCAACAAACTCCTGCGCGTAGACGTCCAACTCCCAAGACAGGTCTCCGTGAAGGGCGCTGTACTGGCATGCGACGGCGGCTTCCCAGTTCCTCAGGCCGGGATCACCGAAGGAGTCGGCTACATCCACATTCGAACCACGCACGTCAAAGGCCGATTCCAGAATCTTTACCAGGATGCTTGTTTCCATCGCGCCGGCAACCAGCAGGTTATACATCATGGAGATATCCCGTTGCAGATCGGCAGGGCTTTCTGACGGCTTCCGGGGGCTTTGCGACGGCTTCCGGCTTTCCGTGCAAAGGTGGATCTCTTGCGAGCTGTGGAACTGCTGGAATATCGTCGCGAGCCCGGACGACCTGCGCCTGAACCCGAGACGGTATGCCGAGAATACGGAACGCGCCATGAGGGCGACCCCGGCACTCCCCGGCAGGGCGGCGTTACCACGCGTCAAGGTGTCCGATGGGCTACCGCCGTCGTCACCGGTGCTTCTCTCGGGCGGCCGCGCGGATCGTACGGCCGTGATCGCGGTCCAGGCCCACTGCTCGGCGCCCCACAAGATGACCCCGGAAACCACTCAGGGGCCTGATCCACTAAGTGGATCAGGCCCCTGCCTGGTCTTACGGCTGTCGGGGTGGCGGGATTTGAACCCACGACCTCTTCGTCCCGAATGAGGTTCGATCAAGTACGACACCGAGCAGTTTAGTGTTTTGCCTGCTCAGGAGGTTGGATTGGAGTGGTCTCGGGCTGTCTGGACGAGGCTTCGGGAGCGGGCTGGCTCCCAGATGGCTCCCAGCGGGCATCGTCTGTTGCCGAGCTTGCGCATCAGGTCGGTGACCAGCGCTTGATCGCGAGCAGCGTCGGAACACCCGGAACGGATCCCGCAGGATCCGGCGCCTCTGGAGCCGTGTGTTCCGTTCCGCTTCCCGGAGCGCGAACACGGGCTCGGCTCTGCCGTACAGTCCCGGCCGCGCGGGAAGATCTCCAGCGGGATGACAGGGAGATTGCTGAACGGCTCTCGGCAAAACCACCTAGAAGTCATGGTCCGGCAGCCTCCCGAACTCAAAAAAGTCCATGCCAGATTCGCCCAGTGAATGCCGCCGCCCGACCTCGATTCTCCGGCTACTCCAGCACGGAGAGGAGTCCGCCCCACTTGCCCAAATCTGGGGCGGGGAGCCCCCAGTCAAGGTACGGGCACCCGTCGCCGCCGCACGTGCCCCCGAGGAGAAGTTGGACTCCGGCGGCAAGGAGCTCGGCCGCCAAACCCTGGGGCGGGAGCAGGGCCATAGGGGGCCCGGCGAGCTCCACACGTTCCAAGACAAGCCGGTCGCGGGTGAGGAAAACGTGAGCGCCAACGGCCTGAGCCTCAAGTACCAAGTCGCGGTCAGCGCCATCAGGAAGGCCGGTAACTTCACCGACGGGAGTGGTCGACGGTCCGTGCGACGGCGCAGGCACAGACCAGTTTCCCACCTGGAATGCCAAGCTGTCCGCTAATGCGTTGATCGACGGAAGCCTGTGTTCCAGGAAGCGCTCGGTGACCTTCTTGGCGTCGGTCTTTGAGCGGGGAGTTACCACGAATCGAATGTCGCGCAACAGCCACAGGTTGAGAAGGTCCGCGAGGCCGTACAGCTCGTTGGTGTAGGCGATGTCCTCCGCAACTCGATCGGGCAGCGACTCATCGTTCATGAGCGCGGCCCCATGCCGCTGGAGGTCGATCAGGACGTTTGAGTCGACGGCGACGACCAACGGACCGTGGTAGCCAGGTGGCAGCAGACCCGGAAGGATGTGATGGCAGAAGCCCAGCCCGCCATCCTCGGTGACTTCGTGGAGCACCCCTGCAGACTACGCCGGTGCGGAAAGCGATGTAGACCAGCCGAGGCACCGACCTTGCTGGCCAGGCTCAACTACCATCCTGGGTAGGTGGGGATTTGGCCCGGGGGATGAGAACAGAGCTACTTACGAGACGTCCAGAGGAACGTCTCGGTTCTCAGCTCCATGGATCGCTCGGACACCACGCGTCGGCAAGCGGTTGCAACGGGGAGCAGGACTGGAACTGGGCATGAAATACGACATCGCAGCCCCTGAACCTGCAGGCATGGTCGCCTCGCTCAGCTCTCTCGGCTATTCACTGCCCGCCGCCATCGCGGATCTCGTGGACAACAGCATCTCCGCGAAGGCAGCCAACATCGACATCGAGTTCACATGGGCTGGACAGGACTCGTGGATCGCTGTCGTCGACAACGGCGAAGGGATGAGCGCGGACGATCTCGTGACCGCCATGACCGTGGCTGCGCGCGGTCCCGCCACACCGCGTACCGCCACGGATTTGGGGCGCTTCGGCGTCGGACTCAAGTCCGCGTCGTTCTCCCAGGCCCGTCAGCTCACCGTCGCGACCGCTGTCTCCGGAGAGTGGCACGTACGTACGTGGGATCTCGACGTCGTTGAGAAGTTCGGTGAGTGGAGGCTGTTGCACGGCGTGGACGAGGCGACGGCGGACCTGCTCGACAGGATCCGCGGTAGGGCTGACCATGGCACGGTCGTTTTGTGGCGGCGGCTAAACGGATACCACGTCGACGGCGTGACCGAGGACGACGAGCGGACCCAGAAGCAGTTCTACGCAGAGGCTGCCCGCGCGGAGTCGCACTTGGGCATGGTCTTCGCCCGGTTCCTGACGGGCAGTCGTCGCCGCACGATGCGTGTCTCCGGTAGCCCGGTCGAGCCCTGGGACCCCTTCCTCTCCGGTCACCCTTCTGTTCAGCCCCTCCCTGTGGAGCAACTTCCGCTCGGCACCGGCTTCGTACGAGTGGAGGCGTTCGTCCTCCCCAGCGCGCAGCGGCTCACGCCTGCCGAGTACGACAAGGCCAGCGGCCCACGCGGTTGGCTCGACCAGCAGGGGTTCTACGTGTACCGGCGGGACCGTCTGATCCTGGCCGGCGACTGGCTTGGCCAGCGCGGTGTACGCCGCGAGGAAAAGTACAATTTGGCACGGATCGCCGTGGACATCTCCGCCGGGACGGACGTCGAGTGGGGCGTCGACGTCCGTAAGTCCAGCGTTGTGCCGCCCGTCGGCCTGCGTCCCCACCTCCGCCGGATCGCTCTGCAGGCTCGGAGGAGAGCCGCCGACGTGCTGCGCCACCGCGGGCAGATCGCGGCGCGAACGCACGGTGACCCACTCCTCTACGCGTGGAACGTCCGCCGTGCGAGTGACCAGGTCACCTGCAGGATCAACCGTGGTCACCCCTTGGTGAGGGCGGCGCTACGCCCCGGCGGCGCCAGTACAGACGACGTGCGAGCCCTGATCCGCCTGTTGGAGGAGACCGTGCCGGTTACGGCCCTCCGTGTGATGCATGAGACGGACACCAGTGACGACCCCGAGCCCTTCGGCGGTCCGGGACCTGCCGACGCCGGCGCGACGGAGGTCGCACAACGGATCTACGAGGCGATGGTCTCCGACGGTCGTTCGCCCGCAGCCGCCCGGGAGCGACTCCGGACCATGCCCCCCTTCGATCAAATGCAGGGCTTCTGGAGCGGGTGAGCCCGTTCTCAGTAGTCGCCCCTACCCTGCCCGATACCGTCCCCGTTCAGCTGGAGGTCAGCTGTGAGTTCCACCCCTGAGGACTCCTTCGAGTCCCTTGCCAAAGCCAGGCGCCTGGTTCTCGCACTGCTGTCCCAGGACCGTCAGCCGACTCCGGAAGAGGTGCAGAACGCCGTTACCGTCATCTTCGGGATGTTGGCCGGCCAAGGGGAGGTTGTCGATCGAGACCAGCTGGCCAAGGAGATCGAGGCCATAACCGCCGTTTTCCAGGAGGGCTCCTCCGGTCTCGAGAGCGACAGGGGACACGAGCCGTGGCTGCCGGAGGCGAAGAACGACCGCGAATGGGACTTCTGGGAGCGCTACCGTCGCTACCTCGAGGACGTCCGTAGCCTGCCCCCGGTAGTCGTGCGTCGGCTGGACCAGAGCACGGACGAGGTCCTGAGCCAGCTGGAGGACCCGCGCCGCATCGGATCCTGGCGCCGTACCGGCCTTGTGATCGGTCAGGTTCAGTCGGGCAAGACAGGGCAGTACATCGGGCTCGCCGCAAAGGCCGTGGACGCGGGATACCAGTTCGTGGTGGTCCTGGCCGGAATCCACAACGACCTCCGCAGCCAGACGCAGCTGCGTGTCGACGAGGGCCTCCTGGGTTTCGACACACAGCACCAGCAGCGGTCCAACCAGAACGGGAAGTCCCGTCTCATGGGTGCTGGGCGGATGCCCGGCGCCAAGAGGCTCGACATCGCGTCGCCCACGAACAGCTCCGAGAAGGGCGACTTCGGTCGTCAGGCGGCCAACGCGGTCAACTTCCCCCTCGGCCGGTTCCCGGTCGTCCTCGTCGTGAAGAAGCACTGGAAGATCCTCGAGTACCTCCGTACTTGGGTGACGGAGGTACAAGGCGCCGAGGATGAGACCGGCCGCAAGGTCGTGCGTGACATCCCGCTCTTCGTCATCGACGACGAGGCCGACAACGCCTCCATCAACACCAAGCGGGACCCTGACGCGGATCCGACGAAGACCAACGCCGCGATCCGAGACCTCATGCAGAGTTTCGAGAAGTCGGCCTACGTCGGGTACACCGCGACGCCGTACGCCAACATCTACATCGATCCCGATGTGGACCACGCCGCCCTCGGCGCCGACCTCTTCCCCGACAGTTTCATCCGGACGCTGCCCTCACCGTCCAACTACCTCGGCCCGGAGCGGGTCTTCGGACTCCAGGTCGACAACGACGACGAGGACGACGTGCCCCCGTTGCCGCTCGTGCGTCCCGTGGACGACGCCGAGAGCTGGGTTCCGAGCAAGCACAAGTCCGCCTTCGTCCCGTCCGACGACCTACCCCAGTCTCTGCGTGAGGCGATTGCCTCGTTCGTGCTCTCGTGTGCCGCTCGCAGGGCGCGGGGGCAGACGAAGGTGCACAACTCCATGCTGGTGCACGTCACCCGCTTCACCGCCGTCCAGGGGATCGTTCGTGACCAAGTGGCCGACCATCTGGGCCTTCTAGTGGACTCGCTCCGTGACCGGTACGGGCAGGCTCCGGAGCGGATGGCAGAGCTCCAAACCCTGTGGGAGCGCGACTTCGTCCCCACCACGGACCACTTCCCCGCGGACGAGGCCGAGCCATTGACCTGGGAGGAGGTGGCCATACAGGTCATGCCGGCCCTGCGCAAGATCGTGGTCAAGACGGTGAACGGCGCCTCACGTGACGCGCTCGACTACTACGAGCACCGTAGGACCGGTCTCTCCGTCATCGCCATCGGAGGTCAGAAACTCTCCCGCGGACTCACCCTGGAAGGGCTGACCGTCAGCTACTACCTGCGTACGTCCAACACCTACGACACCCTGCTGCAGATGGGCCGGTGGTTCGGATTCCGCCCGGGGTACGAGGACCTGTGCCGTCTCTACACGACGTCCGACCTCCAGGCCAAGTACGTCGAGGTGACCGCCGCGACCGACGAACTTCGCCGTGAGGTGGAGGAAATGGCCGCGCTCAACCTCACCCCAAGGAACTTCGGGCTGAAGGTACGTGCCTCCTCGCTCGGCCTCGCGATCACAGCCACCAACAAGATGCGCCAGGGTACGAAGGTCATGCTCAGTTACTCCGGCGAGGGCCCGGAGACCGTGATCTTCAACCTCGCTCAGAAGACCGTTGACCAAAACCTCAAGGCACTTGAGGACTTCGTCCAGCGGCTCGACGGCGTCGCGGCGGCCGAGTCGAAGGTTCCGGGCGGCAATGTCGCGTGGAAGTCGGTGCCTTCCGAGGTGATCGCCGACTTCCTCTCCAGCTACGAGACCGACCGCATGGCGCAGCGCGTCCGTCCCAGGTTCATCGCGAAGTACATCGACCAGTGCGTGGCGGTGGGCGAACTACACGAGTGGACGGTGCACCTGGTCGGCAAGTCCGCGGCACAGGATGCGCAGAACGTCGCTGGACACACCATCGGGCCGGTGACCCGCGCGGCGATCAATCCCGGTTTCAGGACGGAGGGGCGCTACACGATCCGCCGGGTGCTCAGCCCGCCTGACGAGTACCTCGACCTCGAACCGGCCCAGGTGAAGGCCGCTCTCGACGCCACGCAGATGGCCGCGGCGATGAAGAAGAAGGAGAAGGTTCCCCAGATGCCCTCGGGCGAGCACCTGCGCTGGCAGAGGAGGCCCGACCAGGCCCTGCTGCTGATCTACCTGATCGAGCGGCCGGCGGCCTCTCCGGACGGTGAGGCAGAGCCGCCTCTGGTGGGCTTCAAGGTGAGCTTCCCCCGCTCCGAGCACCAGTCCGACACGGAGTACGTCGTCAATACCATCTGGCAGCAGGAGGGCCTCGACGCCTTCGACGACGAGGAGGGCGGGGAGTGACCGTCACCGAGGCCGAGTGGCAGGGCCTGGAGACCCCCCAGAGCACGCCCGGTAGGTCCCGGCTTCGGCTACACCCGAACGCTCCTCTGGACGTCTTCCTGTCCGTCACCCACCCTGGTCACCAACGCATGTTGGTCCTCAGGACCGACGCCCGCTCCGCGGACCACATCGTGCGCTCGGTGGGGCGGCTGCCGCGTGCGGCCGGACTGGAGATGAACCTGAGCGCGGTGTCGCGGCTCGAGTACGAACTCCAGGTGGTCCTGACCGCGAACGAACTGCGTGAGGTTTTCAACCCGCTCGTCACCGACGTTGCCGACACCGTCAGGGACGCCCCCGAGGCCGCTGCCGCCCTGACCGCCGCCGTGGACAGGTTCGAGCGGTGGCAGGACCTCCTTCGCTCCGTAAGTAAGGACGGCCTGGCTCCCGAGGCACGCCGCGGCCTTGTGGGCGAGCTTCTTGTACTCCGAGAGCACGTCCTGCCCGCCGTCGACCCGGCTGATGCCGTGGAGGCGTGGACTGGTCCGAGCGGAGCCAACCAGGACTTCCAGCTATCCGAGGTGGCGATCGAGGCGAAGGCCAGCACCGCCAGGCGTCCGCGTAGCATCCGTATCGCCAGCGAGCGGCAGCTGGACGGCACCGGCACACCCGCACTGCTGCTGGCACTGGCGATGCTCGACGAACGGCGTGGTGGATCGGGCGAGAGTCTGAACCGGCTCGTCGAACGGATACGCGAGCGGCTCACCAGCTCCGCTGACCGGGCTCAGTTCGATGGGCGTCTCGTCCAAGCCGGATACCTTCCCGGACAGCGAGACATGTACGACGAGCCCCGCTACACCCTTCGCGATCTGCACTTCTGGCATGTGCGGGGGGATTTTCCGAGAATTGTTGAAGCGGATCTCGCCGCAGGTGTCGGCGACTGCACTTACCACGTGAGTACCTCGGGGCTGGATCAGTACCGCGCCACGACCGACGAGGTGACCGAACTGATCGGGGGCTTGCATGCCTGAGCTCGACCTGTCCGAGTATTCACGCGATCTCGTGGCAGATGTCCAGGCGACCGCCGACGCTGAGGGAAGCAACCCCTCGGAGGCGTTCACCCGACGGGTCTTCGAAGACCTGGAGCAGGCGGGCATCGCTTCCAACACCTTCACCGCTTACCACAAGGCGCAAGGGCATCTGGTCCACGGATATGGCATCGGGGAGTCCGGGGAGTGCCTCGACCTGTTCGTCACGGACTTCACCCTGGGCCCCTCGGAGTCCAAGCTCACGAAGAGCCAGACCGAGACGGCCTTCAAGCGGCTGCTGACGTTCGTAAAACGGTGCCGGGACGGGCTGCGTCAGCACATCGACGAGTCGTTCGATGTCTACGACATGTGCGCGGCGGTCGAGAAGGCCCTCACCGAGGTACAGAGGATCCGGCTCTTCCTCCTCAGTAACCGTGTCGGCACCAGCACCGTGGTTCCGCCCACCGACTTCGACGGTCTCCCCGTGACCCACGAGGTGTGGGACCTAGCGCGGCTGCACCGCCATGCGACGTCCGGCAGCATCAGCGAGCCCATCGTGGTCTCCTTCGAACCTCCGCTGCCGTGCGTCTCCGCGCCCAGCAGCGAGTCGGACCACTCGGTGGCCATGGCGGTCATCCCGGGGCGGAGACTGGCCGAGCTGTACGGGGAGTACGGCACCCGACTCCTCGAACTCAACGTCCGGTCGTTCCTGCAGGCCCGTGGCTCGGTGAACCGGGGAATCAGGGAGACGCTCCTGAGCGCGCCCGGCAGGTTCCTGGCGTACAACAACGGCATCACGGCGACCGCCTCGCAGGTCGACTTCGTGCACGGCCCGGACGGACAGCCGACAGGCATTTCCCGTGTTCACGGAATCCAAGTGGTGAACGGTGGCCAGACGACGGCGTCACTGCACTACGCGCAGAGCCGCGACAAAGCGGATCTCTCGCATGTGTCGGTACAGATGAAACTGACGGAGGTGTCCCCCGAGCGGCTCGCGGAGATCGTCCCGATGATCTCCGAGTACTCGAACACACAGAACCGGGTGACGCTGGTCGACTTCAGTTCGAACCACGAGTACCACGTGGCCGTCCAGCGGATCACGCGATCCCTTTGGGCGTCGGCGACCGACGGGAGCGGTCAGGAGACTCACTGGTTTTACGAGCGTGCACGCGGCCAGTACACCGACGAGGTGGCCAAGGCCTGGACCCCTGCGAAGCAGCGCACCTTCAAGAAGCTCAACCCTACGAGGCAGAAGTTCACGAAGGCGGACCTCGCCAAGTACGTCAACTCTTGGAACCACCTTCCGTTCCAGGTCAGTCGTGGAGCGCAGAAGAATTTTGCGGCGTTCATGGTCCGCATCGACGAGGCGCCCCCTCACGTCGACGTGCAGTACTGCCAACGCGTGATCGCGATGGCTGTTTTGTTCAAAGCGGTCGACCGCATCGCGGCGACCCACGAGGCAGGCAGTTACAAGAGCATGATCACGACCTACACGGTGGCACGCTTGTCCCTCGCCACGGACCGGCGCATCGACCTCGACCGGATCTGGCGTGAACAGCGGATCTCGCCGGCTCTCGAAGACGCGATCGACGATCTGTGTCCCCGGGTCATGGCGGTGGTGACCAATCCACGCGAAGGTAACCACGTCGGCGAATGGGCCAAGAAGCCCAGCTGTTGGGACGCGGTCTCCAGGGTTCGCTGGACCGTCCCCCGCGACCTGCAGTCGGAGCTCCGCGAGCATCCCTTGGACGAGGAGGCGCTGGCGGGCGGCACCGAGGGAGCCGAGGGGGCCAGGGATGAGGTGACGGTGGTCCCCGCGGACGAGTGGTACGCGCTCGAGCAGTGGGCCAAGGAGACCCACAACCTCGTACCCGCACAGCGTCAGTTGGCCCAGTACGTCGGAAGGCGTCTCGAACTCGACCAAGAGGTCCCCGAGCCGCAGGCGGTGCAGGCCCTGCACGCTCGCAGCGAGGCCCTGTCCCTCGGGTTCACCCCCGGGGCGTAGACGACACCCCACCGACGGTCAGAGCTGCCCCCGCTCGATCAGGTCCCTCATCGCGTCCTCGGCGCGGCGGAGCACGATCCGTCCGTCTCCGTCACTGAACGCGATGAGCGCGGCCTCCGGCGCGATACCCGCCTCCGCGAGCAGGCTCATGGGGAGTTCGATCCGGCCCTGGCTGTCGATCCGGAGTTCAGATGGTTCCCTAAGCATGGGAAGAGTGTGGCACCCCTCCCTTCGCCCAGATCGGCCGACGGCGGGACAACGAACATGGCAACGGGAGACGACACGGCGGGCACCGGTTGGGTCAGTACCGAGAAGAGCGGTCACCTGCGCGGGCGGCGCGTACGTGACACCGCTCCGGAGGTCGCTCTGCGCCGCGCCGTGCATCGGCTCGGGCTGAGGTTCCGACTTCAGCGCCGGGTGGCGGCCCGCTGCAGAGCGGACTTCGTCCTGCCCAGGTACCGCGTTGCCGTCTTCGTCGACGGATGCTTCTGGCACGGCTGCCCTGTACACGGGCCCAAGGACTTCCGAGGCCCGAACGCCTCGCTGTGGAGGGAGAAGATCGAGATCAACAGAGAGCGGGACCGCCGCAACACAATGGCGGCCGAGTCAGAGGAGTGGACCGTCGTCCGCGTCTGGGAGTGCGAGATCCGCACCGATGTCGAGCAGGCCGCGCGCAGGGTGTACACAGCTTGCATCGGGCAGTCCTCCTGAACGCCCTCTTCCAGCGTGCCCCCTACGCCGAAGGGCGCTTCCTATCTCCGCGTCCTTTGACTCCTGATGCCCTGTTGCCGTTTGTGGTCACTGAGACGTCTGAGGCATCGGACTTCCGCTTGCAGTGTTTACTCAGCGGGCATTCGGCGCACATCGGTTCACGCGCGCTGCAGACGGTGCTGCTGATGAGACGCAACGCAGCCATGCGGAGCGGTGCATCCTCGCCCCCGGCGCCCACGAGCCTCACCAGGTTGACCCGGCCGTCACTGAGTCTGTTCGTACGGTCCGCGTCGCTGTCGTTCAGACGTGCGGCAACCCGCAGCGCCCCTTGGCCCACCCAGAGGAGGTCCTCGCCCACCAGCAGGCGATAGAGAGATGCTTCCGCCGGCTTGAGAGCGAGGCGCTTGGGAATCTCAAGACGCCTGCTCTCCTGCCAGGCAGCTGCGTCATCGACGAGGGGAGCAAGCCGTTCCAGTCGTGTCCTGACCTTCTCGGAGGGGGCTGCTTCCAAGAGGTTATGGAACGCCTTGGACGTGAGGGTCTTGCGCCATCTCACGTCCTTCAGGATCTCGTCCAGTTGGGCTGCCGACGGTTTGGCGCCGGAGAGAAGCGCAATCACGGCCGCCGAGAGCTGTGACATCTGCTCGCCGGGGAGGTGGCACCAGTCGTCGCCGTTCCGCCTCTCCCGGGCCCAGGCCACTAGCTCCTCTCTGACCTGCCGCCAATGCGGCTGTAGTCCTCCGAGCTGTGCCTGTACGCCTTCCACGGGTGCCAGTGCTTCGGCTGCCGCCTTGCCCAACAGTGGTGGTACCGCGTTCCCGATCTGCCGAAAGGCGTCGCTACGGGTGCCGGCGAACCGGAACCAGTCTGGGAAGGTCTGCACCCTGGCCGCCTCACGCACAGTGAGTGTTCGGGGTTCGTCCGGATGGATGTACCAGTAGCCGTCCTTGGCGATATGCGCAGTGATGGAACGGCTGCGCTCGCCCCAGGCCAGCTTCTTGTACTTGTCCGTGAAGTTCTCGGCACTGTAGCGACGGAACTCCTCCGGAATATCCGAGTACAGGGTCTTGGAGTCCATGTGCTCGGAGAAGATCTTCCAGTCGTCGTCTCGGACCCGGCGCGTCATGTGGTCCCAGACAAGCCCCTCCGGGGCGCCCTTACGCATCATCTCCACGAAGGCTGAGGGAGCCTCTGGCATGCGGTAGGCCATCTCTCGTTCGCCGACGCGTTTCCTGGGCTGCGGATCGAGGCCGGGAAGGTCACCGATCGCCTCACGGAGGTTGGTGAAGCCGTCCTGCTTCGGCTGCCAGTCGAAGCGCTCGACGTCGTTCCTCGCGAGCAGGATCAGGCGCTTCCGGTGCTGGGGAACACCGTAGTGCCAGGCGTCGACAAGGCGGACCTGCGTGGCGTACCCAAGATCCTCCAGGTGCTGCTCGATTGTGCGCACCACGAAGAAGTCGTCTCCAAGCCCCATGTCTGGCACGTTCTCCATGAGGATGGCCCGGGGCCTGACACGCGTGACAACGTCCACGTAGGCGCGCCACAGTTCCTTGCGAAGATCCTCCGGGTCCCGCTTGTGGTTCGTCACAAGATCCCGGATCTTGCTGCGTCCGGCGCGGCTGAAGGGCTGGCAGGGAGGCCCGCCTGCGATCAGGTCGATGTCAGCAGTCGTCAGGAGCTCAACCAAGTGGTCACGCTCGTCAGGGTTACCGAGGTCCATGTGGAGACTCATGCCGGGAAAGTTCGCCGCATGGGTCTCCAGAGCGCGCTCGTCGAAGTCGACGGCAGCCGCGACTGTCCAACCCGCCTGCTTCACGCCGTAGCTCAGACCACCGGCTCCGGAGAATAGGTCGACGGCGAGCCGCTGGCCCTTACCGTGGGTCTTCAGCCATTTCCGGAAGTCCTCCGGAGAGCAGCTCTCCGCGTGCCGTTCGAGCGGAAGGTAGTCGCTCCGCTCCAGGGGTACGCCGTACTTCCCCTTCTCCACAGCACAACCTCCAACAGGCACGAGACGAACGAGCACCAGGAGATCACGGACACGCTCGCGGAAGCAACAACTTCGACGAGGTCGAGCCACCCGAACACCCGGCATCCACCTGGCTTGATTCACCAGTGGGCTTCATGATCGGTGAGGTCCGCACTCTGTGTCTTCGAGGTGATGTTCCTGGGACACCCCTCGAAATGATCGATCGTACGGGATGCCACCGACAGCTCGATCACGGGCCTTGCGGACAAGCGCCCCGTTCCACCCCCTACGCCTCAACGGGGCGGCTCACCAGAAGGAACATCCGAGTGACCTTCTTCCTGGTCGGCGCCACTCAGGGGCGGTATTCGGCCACTTCCGAGCAACGTGCCCTCGGTCGCACGGCCGCACACGAGCGGTCATCCGCAACGTCGATACAATCTACCTCTCTGGCTGCGCTGAGGCTGGACCGTGACGGACCGAAAGTGAGGCCCAGATTGGATTCGGAGGGTACGGAAGCGTATCTCCGGCCGCGCGCGCGGCTGATGAGCACCTTGGGTGAGGAGCTGATCAGCAACGAGCGGGTGGCACTCACCGAACTTGTGAAGAACTCCTACGACGCCGATGCCAGCCTCGTGCTGATCCGCTTCAACCCGCCGCTCGTGGAGGGGCATGGCTCGATCGAAGTATGGGACGACGGGCACGGCATGTCCCCGGACACAGTGCGTGGCACCTGGATGGAGATCGCTACTCCGCATAGGCACCGGAACCGCCGCAGCGAGTCGGGTGTGCGGCGTGTGCTCGGGGCCAAGGGCATCGGTCGGTTCGCAGCCGCCCGCTTGGCCAACGTCACCACCATCACGACGCGACGGGTCAGCGACCCAGAAGTCACCCTCCGTATCAACTGGGGAAACTTCACGCAGGGTGACGCCTACCTGGACGAGGTTCCGGTCACTTGGTCCACCGCCTTGCCGTCCGTCTTCGCGGTGGGTGGCGAGGCGGCGCGGAACTTCGCTGACGTGGTCACGGGGTTCCAGACCGCATCGATCGACGCGTCGGTTGGCCACGGAACCGTAGTCCGACTTGAGAAGCTGCGGATGCCCTGGGGGCCTGACGCCGTTGAGGCCCTAAAACGCTCCCTGTCACGGCTCCTGCCTCCGCCGCCTCCTGCTGAGTTGTCGGTACCGGACCAGCCTGAGTTTGCCATCTACATAGACACCCCTGATGGTCCCCTTCGTCACCACCATGGCTTTGTCGCCGCGAGCGAAACGCTGGCACACCCGCTCTATCGGCTCGTCGGCACAGTGGATGCCGACGGTAATGCCCACTTGGCCATCTACTCCAGCGGGAGCGAACCCGCGGTGATCGTCGAGGAGAACATCCGGAAGGATTCGGACAGACCTTCCTGCGGACCACTGAAGCTGGACTTTCGCGTATGGGACCTGGAGAAGTCGGCGCTGGACCCGCTCTTCCATATTGATACCGGGTCGAAGAACCTCACCGAGGTGCGGAAACTGATCCGGGACAACAGCGGCGTTGCGCTGTACCGGGACGGGTTCCGAGTCCAGCCTTTCGGCGAACCGGGCTACGACTGGCTTGGATTCGACCAGCGACGCGTCAATAACCCGACCATGCGGCTGTCCAATAACCAGGTTGCCGGATTCGTCTATATCTCGGCGGACGAGAACCCGGGCCTCCAGGACCGGTCGCACCGGGAAGGGCTGATTGATAGTCCGGAGTACGAGGAACTGAAGATGGTGATAGTGCAGGCGATCTCGAAACTCGAGATCCTGCGCTACAAGTTGCGCCGTCCGGAGTCCACCGTGGAAGTGGCCGACGAACCCCTGGTCAGTCCTCCCGAAGGGCGAGGTCACGGAGTCTTCCGGAGTTTCAACCTGGATCCTCTTCGGCAAGTCGCCAGCGAGCGGTATCCAGATGATGTCGTCTTGGGGCGAGCCATCGAGGAGGCCACGGAGACGATCAACGAAGGTGTGCGAAAAGTCCAGGAGATCATCTCCCAGTTCTCCCGGCTCGCGACACTAGGCACCCTTGTCGACGTTGTCCTCCACGAGGGTAGGACCGCCCTGGCCCGCATCGCATTCGACCTTCGCCGACTTAGGAAGATCACGGAAAAGGTCGAGGTCCATGACACCGACCTGTCCGACGCGCTCGGGGAACTGCACACGGATTTCACTGCGCAGGAGAGGGCTATCGACCGGCTCTTCACTCGCATCGAACCTCTCAGTGGTCGGCAGCGTGGGCGGCCACGAGAACTCTCGCTTCACCAGAGCGTCTCTGCAGCTGTCTCCGTACTGGAATCTGAGATCGCCAAGTACGGTGTGACCGTCACAATCGGCGGAGAGGACGTAAAGGTCACGGCCGAGCCGGGTGATATCAGGACACTCGTGCTAAATCTCGTCAATAACGCGGTCTACTGGTTGTCAACGATGCCCAGCGAGGCAGACCGCGAGATCTTGATCGAAACTGAGCGCAACCAAGAGGGCGAAGCCGACGTGGTGGATATCACGGTCAGCGACAGTGGGCCCGGAGTGCGTGCGGAGATCAAAGATCTGATCTTCGACACCTATTTCAGTGACAAGCCGGATGGCATCGGCCTCGGCCTCAGTATCGCAGGCAGCGTCGTGAAGGACTTCTACGATGGTGACCTGTCGCTGGTAAGCCCCGGCGCCCTCTCCGGCGCGAGTTTCCGGGCACGACTGCGAAGGAGAGTTGGGTGACAACGGCGGACGCCGCGTATCGCGTGCTCATCGTTGACGACGACGCCAAGATGACCGAGGACCTTCGTGGGCTCCTCACGGAAGAGCTCGCGGATCTGGGAGTCATCCAGTTCGAAGTCGAGCAAGACTTTGCCACCGCCGAGGAGCGGCTGAACCAAGAAGACTTCGACTTGGTCATCCTCGATGTCCGGGACGTTACTGAAGGTAGCCCGTCCGCAGACGCCGAGGGGCGCGGACGTGAGCTGTACAAGAAGATCGCCAGCGTCAGGTGGGTGCCAGTGGTCTTCTTCACGGGCGTCCCCCAGCAAGTACGCGGCTTGGAGGAGCCTCCCCTCATTCGAGTGGTGACGAAGAACGCTTTGGATGATATCGCCCCTGCGGTCAGGGAGGGGTTGCTCTCAGGAGTGCCGGCGTTGACACGTCGCATTTCCGGCCTCGTGGAGCGCCAAGTCCGCGACTTTATGCGCGACGTGGTTGCTCCGCACTGGACCGAGATGGCAGCTGCCGACCCGAATGAGATCGCTCCTGTCATCGTCAATCGTCTCGCAGCCTGGCTCAAGGAGAACGGTCTTCATGAGCTGGATCGCGTCGTGGAGGGTGACCTCGTCGCAACAGCACGGCGGTCCGAGGCGGCACGGGTCTATCTGATGCCCCCTGTGACCCATCACCTCACGGCGACAGACCTCCTTATCGACCCACAAGGCGGCTGGTGGCTGGTCCTTACGCCGGCTTGCGACCTCTACGAGGACCGTCCTGAATCAAGGGTTTCGAAGCCTCGTGTGGCGAAGGTCCAGTACGTGCACCTGGCCAAAGCAGACCGGGTGTTTACCGATGAGGGGAACAGCTCCGAGTCCCCGGCCATCGTTGCGTGGCAGTCGAGCGCCAAGAGTAATAGGGACAAGGGCCTAGCGCAGCGCGCGTTCAGAGTCGATGACAATCGTTACCGTGCTCTCCCTCGCTATCTGGATGTTCCGGATCTAGTGATCGACTTCGAGAACGTAAGCTCCGTCGCGCTCGATGAGGCACGGGGTTGGAAGCGGGTTGCCACCCTCGATAGCCCCTTCTCCGAAGCAATGCTGATTGCATATAGCCGATCCGTCGGTCGTATCGGCACGCCGGACCTCAGCTTCGACGAGGTGCAGATGCGGCTTGGGCTCACGAAGCCGAAATCCGGGAGCTTCCCAGAGCAGCTGTCCTCCGCCCCGCAGAACGGGGCGGTGATCACCCCCTGAGTTCTGCACTGTTGGTGTCGGCTGTGGTCCGTACCCGTCGCCGACGACGCGACCCGCGGGAAATTGGGGTGCATTGCGCAGCCGAAGCGGTGGAGCGGCGAACAGACCCATCTTTATCGCTCGGCGCACTGGACGGTCTGGGGCAGGGGTCGGCCGCAGCGGGAGCTGTGGAAGCAGACGTACGAGTAGATGACGAGGGCCGCCGGAAAACGAGGGCGCGGGGATAGCCGGAGTGGTCGGGGGCGGGCGCCCGGCGTCGGTACCCTGGAGCACATGTCTACTGCCCCGGTTCGCGTTCGTTTCGCCCCGTCTCCGACCGGCATGTTCCATGTCGGTGGCGCACGGTCCGCTCTCTACAACTGGGCCGTGGCACGACAGTCCGGCGGCACGTTCGTCCTGCGGATCGAGGACACCGACGCGGCCCGGAACAAGCCGGAGTGGATCGACGGCATCATCAACGCGCTCGCGGCGATCGGTATTCATGGCGAGGACGCGGCCTTCGAGGGGCCGTACTTGCAGTCGCACAACGCGGCCCGGCACAGCGAGGCTGCCCAGCAGCTGTACGCGGCGGGCAAGGCGTACTACTGCGACTGCACCCGGGAGCAGCTGAAGGAGCGCACCGGGTCGGAGCACCTCGGGTACGACGGGTTCTGCCGGGACCGGGGGCTGGCCTTCGAGGCGGGGCGGGCGCTGCGGTTCCAGACGCCGGATGAGGGCGAGACCGTCGTGGTCGACCTGATCCGCGGGGAGCCGGCGTTCCCGAACAGTGCGATCGAGGACTTCGTGATCGCCCGCGGTGACGGGTCCCCCGTCTTCCTGATCGCGAACGTGGTCGATGACCTGGATGAGGGCATTACTCAGGTCATCCGCGGCGAGGAGCACCTGTCGAACACGCCGAAGCAGCAGCTGCTGTGGGAGGCGCTCGGTGCCCAGCCGCCGGTGTGGGCGCACCTGCCGGTGATCGTGAACGAGAAGCGGCAGAAGCTCTCCAAGCGCCGGGACAAGGTCGCGCTGGAGGACTACCTCGCCGAGGGCTTCCTTCCCGAGGCGATGGTGAACTACCTCATGCTCCTCGGCTGGGGCCCCGGCGGTGACCGGGAGCTCATGCCGTACGAGGAGCTGGAGCAGCTCTTCCGGATCGAGGACGTCAACACCGCCCCGGCGTTCTTCGACGTGAAGAAGCTGACGGCGTTCAACGGTGACTACATCCGTGCCCTGGCGCCCGCGCAGTTCGCCGCCGCCTGTGCGCCGTGGCTCGTCGCCCCGTACGCGCCGTGGCAGCCGGAGGCGTTCGACCAGGCCGTCTTCGAGACGGTCGCACCGCTGGCCCAGACCCGGCTGGCGCTGCTGTCCGAAATCACCAACAACGTGGACTTCCTGTTCCTCGACTCGCCGGTCGAGGACGAGGCGTCGTGGAACAAGGCGATGAAGGCGGGCGCCGACGGCATCCTGGCCGATGTCCGCGCCGAGTTCGCCACCGTCGCGGACTGGGAAGCGGACGGTCTGAAGGCCGTCACGCTCGCCGTGGGAGAGAAGCACGGGCTGAAGCTGGGCAAGGCCCAGGCGCCCATCCGGGTCGCGGTCACCGGCCGAACGATCGGACTCCCGCTGTTCGAGTCCATGCAGCTGCTCGGCCGGGACCGCGTGCTGGCCCGTCTGGACGCCGCGGTCGAGAAGCTGGCCGCGCAGGCGTAAGCGGCCCCTGGTCAGGCCACCTGCGCGAGAAGGTCGCCCCAGGCGTTTCCGAAGTAGTGCAGGTCGAACCGGGCCAGGGCCTCGTACGCGGCCTTGGCTTCGGTTCGGCGCGCCGTAGCGTGTTCCCGGACCTGCGTCGACAGACGGTCGAGGTCTGGTGCCGGCTGGCCGGTCAGGGCTGCGAGATCGCCGAGGCCCGCGACCGGTCGGATCAGGCAGGGCAGCCCGAGCAGCAGTGCCTCGGCTGCGCAGCGGCTCCAGCCCTCCCGCATCCGGGGCAGGAAGACGCCGACGTCGCATGCCCGCAGCAGCCGCAGGTATCGCTCGCGCTCCACGTCGTAGTGCGTACCGCCGAAGCCGATGGTGTTGCTGCCGCTGGTGATCACTTGAAGCCCGGGTGCGCCGGCCAGGGCCTCCGCGACCTCCGCGGTGCCCTTCCAGTGGACGGCCTTGCCCGCGTACACGCCGATCGTGTCCGCGGCCAGGTCGAATTCGGCGCGGCACTCGGCCCGGTCAAGGGCGCGTGCCCGTTCGATCTCGGTCATGTCGAAGGCGTTGTAGATCACCCGTACGTTGTGGACACCGCGGGACCGGAGGAAGTCAGCCCAGTACGGGGATACGCACACCACGGCCGCACACTGCGGCAGCACCCGGAACAGCCGTTCCCAGAGCATGGCCTCCACAGGAGTGGAGTCGTGCTGTAACGGCTCGTAGTGGTGCAGGAGGAACACCGTGCGGGCCCGCATCTCCGGTGTGAAGAGCAGCAGGCTGAGGTCGTCCCACACGAAGGTGCCGGTGGCGGCGGAACTCAGCGCCCGGACGGTCGGGGCCAGTCGGGCGAGGTGGCGGATCTTCCGCCAGCGGCGGACGCGGTAGGTGCGCTTGTGGTCCGGAACCGTGTGCCACTCAACATCGCCGGCGGTCGCCTCGTGAAGCATCCGGAGGTAGACCCGGCCGCCGGTCCGACCAACCGGCTCCATCGAGTACACGATCCGTCTCACGGGCGTATCTCCTGTTGGTGGTGGATGTACTCGGCGTTGAGCAGCGTGTGCGCGGCTTCCAGGTGAGGGCTGAGGCGGCGTGCGGCGGCGGCCAGGGGGAGGTGGAAGTCAGTGAGGTTCCGTACGAACTTCCGCCGGCGTTCATGGTTCGGCGAGGCGGCCAGGTCGCGCAGGTTGTGGATACGGTCGGCCAGCCGTACCAGGAGCTCCTCCGCGGGGAGGGCCGCTGTCTTCACGCGCCATCGGTTCTCGTCGCCCGGAACCTTGGGCCGGCGTTCGAGCCGATGGTCGGGCGTCATCGCGCGTAGGCGTTCAGCGAAGGGTGCCCCCAGCTGGTGGGTGACGAGAGCCTCTGAGCCCGGATCGACCTCCAGTGCGTCGTGCAAAAGGCCGAGGAGGAGGGTTTCGGGCTGTGTGACGCCGAGCTCGGACCGCAGAACCGCGACGACGGCGAGCGGATGCTGGACGTACGGGGTGCCCTGATCTCGGGTATGCCCGGCGTAGATCGCGAGGGCCAGACCGGCAGCCACACGGGCGCGGGAACGGTCCCCGACGGCCCATGTGCTGGTGGCGAGTGTGGTCAGGATGTGAGGCAGATTGGCAACGGCCATTTCCGTCACCCCTCTCGTAAGGATGGCTGGGGTAGAGCCCGGGGGTCGGGGACGTGGTCGGCGATCAGGAGGGTGTCTCCGACGGCGAGGGCGTCGAGCCCGAGGCCGGCTGCCGCCTGTACGGCCTGCTCGGCGGATCGCAGGATCGGCGTGCCTTTGAGGTTGAAGGAGGTGTTCAACAGCAGCGGCAGGCCGGTGTGCTCGTGGAACCGCTGGAGGAGTTCGTGCAGGCCCTGGTGGTCTGTGGCCACGGATTGGACGCGCGCGGTGCCGTCGTGGTGGGTGACCGCGGCTATGCGGTCGGCTCGGCACCGGCGGACGTGGGCGACGCGGTTCATGAAGGGGTCGCCCGCCGACATGAACCACTCCGTGGCGTGCTCGGCGAGGACGGCCGGGGCGAACGGGCGGTACGCAGCTCGTTGCTTGATCGCGTTGAGTCGATCCCGCGTGGCGGCGTGGCCCGGGTGGGCGAGGATCGAGCGGTGCCCGAGGGCCCGGGGCCCGAATTCGAGCGGTCCCTGTACCCAGCCGACAATGCGGTGCTGAGCGAGCAGCGCTGCCGCCGCCGGTGCCAGGTCCGCCCCCAGGCCGGTCAGAGCGCGGTACCCGGATGGCATCGCACCCGCTTTCAGAATGCCCGGGTTAGGGCCCCAGGCCGCGTCGGTCGGCACCCGGAGACGTTCCTGCCCGAGCTGGTAGTGCCAGCCGTACAAGGCAGCGCCCACAGCGGTGCCCGCGTCATGCGGTGCCGGCGCCACGAAGAGGGTGCCGAAGCCGCTGTCGTCGGCCAGCCGGCCGTTGAGGTGGGAGTTCAGGGCGCACCCACCCGAGAACACCAGCGCCGAGGCTCTTGTGAGCCGTTGAAGATGGCGTGCGATGTGGATGACCGACTCGGAGAAGACATCCTGGACTGCGGCGGCCAGGTCGGCCCGATCCGAGTCGGCTTGCTCCACGACGTTGTCAGCGGTCCAGACGCCGCCACGGAGCAGCAGCGGTGTGCTGCTGTCCGCCGAGCCCCAGGGATGGCCGATCCGGACCTCGCCGTCGTCGCCGAGCCGTACGAGTTCGCGGATCTGCGGCCCGTAACGCTGGGGGTCGCCGAACGCCGCAAGCGCCATCATGCTGCCCTCGGGTTCGTCGCCCGGCGGGATCACTCTGCGGGCCAGGTTTCGGTAGAAGTGCCCGAGGGCGGAGTGAACGCGCCGAGGTCCGACAGGGCCGGGAACCACGGTCGGCATGCTCTGGTGGACGCGGTCGATGCGATCCGGCCGCAGGTCGTAGCCGGTGATACGTTCCCGCCCCGGACCGAAGTCGGAGCCGAAGGAGGAGCCGCCGGCGTCAATGACGAGGCCCGCCGCGTGGTCGTGTCCGGAGAGCAGGTACCCGGAGAGCACATGGGCGGTGTGGTGGGAGAGGAGGCGGAGATGGTCACCGAGCGGGGCAGGTAAGAGAGCGGCGAGTTCGTCCCGCTCCTCGGTGAGCCACCAGCCGGCGGCAGGATTGGGACGCATGGAGGCGGCCCAGACGGCGTCGACGTCTTGCGGTTCGATGCCGGCGGCCTCCAGACACCACTGAAGGGCACGGACCGGTGCGGCGAGCGTGCCCTTGCGGGTGGGGTGGTTGTGCTTGACGCCGCTCCAGCGTTCCTCTTCTGCCGCGTAGAGGCGGCCGTCGACGATCAAGGTGGCGGCGGTGTCGTGGTGGAAGTTCAGCCCGAGGACTGCGGGCATGGTCGTGTACCTCCGGTCTGGAGTCATGCGGTCGGAATGCGGGCAGGCAGGAGAGCGGCGCCCGAGTCGGTGTACTCGTGGCAGCGAAGGCAGAACCGGAAGTGATGGCCTCGGGGAGCGAACACTTTGGCTGCGAAGTCCTCGTCCCAGATGCTGAATTCGCTGTCGACCTTCGCCATGGCGTTGAAGCAGCGGTAGCAGGAGCCGTCCATCTCGATCATCAGGTGCTGGTCGAGGTAGCGGTCGCAGATGCCGCGCAGCTCGTTCGACGGCTGGCCGACGTCGACGTGGTGCACGTGGTTGGTGACGTGGATCGCGCCGTACGTGTCGCACAGCCTCGCGAGCTCCACGAGACGGGAAGAACTGATGCCTTCCAGCACGCTGTTGACGACCACGGTCTTGCCGGCTTCGCGGAGACGGGGCACGACGGCGTGCACTTCGGCGTAGTTCTCGTGTTCGTCGTCGCAGCCGATGAGGATCTGGTCGTACGAGCGGAGCGTGGCCTCCATGATCCGCTGGTTGCGGGCCAGCGTGATGGCGTTCGTGCCCAGAACCATGACCTTGTCCGGCAGGCGTGTCCGGGCGGCTTCGCTGAGAGCGGGGAAGTCCCGGTGCACGGTGGGTTCGCCGCCGTTGATGTGCAACTGCTGGAAAGGGATGGTCTCCAGCCGGGTCAGGATGGTGGAGAACAGCTCTGGGGCCATGTTCTCGCCCTGGGCGCCGTCGGCGAATATGCAGAAGTCGCAGGACCGGTTGCACTTCGTCGTGATCTTGATCTTCGCCGTCTTCAGGGCGCGGGGCTGGGACGCACGCGCGGGCATGGCGGGGCTCCTTGTGTCAGGGGTGGATGGCACTGGGCGGGAGGCTCAGGAATTCCTGCACCGTGGACTTCTGCCGGTTCCAGAGCGCGAGGGTGGTGCGCAGGGTGTCGGGGGTCGTCGGTCCGGTGGGGATCAGCCCGGCCATTCGGGCGGCCAGACGTTGGGCGGGAGTGGCCCCGTCCTCCGCGAGCGCGTTCAGGGTCTGTGCGGCGGAACGGAGTTCCTTCGCCTCCCGCCGGATCAGGTACTCGGTCGCGACACCGGGCGGCGGATCGAGGTAGTACAGCCAGCGGGCGACACGTACGCGGAGCATTCCGGCGGTCATTGCCCAGTCGGTAGGAGCGGACTCCTGGCCCTCGTCGAGAGGGTGGCTTGCCTGTGGAATGCGGCGCATGGCCGCTTCTAGGGAGACGTGTGCCGCCCGGAGTAGGTGGCGCGGGCTGCGGGGTCGCCCGTTGGGTCCGTCTTCGGAGTGCCGAAGAAACAGCTCGGCGTACGCGTCCAGCCCGTCCGGACGCCACTGGGTGAGCGCGGCGGTCTTGCCGGGGCAGCGCGTCCGTGTCGCGAGTGCGGCGGCGGCGAACCAGCAGGGGGCGAGGTAGTGCCAGGCCACGCAGTGACGCCTGTACGCGGTGATGTCCTCGACCACGTTGTCCGTGCTATCCGCCGCGAGCTGGTACCGGCCTCCGAGCCTCGACTGGAGGATTGCCCGGTAGAAGCGTTCGTCGGTCTCGCACCAGGGGGCCATCTGGGCCCGGGACCTCCAGCGTTGGAAGTCCCGGGCGCTACCGCTGATCAGCGACCAGGTCGCGAGCTCAGGTGCGCAGACGAGCCGTCCGTCCGCTTCGGGCACGGTGAATGCGAACCCGGGAGGATGCTCCAGAAGCCGCCCGTGGGAGACCTCCCGGCGGACCGCGGACTTATGCGCGGCGGCCAGACGGTGATTCCACTCCTCCCAGTTCGCGGGTGCCTCTGGAAGGAGGACACGCACGTCGATGTCGGAGTGGGGAGCCAGCAGATCGGCCAGCTGCCACTTGTGCGTGAGCATCACGGCCCCGACCTCGTGGGCGTCCAGCTCGTGTTCGTACAGCGTTCCGAGACCTGGGTAGAGCGGCGGCGCTTCGGCTGCGACCATCACTGCTCTCCGGCGGAGGCTCGGGTGCACGAGGGCTGGGCCGCGTCCGAGGGGAGGACGGGGAGCAGGGGCAGCAGGACCGGGGTGCCCTCGGGACGCTCCATCCGGTCCCAGCGAAGGTCGTAGTCGACGTAATGAAAGCCCTGCCAGGCGTCGTTCGTGTTGCGGTCGAGCATGGCCTGGAAGAGGTGGGCGAAGGCATTGCCGAGGGTGCTGTCGGCGAGGTGGGGCTTCAGGGGGATGTCACGGTTGTGGAGGATGCAAGGGCGGGCCACACCAGTGGGCGTGATCTTGATGCGATTGGCGTCGGAGCACGTGGCACAGCTGGAGTTGGAGATGAAGCCGATCGAGCCTGCCCAGCCTTCCGGACGGAGATACTGCCCGGGGCTACGGACCCCGAGCTGTTCACGAGAGACCTCCCCCGCACCCGCGAACCATTCGTGGAGACGATCACGGACGTCCGCCTCGTTGATGAACTCGGTGTCGAACAGCGCCTGTGCGGGCCCGATGTTCTGGAGTTCGATCAGACGGACGGCGACAGGTAGGTCGCGGGCCAACTCAGCCACGGCGAAGGCGTCGTCCAGGTAGGTGCGCTGGAGGACGCAGTTGATCTTCACCCGCATTCCGAGGGAGAGGGCCTCGTCGAGGGTGCGCGTAGTCGTGCGCGGATCGCCGCCGCCCATGATCGTGGCGGATCGCGTCGGGTCGAGGCTGTGGAGGCTGAGGTTGAGGTACGTCAGTCCGGCGCGGTGCAGCTTCTCCACGCTCAGCCCGCGGCGTAGGTTGCCGTGGCTCGTCATGCCGATCGCGGCGTCGGACCCGAGGCCGTCGGCGAGGCCCTCGATCACGTCGAGGATGTCCGCCCGCAGGGTCGGTTCGCCGCCGGAGCAGTGCGCCTTCCGGATCTTCCAAACCCCGGCTTCGGCGGCGATGGCCGCGTAGTCGGCGGTGGTCAGGGGGCGGTCTTTGTGCCCATAGTCCGGCATGCAGCGGGGCTTGCAGAACACGCAGTCCAGGTTGCACAACGAGTTCAGGGTGAAGGCCAGGTAGGGGTGGTTGCGGCCGGTAGCCGCGAAGGCTGCGATCAGGTCACGGTGGCGGGTGGTGGGCATGGGTCAGCCTCCTGCGAGGGGGGAATGTGCGTCGGGTGGTTGGGCCAGACCGGTGAGCGGCTGACCAGCAAGGAAGCGGCGCAGGTTCTCGGCGAAGAACGCGACCGCCTTGTCCATGTACGTGTGGCAGAGCGTCGAGCTCTTCGGTGTGAGCACGACCCGGGGGTGGAGCCGCAGCGGATGGCGAGCGGGCAGGGGTCTCGGGTCGGATACGTCCAGCGCGGCGCCCCGCAGGTGGCCGGTATGGAGGGCGGCCAGGAGGGCCGACTGGTCGACGGTTGTCGCACGGCCGAGGTTGAGGAAGATGGCTCCCGGCTTACAGGCCGTGAAGAGGGCGTGGTCGAAGAGATGGTGCGTGGCCCGGGTGGCCGGCAGCAGGTCGACCACCACGTCGGCGATGGCGACGGCCTGGTGCACCGCCGAGGCGTGCATCCAGGTGATCCCGTCCCCCGCTGCCACAGGCGGCGTCCGGCGTACTCCGATCACGTCCATGCCGAAGGCGCGGGCGGTGCGGGCGAGGTGGCCTCCGATGCTGCCGCAACCGACGATGGTCATCGTCGACCCGGCCAGGTCGAAGAACTCCTCGGCGAGGTCGTCCTTCCACCAGATCCGGTTCCGCTGAACGCGCTGGCTCGTGAACAACCCGCGAGAGAAGCCCAGGATCAGCCCCATGGCGTGCTCGGCCATGGGACGGCCGTGGAACCCGTACGAGCGGGTCAGGGCCACCCCGGCGGAGTGCGCCTCGGCAACGGGCAGATGGTCGGTGCCGGCGGCCGGGGATGCGATCCAGTTCAGATGCGGTGCGCCGGCCAGCCAGGAGGGTTCGAACCGCCAGCCGAAGTAGATGCTGGCTTCCGCTAGCCCGTACGGCACGTCCTCCTCGGCGGCCGTACGGAAATCCACGCCCGGGAAGGAAGCACGAAGGGAACGCTTGTGCTCGGCGGACAACCGCCAGAACGAGTGCGGGGATTCCAGGCTGATGAGTACCACCGTCCGACTCATCGGCCCCTGTATTCCTCGGTGGACGACGGGGCCAAAGCCCATGGGGCGATGCGGCCGATGGCGGAGCCAATGTTGGCCTCGTAGTCGTGGCGTGAACGCACCAGAGCCGCACCGGCGTTCCGGAGCCGCTCGCGTTCTCGGGGCAGGGCGGTCAGGGCTCGGTGCAGGGCGGACGCCAGGGACTGGGAGTCCGTGGGTGCGGCGGTGAAGCCGGTCTCGCCTTCGATGACGGTCTGGGCCAGTCCGCCGGCGCTGGTCGCGACGACCGGCCCCGCCCCCGCCGCGAACGCCTCCAGAGGTATCCGTCCGAAGGGCTCCTCGCGCGAGGGAACGACGACCGCGTGCAGCGCGGGGCTATGCAGCCAGGAGCGGATGGAGGGGGTGAAGCGGGTGATCAGCGTCGCGTCCAAGCCGGAGGCGCGGATACCTGCTGCCAGGTGCCTCTGGTACGAGCTCAGGTGCTCGTGTTCACATGACGTGACGGCCGCCAGGAGCAGATGCGGAAGGCGGACCCCTCGTTCCTTCAGAACGTGCAGCGCCTCCAGGAGGTCTTCGAACCCCTTGCTGGGCACCGCGCGCCCCATCGCAAGCAGAAAGCCGGCTCGGGCCTTGAAGGGCAGGGGCCGAACATGCGTCGGCCTGGCCATCTCCTCTCGGATCAGCCCGTTCGGGATGTTCACGATGTGCGCCTGCGGGATGGCACAGTTCGTGACGAGGTGGTTTCGCATGTGGGTGGAGATGGCCCCGATACGACCGCGCTGGGCGGTCGCCGCCCGCAGGGCCTCACGTTCCCAGCGGATTCGGGACAGGTCTCCAGGCCGCGTCAGGGCCGCTGCGGAGCGGGGGATGAGCAGCAGGTCTGTGGTCGGTGGCGTGTAAGCCGCGAGGCCGAGCAAGGGAACGTCGAGGCCGACGAGCAGACAGCGGCTCGTGCGATCGGCGACGCGTGCGGCAGCCTTCCCCGCCAGGGCGCACAGGTGCGTGGAGCCGCGGACCGAATCCGGGGGCATCTGGACCTCGGGAATCGTGAACACCTCGGCCTCCGCCTCGTCCAGCATGAGCTGGACCTCGCGGCTCCACCGCCGATCGTGCGCGACCGCTGTTTCAGAGACGGGTGGGGAGATCACGGAGAGGCGGCCCGTCGGCAGGAGGCGAGCGAGCGCCGTGAGAAAGGCACGGTTACTGAAGCCGGTGCCCGACTCAGCGCCGTAAAGGCCCTCGTGAAGGGCGACGACTACGCGAGGATGGCGGACGGCCGTCGGCGCTTCAGCGAACGGGGGCGGTGGGGTCGCATGGTCGATGCGCACCGTGTGGTGCCTCCTTCGAAGACAGGATTTTGCAGGCGCGAGCATCAGAGCGTTCTCGCAGGCGAAGCGCTGGACGCGCGCGTAAGCCGGCACCAGGCGCGGGTGCCGTCGGCGCCGGTCGTCAGGGACCAGGCGTCGGCCAGTGCCTCGACGAGGACCAGGCCCCGCCCCGATTCGACCTGCTCCTCGGGCGCCGGGTGAGAGGTAGGCGCGGGTCGAAGGCAGCCACCGTCGGTCACGGTGATCTCGACCTCCAGGCCACCGACGACCGGGATCCTGCGGTCCACGCACAGGACCAGAGGCGGGTTCCCTGAGGCGAACGCATTCGTTGCGAGTTCCGACCCGATCAGTCGGGCGTCGTCGAGCAGGTCCGCCTCTGTGCCGAGGAGCGCCACAGCGACGGCTTCCCGAGCGACCGCAGCCGCCCTCGGTCCGTATGGCAGGTCCGTGATCAGCGTGGTCGTACCGCCACCATCGGCGTACCCGTGTGAGGGCGCGGAGACCGGTCGCCCGGTGTCGCGCTCCAGCACACTGCCCGGACGGTCTCGGGAGGTGCTCGTGTGGTTCCTCAAAGCCCACCTCTTTCTCCGCCGGCGTCGAAGGCGGCGCCTTCCGCCGTGACTCAAGAACACCGGAGGAGGCCGGTCGTGCAGCACCCGATCAGCCGGTCAACTCGGTCAACTTCCTTGATAGGTAGGAGATTCGGCAGCTGCCTGCCCCACCATGGGGAGCGCGAAGTGGTCGACGAACCCCTGGGACGCGAGGTGGTCGCACGTGGCACAACAGGCAGGGGGACCGAACGCCGTGCTGTCGGGCTGCCTCGACGAACTCGGATGGAGCCCCAAGGCGCTTGCTCGCAAGCTCAACCGGGTGTTCGGAGCGGGCACCGTCGCTGAGTCGGCGCCGTACCACTGGAGGGACGGCGGTTCCCTTCCGCGTTCGCCGTTGCCGATGATGGCTGCCTACGTGCTCTCCCAGGAACTGGGCAGAGCCATCTCGGTGGCCGAACTGTGGCAAGGCCGCGCGGGCGACTCCTCGGCTCTCGTCCCTGCGGACACGGATCTCGCACGGCCCTGGACCGTGCAGGGCATGGAGGCGATCGTGGAAGACTGGGTGATGGGAGGGCTCGTCGACCGACGTCGATTCCTTGCGATCTCGGGCGCGGGGCTACTCGCGATCGTCGCCCAATACCTTGACGGAACGGCAGGCCGAGGCCAGTACGCGCCCCGGATAGCTCCGTCGAACGGCGCCGATCCACTTGTCGACCAGGTTGAGCAGCACCTGCCCATGCTCCAGTTGCTTGACGACGAGCACGGAGGAGCGCGACATCTCCCTTACGTAGGTGCTCAGTTCCGTGCGGTGGGACTACTCATTCACGATGGTGGTCACTCGCCCGTCGTGACAAGCAGGCTTATCCGCGCGCTCGCGGAGATCGGCCAGCTGGCCGGCTGGATGGCCTTCGACGCCGCCGATCACGGCCTGGCACAGCGCTACTTCGCCACGGCACTGCGAGCCGCGCATCAGGCCAACGACCTTCCCTTGTGCGCCCATATCCTCGGCGACCTCTCCTTCCAGGCAGCGAGCCGAGGACACCCAGCGGACGCAATCGCCCTCGGCGAGGCCGCCCGCCGCGCCAGCGAAGCCGCTCCGCCCGCCGCCCGGGCATCCGTCCTTTCTCGGCTCGCCTACGCGTATGCCGCCGCCGGCCGTGACAACGACTTCGCGCACACCCGGGGCTCTGCCCGAGAACTGATCGCAAGTCGGGACGGCAGCCAGGAGGAGCCCCGGTGGATGTACTTCCTGACCGACAACCACCTGGACTGCCAGGCCGGCTACGGCTTCATCCAGATGGGGCGCGCGCGGCAGAAGGCCGACGGCAGCACGAAGGCCCGACGATTCCTCGCGCAGGGGACCGAGATGCTCCGGTCCGGGGCATACGACGTTCCGCGTGGCGATCCCAGCCAACGGAGGGCCATGTTCGAAGGTGCCTGGCTGGCCTTGGGGCACAGCGCTCACGGAGACCTGGAGGCGGCCTGCGAGATCGGACAGATCGCGGCTGACCGCCTTGACGCCGTGCGTTCACCGAGGAGCGCCGCCCTACTGCACCAGCTTGCCGCGGACCTCCGCCGCCGCCAGCGCAACCCACACGTCCGCAGCTTCCTGCCGGTCCTCGAAGACGCCCTCGCCCGACATGCTCCATCCACGCCACCCGGCCGTTAATGTCGAGATCATGAACGCAGGGGAGCGCGTTGTTGTTGTCGGGGCTGGGGTGGCAGGACTGACCACCGCCGTCGTTCTCGCCGAGGCCGGGGCCTTGGTGCGAGTGATCGCCGAGCAGGTGCCCGGTGTCACCTCGCTGGCCGCCGGGGCGATGTGGGGCCCGTACCTGGTGGAGCCGAAGGACAAGGTCGACCGGTGGGGGCAGCGGTCCCTGGAGGTATTCCGGGAGCTGGCCGAGGACCAGGCCACGGGTGTCCGGCTCACCAGCGGCATCGAGGCATCGCGTACGGCCGAGTCTCCGCCGGACTGGGCTACGACCCTGCCGGGGTTCCGGCCGTGCGAGCCGACCGAACTTCCGACCGGGTTCACCGCCGGGTACCGGTTCACAGTGCCGCTGATCGACATGCCCGCGTATCTCGACTACCTCCTGCGGCGGCTGCATGCAGCGGGCAGCACGGTTGAGCAGCGACGTCTGGCCTCGTTCGCGGATGTCAGTCCGGCCACCGTGATCGTCAACTGCGCGGGCATGGGGGCCCGCGGCCTGGTCCTGGATCCAGAACTGCGGCCGATCCGCGGCCAGCACGTAGTCGTCACCAACCCGGGGCTCACCGAGTTCTTTTCCGAGGACACCGGCACTTCACCGGATCTGTTGTGCTTCTACCCGCATGGAGAGACCGTCGTCTTGGGCGGCACAGCCATCGACGGCGAAGGCGGCCTCGCCCCCGACGACAAGGCGGCGGCTGGCATTCTTGCTCGATGCGTCAAGGTCGAACCCGGCCTCGCCCGCGCCCGTGTCCTGGAGCACCGGATCGGCGCTCGGCCGAGCCGTCCTACGGTCCGCGTGGAGGCGGAGCGGGGGGAGGACGGTGCGCTGGTCGTGCACAATTACGGTCACGGAGGCGCCGGTGTCACTCTGTCGTGGGGGTGTGCCGAGGAGGTCTGGGGCTTGCTCGCTCTAGGCTGACTCTGGATTTGCAGCCGCCCTATTTCTCGCTTCGCGCGACGCTCTCGGAGGGACGACGTGACTCAACGTGGTTCTGACACCGGAGTGTGGCGGGCGACCGGTGAGACGGTAATCCGGTCCAGGCCGAAGCGTCGGGACGCCTTCCTAGCTACTCCGGGGCGTGCGCCAAACCGATGAGACGCAATGACATGACCTTGCGGTACTCCTCCAGCTCGGCCAGAGCAGCATCCAGTTCGTAGCCGAAGCACCCTTGCAAGTCCCGCAGGCACATCTCCATCGACGCCATCGCGACCATGATCGCGGTCACTACTGTGGCCGCTTCGCCAACAAGACCATCCTGGTCCTTCGACACGGTCCGGGCTCTGTTGGTCATCCAAGGACGGCCGTGGGCGGCACCTGATAGAAGGCCGTATGGCATCGGCAGCCACTCGGGCAGACGGCTCCTGACCCGCTCCGTGATGTTGAAGTCGAGGTTCGAAGCCTCGCCGTCCACTATGTACCCAGTGATTTTTCCGGCTTTGCTTCGGCGTGCCTCAATGCCGCAGTCGGCCAGCGCTTTTGTGACGTAGTCGTCGACTTCCGCGAACTCGTCTTCCTGCTCAAGGACCTGCGCGAGGTTCGCGCTGTGGTCCGTGTCCTTGCGCCATAGCCCGGCGCACCTGGCTAGCCGAAGCGAGCCAGAAACTGATGGATCGTAGAGGTAATCGGAGAAGAGGCAGCTCTCCAGCACGGCCCGTGCCATGACCAGGGTCGACCAGACCGGTGGAGGCTTCCGGACTATGTCGTGCTCCAGGGCCTTCACGTGGTCAAGGGCTGTATCCCACGACATGCCCGCGATCTCCAGCAGCATCCCGTATAGGGATCCTCTCGCCATACCGACCTTCGGGGTGCTGATGATGCTGGTGATCTCCGCCAGGAACAGCGCATCCTCGCTCTCCTCGGACTGCGCGAGGCTCTTCTCGACCATCTCCCGGTACTCCCGAAGCACCTCGGCCGCAGCCTCTGCGAAGGCGTCGGTGATCGGCACGTCCAGGAAGCGGACCTCTTCGCCCTCTGGCGTCTCTTCGTCATTCATGCCGAGAGCGTACGGACACCCACCGACATGACGGGCGTCATTTCCTGACAGCCACCGCTCACCACGCGGGGAAAACTCCGACCGTCATGTCTCACGATCGCTGTATAAGTGCAGTTGATATGAAGCGCAGAGTGAGACTGTGCAGCGAAATCTGAGACCGTTCAAGCGTCGCCCGTGTCCCAGTTCGCCGTGGGCAGACAGGGAAGAGCCAGGAAAGACTGGCCAGCGAGGGCAGAGGGATGTCAACGTAGACGACCCGCCAGAGCCCCAGGTCAGAGTGCTGATCGGTGCGCCTGCGGCTCCCCCTGGCCGCAGCTTCACCACTCGTTTAACTAGCTGGCGGCGCGACGCCGACAGCGGGCTCGGGCGCCTGCCGCCCGAGGTACGGCCGCGACACCCGGGCTGCCGCCCGGCGCCCCGGCGGTGTACCTCGGGCGCCTTCCGCCCGAGGTAGTCGTCGCCATGAACCGGCAGGCTCCCGTCCAGGCGCTTCCGCGCCGCGTTGCCGACGGCAAGTGCGCCCGAACCCGGCCCTTGGAGGCACTCCTGAATCCGAACTACCCGTTCGATCCCTCTTTCGCGGCCGGCGCTCTTCCCGCGTACTGGGTCAGCCCCCGACACCTGGCCGGCGATGACGGCCGTCTCTGCGATGTCGTCGCGGACAGCCTCGCCGGTCTGGGCTGGGCGAGTCTGACAGCCGTGCGAGGACGGCGAGACTTCGATGAGCTGGGAGATCACCAGGTGGTGCGCAGCACCGTCCTGCACATCAGTCCCGACGCTCTTCGGTGGGCACAGTGGATGCTGGCGGACGAGCCGTTCCACCTCGGTGGCCTGCCGGTCGCGTGGCAGGTCTCGGCCCGCTCGGACACCACCAGTTCGCTCGCGGACTGGTCCGCCTACTTCACCCCAGGCGTACCGGGAGAGGCCATCACCGAGTTTCTCCTGGCGCTCGACCAATGCAGCCAGCCCACCACCTTGTACGACGATCCCGAGGTGGTCCTCGCTGCGGCCGCCGGGCACGGTTGGCTCCGCGACGCCGACCAACCCCACGCGGCGGCGATGCACCCCACCTTCACCGCCCGCCTCAGCCTCGGTGAGGTGCCGCCCCTCATCCAGGATGCCGACCCCAGCGTCCTGACCGTCGAGGGGGACGGGCAGGTGGCGATGGGCTGGCAGGCGTGGGCTGAGCCTGCAATGGGGGCTCCGTACCTGTGGGCCGCCTCATTCAGCGCGAGCGTGCCGCATCGTTTGGTCGCCGCGTTCGCCTCCTCGCTCAGCTCCACGGCACCGGTACTGCGCCGGGTGCTGCCGGACAGCACGCGGGACCAGCTCCTGTGCGCCCCCGCCAGCTGAGAAGCGCCCCCCCCCGCGTAACAAAGCCGGGCCTCCCGTCTGGGCGGCCCGGCTTTGTGCTGCTCTAGCAGGTCTTGTGTGCAGCGGACTCGTGGCTGCTGGGGCGGGACCGTGTCAACACTGGGTGCTATGTCCCGCTTGCTGGCACCGCTGAGCGACGGTGCCTATCTGATCTCTCGTCGCTCCGATCGCTGAGGCTGGCAGACACTCCGGCCAGGCCGATTCCTCGCCCTGGTCGAACAACGACGCGGCCCTTCGTCAGTAGGTGTTGGCGGTGAAGGGGCGCGGGGGTTTGGCTACGAGGCCGAGCAAGCGGTTGAACTCCGTCCGGTCCTCTTCGCTCATGAGCTCATGGGCGTTGCCGAGGTTCTTCACGGTGAGCTGCTGCATGAACGGGGCGAGGAAGCGCTGCAGTGCTTCCGAGGCGTCAGACCGTGCCTGCCGGTGCTTCACGAAGCGCTTGAACTGCGCGTCAAAATCGAGGAACTCGCTGCGAGTCGCTGTGAGGACATGAGCCTGTTCCTCCTTGCTGAACGGCCGTCCATCGCGATGGCTCCACGTGTTGGTGTCGGCTCGGTACTTGAAGTCCGCGTCGGCGAGGAGGGCGATGATGTCGGGTCGGGATGAGGGTGCGGTCATACGGGTGTGACGCTCCTTGTGGGATTGGGTGAGGAGCATTAATCGTCTGGAGAATCGCCGGTTGGGCTAACCGGCGATCGTCGGCTATGTTGCGCCCGTTTCCCCGGGTCAGTGCCTGCGGCTGGAGTGGTTCGACGCCTGAGCCGCGGGCGGTGTGGCGGAGGCCGATGTCGGGATGCGCCGGCCGTCTCGGGTGCCTGCGGTCTGGAGGCTTTCGGGTGCTGCTGCGGGCAGGTGGGCGCTGCGGCGCAGGCGCCAGACGAGGCCATCGCTGATGGAGTCGGCGCTGCCGAGCTCGCGTCGCCGGGCGGCGTCGGTGAGCAGTGCGGCGGGGTCGTGGCCCGCTTGGCGGGCGTCGGCGAGGGTGGCGGCCAGGGCGGGCCAGCCGGTCTCGGCCTGGATCCGTTCGGCGAGCTCTGGCAGTGCCTGGTGCAGGAGATCGGCTTGCCTCTCTCGAATACGCGGTGCCATCCGTTGGCCTCGCTGGCGGAGGGTGGCGATGGGGTGGGCTGCGGCTGCCTGGTAGGCGGTGCGTAGGTGTTCGGCGGCTTGCTGGGCTGCGGCTGCCTGCTGGCTGTGGTGCCTTTTGGCGTGCCAGTTCGCTGCGGCGATGGCGAGGAAGATGGCCATGTCGATGACCATCGCCGTGGTGGCTCCGTCTTCGCTGCGGCCGAGTGCGGGGCCACTGTGGACGAGATCGTGTGCGGCCTGCCGCAGAGCGTGGTCATGCCCGCGTACGGCGCGGACATGGGAGCGGCCGGCCCGCTCGAACGCGTTGGCCGCCTCCCGCAGTTCCGCACGGGTGTGCGCGGCAGAGGTCTTGGCGAGCGCGTCCAGGACCTCACCCGCTTCGGCGATCTGCGCTGCCGCCATGCCGTCGTCGCCGTGGTCGATGATCAGTAGGGCCTGCCAGCCGGCGGCTGCGGCCCGGCGCCGAGCGAACGCGGGATGGGTCACCTGCGGCAGGGCGGGCTGCACCGGCTCAGGCCCACCCTCGGTGAGTGCTTCTGCTTGGAGGGACCAGCGTTCGCGGATGCGGGGCAGGGACAGGTCGGGTGCGAGGGTGGAGCCGGCATAGAAGACCGGCTCGTTGTCCTTGCTGCGGTCACTGGGCAGCGCGACCTTGTAGCCGAGCAGATCGCCCGAGGGTGCGATCCGCTTGCGGATCAGAAGGCCGTCGGCGGCCAGACGGTCGAAGAACTCATCTGTGGAGGCGGCGCCGGCCGACGCGCCGCGCACGGTCTCGCGCAGCTCCTCCCGCACCGTGCGCTCTCGCCCTTGGCGTTCGGCTTTGTGGCGCTCGGCGCTGGTGGGGCGTTTGGCTGCGGTGCCGTCGCCGGGGGTCACGCGGTGTAGGTCGTAGTGGGCTTCGATGAGACGGGCTTCGGTCTGGGCGCGTTGGCCGGAGCGGTGGTGGTCGGGGCGGCGGCCGTTCTCGCGTACGAGGGTGCCGATGATGTGGATGTGGTCGTCGGCGTGGCGGACGGCGGCCCACCGGCACCCGGCGTCGTCTGGGCCGCCGGAGTCGATGCCGGTGGCGGCGACGATGCGGCGGGCGATGTCGCCCCATTCCTCGTCGCTCAGGATGCGGTCGGTGCGTGCTGCGCGGACGGAGCAGTGCCACACGTGCTGTTCGGGGCGCTGGTCTTCGTCGAGGAGGTGCAGTGGCTGGTCGAGAAGCCGCTGGAGGTCTTCCTTCGTCGCGGAGGGGTCGCGGCCGGGGTCAGGCGCCATATCGTCGAAGGAGGCGACAAGGTGGGGGTCGACGTGCTCTTCGCGGGTGCCCTTGCCGTAGAGGTAGTTGAGCAGGCCGCGGGTGCTGCTGCCTTGCTTGTGGATGCGGGGGATCAAGTGGGCTCGTCTATCTGCCGGTTATTGATCCGCTCCACGGCCGCCTTGGTGGCGGTGGCCGCGCGGCGGACGTAGGTGAGGGTTTCCTCGATGCGGGTGCTGTCGATGTGGCCGCCCGAGTTGAGTGTCTTGGTGATCTGGTTGAGGTTGCTGCCGGCCCAGCCGAGCTTGCGGCTGGTGGCGAAGAGCTCGGTGAGGATGTCGTGGTCGGCGGCGATGGTGGCGGCGGTGCGGGTCTGGTCGCGGGCGGCGGCGAGCGCGGAGTGGGCGAGGAAGCCGGCGATGCTCATGCCGACGGCATCGGCGCCGGCCTGGATGAGTGTGCGTTCGCGTTCGTTGAGTCGGACGCTGTGGGCGGGGCGCTGCTTCTTGTCGCGCGGGCGGGGTTTCCCCTTGGTCAGGCGCGTGTGACCGGCCTTACTTGGCTGCGAACCGCCCTCGGTCGCAGCCCTCCCGTCCGGCGCCCCCTGGCGCTGGTCGGGCCCCGCCACCCCTGGGGCGGGGTCGGGTTCGGACGCTCCCCTTGCGGGGGAGTGTCCGAACCTCCAACTTGCTCCGCTTTGGGCTGGCGTGGCTTGGGGCGCGTTCTGATGCTCTGGGCTGTGGGTGCATGAATCCTGCATGGAGAGCAGCTCCTGGTTGAGGGGAGAGGGCAGCGGACCAGGTCGACGTACGGGCAGCGTCCCCAACGCCCGCTGGTTCGAGCGGTGAGTCGTGAGGGAGGGCCGTGCGTGCCTGGTCAAGCGGCGCGAATGGGGCGGGGTCGTGGGACCAGACGGGGGTGCTGGTCCACGGCCCCCGTGCGGCGTTCAGGGCTGACCGGATATCCGGTCAGCCCGTGGGGACGGCGGTCTCGCAACCCTGCTCTGCGGCCAGGAGGGCCTTGAGTTCGGTGAGCCGGTCCTCGGAGATGGGGAGTTCGGCCTTGCGGATGGCGTTCCGTAGCACGGCGCGGGTGGCTGTTCCGTGCATGGCGATGGCCGCTCGGCCGATCGCGAGGAGTTCGTCCATCTCGGCACCGGGAGGACGTCCGTAGCGTTGGGTCGCAGGGACGTCGTCCTCGTGGGAGGGCTCGGTGGTCTCGCGGGTGGGGACCGAATCGTGCAGGGGAAGTTGGTTCTGCACGGATCGAGGAGGCAGGGACTCAAGACGAAGGTTGGAGTCGGCGTGCTCCCCGGCTTCCTCGCTCGGCAAGTCGAAACCTGCACCCGATCGGCTGCGCGGCGGAGTCGTCTCGACATGGCGAATGGCGCCTTCGTTCGGAGTGAAGGCGGTCCAAGGCGATGGCAGTTCGATCGTGGCCAGCGCTGTCGCGTGACGGCGGACCGCAAGCTGGTGCAACAGCACTTCGTGCTGGCGCTGGTCGATTCCCACAGACGCTTGGGCGACGGCGCGGGAAAGCCGTCGCGCGGTTCGCCGGCCTCGCCAGCCGGCGCGCTGCTTCGGGGTTCGCTCCGCAAGGCGCGCGGCCAGTGCGACGGCTCTGCGGGTGGCACGGTCGCGGCTGATCTGCGCGGCGTCACGATCGTGCTCGGCGACCCAAGGCGCGAGAGGCCGCGTTCGCGTATTTCGCGCCCGATCCGGGCGAGGAGGCTGTGGGAGGCCGCCTCGGGCGTGCGGATGCGCAGTTCGATGCCCATGGCGTGGTGCCAGAGCAGTGCGGCCATGACCGGTCCCACGAAGGCCCGTACCGTGCCGCCGACCACACCCGACTCGGCGTACGCGGGGATCACCTGCACAGCGGTGATCACCCAGGTCAGGGCGCCGGGCAGGCCGGGTGCTTGTTTGGGACCGCGCAGGTTCTGCCGCGCCAGCAGGGCCGTGGCGAAGAGGGCGAGTTCGGCGGCGGCGAACATCGCGATGCGCTCGGCGGTGCCGCTCATGTCCAGGTAGTCGGCGGCGAACTGCCAGCTGGTGTCAGCGCTGTAGGCGGTACATCCGACCGCGGCCAGTGCGGCGACCCTGACTGCGGGCGTTCCGGGCTGTCGCTTGGCGTGGTTTCGGGGAGAGCGTCGGTAGATCAGCCAGCTGACCAGCAGCACCGTGCAGGTGGCCAGGAGAGCGGCGAGCGCGATAGGTATCGCGTTCCAGTACCCGAGTGCGGGCATGGCAAGTTCCGTCATGCAGGGGTCTCCAAAGGGCCCGCCGCGCTGTGTGGGCAGGCGTGGGCGCGGGCGGGCGGTGTGGTGAAGGTGAGCTGGTGCGGGGCGGCGCCGTGCGGTCAGGCGGAGAGCTGGCGTCTGCGGTCGGCGCCGGTGAGGACGACGGTGGTGGTCATCTCGGCGAGACGGGAGGCGACGCGGTCGCCGACGGCGTCGCGGAGCGCGGCGGTCGGCAGATTGGTCGTGAGGAGGGTGGGGAGCAGATCGGTGTACCGGCGGTTGATCAGGCGGTAGGTGATCTCCTCGGTCCACTCCGACTGCTTGGCTGCGCCGAGGTCGTCCAGGATCAGCAGTGGGCAGGTGCTGAGCGTGGCGAGGTCTCGCTCGGCGTCGTGGCCGGGGCGAGGGCGCAGGCGGGCGTACAGGTCGGCCGTGGTGGCCGCCTCCCACCGCAGCCGCACCCCGGCGGTCAGCAGCGAGCGCACCGCGCCGTACGCCTGGTGCGTCTTACCGGTGCCGGTGGGCCCGGCGATCAGCAGGGACGGTCCGAGTGCGATGCCCCGAGTGCCGCTCGGTCCGGGCCGTGCGGCGAGGGCCACCTCGTCGACCCAGGCGGCAACCTGCTGGTGGCCGGCGAGCGCGTGGCGGTAACGGGGCGGGATGCGGGCCGCAGCCAGTTCCAGCGCGGTCACCCGTTCCGAAGGAGCCTCGGCAGGTGACGTAGTTGGATCGATGCCCCGTTCGGCGAGGATGGTGCCGAGGCGGGCGGCGAGGGTGTTCATGCGCTGCGGCTCGCGGCTGGTGGTGGCTGTGGTCACAGCTGACCCCCGTAGGCCGCCTCGACGTCAGCGGGCGCCGGGTTGGTCCATGCCCGGTGCGGGGCAGCAGCTGCCCGTGGGGCGTTCATGGCCTCGTCGACCAGGCTCGGCAGCAGCCCAGCGGACAGCCCCTTGGTGCGCATGCGGTCCATCCCGGCCCTGATGTGGTCGGGGGACAACCCCTCGCCGAGCAGTTTGCTGACCACCTTGCCGAGGTGGCCGAGGACGTCGCTGGGCGGGCGGTGCCGGCATGCGGCGACGTGCTCGGCGACCAGGTCCTTGGCCGAGACCGAACCCGAGACGGCAGGGGGCGCGGGGGCGCTTGCGCTCCCCACCGGAGGTGATCCTAGATCCAGGATCCTAGGTCCTAGATCCGGACCCTGAGTCCTCACCGCAGTCTCCCAGCGTTGTGGTGAGGGCTCACTGAAATTGCCCTGACCTGCGGTTTTCCGGTTCACGGAGGGCTCGCTGTATCCGCGTGACGCATCAGGGCGTCCACCGTGAGGGCTCACGGCCTGTTCATGGAGGGCGCCGTGAACAGGCGAGGTCGCCTCGTCCGACCGGCTGCCCTGGTGGCGCGGGCAGGCCGGGCAGCGGCTGCCGCTGGGCCGATTGATCTTCTGGTGACGGGCCCAGGTGACGATGTGCAGGTACCGCTTGCCGTCGTCGCCCTCGTACCGGCAGATCAGACCCGCACTGTCGAGCTGCGTGAGGTCGTCCTCGACCTCCAGCGGGCCGTGCTCGGGGCGCAGGGACCACAGGGCACCGGCGATGACAGCGGCCTGGTCGCGGAAGCGACCGTGGTCGTCCGCCTGCGTAAGCAGGCCGAAGAAGGTCCGCTCGGCATGGACGCTCACCGCGGCGAGCGACTCGGAGATGAAGGCTTCCGGCTTGATGGTGCGTATCCGCGCCATGTCTATCGCCCCGCCTTCGTGGGCCGAGCAGGCGAGTTCGGCGACGGGGATGCGACTACGGCCACGAAGGCAGTAGCTTGTTGGGGCATGCACAGTTCCTCACCCGGTGGCGTTATGACCGCCACCGTCTTGATCGTTCAGGTACGGGCGATATCGGTAGGGACTTCTTGGCCCCCGGCGTTGGCCCGCCGGGGGCTTCTTCATGTGCTCGGAACCGCAGGGGTTTCCGGGCGCATGGCCAAGACAGCCACATCTTCCCCGCACAAGTCCAGCATTCCGCCGGGAAAGCAAACAGCTCTCGGCGAACGTGTCGTGCGCGGCCTCCTTAAAACGGTAGACCCGAATCGCCGGTTGGCCAAGAAGTTGCATAAATCCGGCAGTTGGCCAGTGAATCCTTGGGTGGCGCTGGTGAGCGCGCGATGCAAGATGCCCACGTCGAGCACCACGTAGGTGCTACCAGCATGAGGGCATCAGGTGATTTGGTCATCCGCCAATTCCGGTCTATGTTGCGCCGCTCGCAAGGAGCCTGAGGACCAGACCTGACAAAAAAGATGCGAAACATAGCAGCACATCGCCGGTTACCCAAACCGGCAATGCAGAGCTACAACTGACCCATGCCTAAAAGCCCCTTGGGAATTGGTCCGGCCGGCGTGCTGACCGCCCGCGCCATTACCCGTGCCCGCACAGCGCGCGGATTCGCCCAGCGCCAGCTGGCCGAACGGGTCACCGCGCTCGGCCGACCCATGACCATCACGATGCTGTCCCGCATCGAATGCAGACAGCGCCGCTGCGATGCCGACGACCTCGTCGACATCGCAGCCGCTCTCGGCCTCTCCCCGCTCGCCCTGCTCGCCGAGACGAGTTAGCCGAACGAGCCCCAACAGCGCTCCCCGGGTGGGCCAACACCCGGCAGCCGCTACGCACATCACCTCGCCCGTACCTGAAACACCAAGACCGGCGTACCCGTCTCCGCACGGCTGCGCCAGAGAAGGAACCTCCTTGCGCCGAGAGGCCATTCCCCCTGCTCCGTTGCCGTTCCGCCTCTGTACCGCGAAGGAGGCGATCTTGCATGGCTGAGCAGCCAGGGACCGGCGTAGCGCCGCCCCGCCTCTACCGTCCCGAGGACATCGCTGCTGTTCTCGGCTGCTCTGCCTGGTGGGTCAAGGACAGGGCCCGCCGGCGGCTGATCCCCTTCACCCGGGTCGGCCGCGCGTACCGCTTCACCGCAGAACACCTCGCAGAGATCATCCGCCTCCACGAGGAACGGCCCGCACGGGCACACCAGCCCGTCACAGCTCGGGCCGCTGCCAAGGCTGACGCCCAGCAGGCGAATGCCGCCCAGCGTGCCGCGCCCACAACCCGCCTGCGGGCGCGGCCTCCGGCCCGCGCCAGGCAGAGCCAGTTCAGCACCGTCGCCTGACACGACCGCGTACCAAGGGAGAGGAGGAGCGTGGGTTTCGCGGAGAAGCGCGCGAACTACTGGCGTGGCCGGTACAAGACCGCACCTGGGAAGCACCTCACGGTCGTCGACGAGCAGGGCAAGGCGATCAAGTTCGCCACCAAGGGCGAGGCTCAGCGCGCCGCGAGCGAGGCCGAGAACAAGTACCGGCGCGGCGACTGGCGTGACCCGGCACTCGGGCAGGAGACGTTCGGCGAGTACGCGAGCCGCTGGTACGAGGCCCAGGACCTGGCCGCATCGACGATGCAGAACTACAAGCGCCACATCGAGGAGCACCTGCTTCCCGACTTCGGGGACCATGCGCTCGCCGGCATCCTGCGCTCGGACGTCGACCGGTGGGAGAAGAAGGAAAGGGCCCTGTACGCGGCCTCCAGCGTCAAGACCTGGCGCTCGACGTTCCACCTGATCTACGAGGACGCGAAGGGCTGATCACGTCGAACCCGGCGACCAGGCGGCGTGGGCGGGGCAAGCGCGCGGGCCGCTCCCGTGACCGAGGCCCGGAAAAGGTCGTCACCGATCCGCTCGGCATCCTGTTGATCGCCGAACGAGCAGCACTACTGTCCGGCCGAGATGACGAGTTCGTCGCCGTCGTCCTCAAGGGATACACCGGCATGCGCTGGGGCGAAATAGTCGGCCTGGAGACCGAGTTCGCCCGACCTGGGTCCGTCCGTGTCGAATGGCAGCTGTACGAACTGGACTCGGGCGAAATGGTGCGCTGCCCGCCCAAGGACGACAGCTATCGCACCCTCGACTCGATGGACTGGCTGTCCGCCCTGGTCGCCAATCACGTCGCCCGCACGGAGCCGACGCACTGTACCTGCCACGGTAGGACCTACGTCTTCCGCGGGCAGGGCACGGCTCGTACGGGCGGCCACCACGGTGCGAAACTCGTCGACGTCGCACGCCGTGCCGAAGTCTCCACGGGGACAGTGTCCAACGTCCTCAACCACCCCGATCGCGTCGCTGAGGCGACGCGAATGCGGGTAGAGGAGGCCATCACGGACCTCGGGTTCGTACGAGGCGGCGCGGTGGTGGAGCCTGCGGCCCACTGGCGCAGGAACGGTTTCGCGACGTGGTTGTTCACCCCGGCGGTATCGGGCTGGTATCCGAAGAAGGCCCCGCAGGAGACACGACCCGTGCCGCTACTCGGGGAGCCGTGGCCAGGAGTCCCCGCGCGAGGGCGCGGCGCCGGCCAACGGGCCGACGCCTGCTGGCTCCCGGTCGTCAAGGGCCTCACGCCTCACGGACTGCGCCACGCCCATAGGACCGTGATGGAGGACCTCGGCACCGAGAAGGTCCTCATGGACCAGCGCATGGGACACATCGACGGCTCCGTCTCGGCGCGCTATGCCCATGTCACCCCTGGCATGCGCAAGCGCCTCATGCTCGGCCTGACCGAGCAGTGGGAGACAGCACTCGCTGCCCGCCTGGCGATGTGCCCCACGTCGCCCGTGCACGTGCTCGACGCCCTCCTTCGTGCACGGAGTTAGCACAGGCCGAGGCGAAGCCTGGGCGGTGAGAGGCACCTGGACTTCGCTGTTCGCAGGGTGACGCCGGTCCGGAGTGCGTGGCCCTGCTGGGAGAGGGGTCTTGGATCGTATGAATCACCCTTCGGTCTCGTGTGAGACAAGGAGTGCGCAACCACGGACATACGGGCCCCTAACACGAGGACCGCCTCGGCCGTCCGAGACTCGCCTGGCCGCCTGTCTCGGACGGCCGAGTGCGTCTTCGCACAGGCTCGTCCGATGGAAAAAACGGCTCGCCGGGGTGGCACCCAGGTGCCATACGATTGCGACGGCTTGCAGCGCCAACCTCACTACGCGTGACCGGGGCGACCTGAGCGGTCGCGCCCGCTGCACTCTCCCGACCTGGGCCCGCCGTGGCACTGTCACCGGCGCCGTACGAAATGGAGCATCCAAGGATGGCTCGACACCTGGTAACCAGCGCGCTTCCCTACATCAACGGGATCAAGCACCTGGGCAACATGGTCGGGTCGATGCTTCCGGCGGACGTGTACTCCCGGTACCTCCGCCAGCGTGGCCACGACGTCCTGTACATCTGCGCCACCGACGAGCACGGGACACCGGCCGAGCTGGCGGCCAAGGCGGCCGGAGTGTCGGTGGCGGAGTTCTGCGGGCAGGCCCACGACGCGCAGAAGGCCGTGTACGACGGCTTCCAGCTCGCCTTCGACTACTTCGGACGCAGTTCCTCGCAGCAGAACGCCGAGATCACGCAGCACTTCGCGCGCCAGCTGCACAAGAACGGCTTCATCGAGGAACGGGCGATCCGGCAGGTGTACTCGCCGGTCGACGGCCGCTTCCTGCCGGACCGGTACGTCGAGGGCACCTGCCCGCTCTGCGGCTACGACAAGGCCCGCGGCGACCAGTGCGAGAACTGCACCCGCGTCCTCGACCCGACCGACCTGCTGAACCCCCGCTCAGCGATCAGCGGCTCCACGGAGCTGGAGGTCCGCGAGACCACGCACCTGTTCCTGCTCCAGTCGAAGCTCCAGCACGAGGTCGAGGCGTGGGTCGCGCTCCACGAGGCGCAGTGGCCGCAGCTATCCTCCTCCATCGCCCGCAAATGGCTGACCGAGGGCCTCCACGACCGCGCCATCACCCGTGACCTGGACTGGGGCGTCCCGGTTCCGACCGACACCTGGCCGGAGCTCGCGGCCGAGGGCAAGGTCTTCTACGTCTGGTTCGACGCCCCGATCGAGTACATCGGGGCGACGAAGGAGTGGTCGGACGCCGCCCCGGCCGGCGAGCGCCGTGACTGGAAGTCGTGGTGGTACGAGGCCGACGACACCGTGCGCTACACCCAGTTCATGGCCAAGGACAACGTCCCGTTCCACACGGTGATGTTCCCGGCCACCGAACTCGGCGTCCGCGAGCCGTGGAAGAAGGTCGACGTCGTCAAGGGCTTCAACTGGCTCACGTACTACGGCGGCAAGTTCTCCACCTCCCAGAAGCGAGGCATCTTCACCGACGCCGCGCTGGAGATGCTGCCGGCGGACTACTGGCGCTACTTCCTGATCGCCAATGCCCCCGAGTCCGACGACTCCTCCTTCACTTGGGAGCACTTCGCCGCCACGGTCAACAAGGACCTGGCCGACACCCTCGGCAACTTCGTCAACCGCGTGCTGTCCTTCTCCCGCAAGCGCTTCGGGGACGACGTCCCTGCGGGCAATGCGGCAGGCGAGGCGGAAGCGCGGCTGGGCGAGGAGATCGCGCGGCTTCTGGCCGAGTACGAGGAGCACATGGAGGCCCTCCAGTACCGCAAGGCAGGGGCGGCGCTGCGGGCCCTGTGGTCGGCAGGTAACTCCTACCTGGAGGAGAAGGCCCCCTGGCTGGAGATCAAGACCGACCCGGAGGGTGCGGCCCTGACCCTGCGTGCAGCGATGAATCTCATCCACCTCTACGCGATCGTCTCCGAGCCGTTCATCCCCGCCTCGGCCGCCGCCATGCGCGGTGCCTTCGCCCTGGAGAGCGACACCGCGACCTGGGTGACCGCCGAGCAGGCGAAGTCCCTGGACGCTGTCCCGGCCGGCACCCCGTTCACCGTGCCGCCGGTGCTCTTCGCGAAGATCCCGGAGGAGGACCTGGAGTCCTACCGCGAGCGCTTCGGCGGAGCCGACGTCTGAGGCGGCTGGGCTAACGACTCGGGGAGCAGTCTGGTTCGGGGTGTGTCTACCTGGCCGTTCGACCGGTGGTTGATCAGTTGGCGATTGGGCGGGTGAGCACCAGTTCGGTCCTGTGCTTGCGAGGGGTTGGCCGTCGGGCGGAGCGGTCGGAGACTAGTGAGACGATCGCCAGGTGGGGTGGCGCGTAGGCTTCACGGCGCCCGGTGCACGCTGGAGTGCCACAGCGTTACTCGGCGTCGGTGTGTTCCACACAGATCCGCTGGGAGGGCTGGCGGCGACGCTGTTCGCGCCAGGCAGGGTTGTCTCGGCGCATGCGTTGTCGGAGGGATTGTTCGGCGGGGCGCTGACCTGGTCGGGTAACTCGCTGGCCAGCCTGCGGTAGCCCGCGTCCACCTCGGCTTTCGCGTCGGGATGCTGGTGGAACTGCTCGGCGATGCCGTCGGTGCGCACCGCAGCTTGATCGTGTATGCGACCCTGGCGCACGATGCCGATGGAGAGGGCGCGGCCCCGGCGTTCACTGAAGAGGGTGGTCTTGATGGCGTTCTGCTCCTTCTTGCCCGAAACGAATGCCTGGTGACCCGGCTGTCCCTCCCCAGGATGGGGACTTGGACTTCGGTCCCGTTGGTGCTCACGGTGATGCCTTCGGCGTCGGCATAGTGCGAACAGGTCCTCCAGAACAGCGGATCCGCGCTGGGAGATTCACGGGAGTCCGTTCAACGGGAACGAGGGGAGCAGGAATAGGTTCGGCAGCAACTCTTATGGATATTGCGGATGTTGTCGGTGCGAGCTGCGCCACTGTCAGGGGGGTGCGGCAGACTGTCGGTGATCCGTGCGGGACCCCGAGGCGAGGAGCCGACTGGTGAACACTCCCAGGCAGTTCGGTCTGTTGATCCGGTTCGCCCTGGACACTCTTGGGGAGCGCAACGCGCACCACGAGTTCGAGCAGCTCTGCCTGGACGTGGCTCGGCGGGTGCTCGTGAGCAATCTAGCGCCAGCGACAGGTCCCGTGAGTAGCGGGGGCGATCAGGGCCGGGATGCCGAGAGTTTCTGGACGGACCTCGCCGGGGCTCCGTCGCCGGTCTCGGCTTTCGCCCGGCTGGCCTCCGGGGAGAAGGTCGTCTTGGCCTGCACGATGCAGAAGGACAACGTCCCGGCCAAGATCAGAAGGGATATGGCGTCGATCTGCGGCCAGGGTAGCCCCGTACAGCGCGTGCTGTACTTCACGGTGGCCCCGGTGACGGTCGGCACGCGACACAAGCTGGAGGACGAGGCACGCGATGCCCACCGGGTTGAGCTGGACATCTTCGATGCGGCCCTACTGACACAGTTCCTGACCGACCCCGATCTCTACTTCCTGGCCGAGCGATATCTGGGTCTTCCGCCGCTGCCAGGCATGAGTGAAGCCTCCGTCAGTGACCTGTCGGTGGCGGTGCCCGAGGACTCGGTCGAGCACCGGATCCGCGGGCGAGGTGCGCTGCTGACCGCGTTGGAGGAGCGGGTAGCTCACGTCGGAGGCCGGTTGGTCTTGTGCGGGGTAGGCGGCAGCGGTAAGAGCACGGTCGCGCTGGCGCTTTCTCGACGGGTCGCCGCCGAGCGGAGGGTGTGGTGGGTTGACGCCACGACCCCAGCCGCCTTCGTGGAGGCGCTGCGTGAGGTCGCCGTGCAAGCAGGGGTGGAGCGTGTCGTGGCGCGCGACGTGTGGCGCAACCACGAGGCAGCCCGGGATGTGCTGTGGGACGTTCTGAACAACGCGAACGCCGGGCGCTGGCTGTTGGTTGTCGACAACGCCGACGACCCAGCTGTGGTGCGGGACTGGATCAGGCAGCCGGTCGCTGGGAACACGGTGGTAGTGACGAGCCGCGACCAAGACCCCGGCTCCTGGTGGACGTCGGCGGCGGTCCACCCCGTCGTCCCGATCTCCGAGGCCCAGGGCGCCGCGATGCTGCGTGAACTGGCTCCTGGTGCCGGTTCCGAGGGCGAGGCAGTACGCCTGGCACGGCGGTTGGGCGGCCTGCCCCTCGCCCTGCTGCTCGTGGGGAAGTACCTGGCGATGACCAGCAGTGACCTGACGCTTCCTGAGTCGGAGGCCCCTCAGACGTTCGCCGCATGCTGGGAAGCACTGGACGCGGAGTTCGCCGAGGCGGTCGCAGCGCTGCCGCACGATCCACACGGCCCGCTGGCCCATACGTGGGAGATGTCACTGGATCTGCTGGAAAAGCGGGGCACAGCTGCCGCACGGCCGCTGTTCCGGCTGATCTCGTTCTTCGCACCTGAGCCGCTGCCAGCCGCCCTGCTCCGCAGGAGCGTGCTCGCCGCCACAAACGATTTCACGGGATTGTCGTCTTCTGCGCTCGATGCGGCCGTACGTGGCCTGCTGGGGTGTGGCCTGCTGCACCGTCGACGCTTCGAGGGGCATGGTTCGACGCTAGAGACTCTGGTCGTCCACCCGCTCGTTCGAGAGATCACCCGCACCCAGCCGGCCGCCATTGAAGCGGCACCGGTGTACTCGACTCTGTCGGTCGCCCTTCTCGCGATGGTGGCGAAGGGGCTCGATCCGGCCGCCCCGGCGAACTGGCCCCTCTGGCGACTGTTGCTGCCGCACTGTGTCCACGTCGCGGCAGACATGAAGCACGCTGCTGCGCTGGAGTACCAGATGCGCGGCGAACTCGCGACGCGGGCGGCTGTGTACGCGCAACAGTCAGGCCAGTGGGCAGTGGCGGAGGTGCAGTTCAGCCACGCCCTGACCGCCTACGCACGAACCGCTCCCGACGGCAACCCTAAGACCGTCCTGGCGACAAGGCACAACTTCGCCTTGCTAAAGCGTGATCAAGGCCGTCTCGACGAAGCAGAGGCAGACTTCAGTGACGTCCTGCGCACAGCTACCCGGGTCCTCGGTCCAGATCACGAAACTAGCTTGACCACGCGCCACGAACTGATCCGCATCATCCTTCAGCGGGGAGACGTCGCGGGTGCGCACACGGAATTCTCAAGACTCGTTCCGCATCTGACCGTCGTCCTTGGTCCCGAGCATCTGACCACCCTCGCTGCACGCCACGAACTCGCCAGAGCGCTGCGCGGCCAAGGCAACCTTGCCGAGGCCCGCAGCGCGTTCGAGCAGCTGATCCGCGACATGGCGAATGCGTTGGGCAACACATCTCCCGCGATGCTCGCCGCCCGCCATGAACTGGCAGACCTGCTTCTCGAACTTGGCGAGGGCGAGCGGGCCCTCAACGAGTTCGTGGCAACACTCCACCTAGAAAGACAGACGCTGGGCCACGATCACCCGAGCACCCTGGTCACCCGGCACAACCTCAGCTACGCGCTTCTGGATCTGGGTCTGTTCGACGAGGCGGAGGTTGAGCTGCGTGACATTCACGCGACGTGGACCCGTATCGCCCCCCGAGGGCACACGTCCTCCTACCGGGCCCAGGGCACTCTCGCCGGGCTGCTCACCGCGACAGGAAGGCCCGCCGAGGCTGAGGAACACTTCCGGGCGGCGGCCGAGGCATTGGCGGCCGCGTTTGGCCCTGCGCATTCGGAGGCGGTCGAGGCTTGCCTGGGTTACGCCGGAACCCTTCGGCTACTCGACAGACAGACCGAGGCTCAGGCTGCGCTGAGGTCCCTGTTGACCGCTGTCCTTGCCTCCCACGGCACCGGCCATCCCAGCCTGCTCTTGGTACGCCGGCACCTTGCGGACGTGTACTTCGAGCTACACCAGGACACCGCCGCGGAGCATCAGCTGCGGTTGCTGGCTGAGGCGCAGAGCGACGTCCTGGGCCCCGGGCACCCTGACACCTTGAGAACCCTCGGCCAGGCGGCAGCGGTCGCTCTCCGTCAGGGTCGGGTTGGCCTCGCCTCCCGCGAACTGGGCGCCGTGGTCGAGCCATTGGCCTCGCACCTCGGCAGCGACGACGAGGACACCTTGAGCGTGCGGCTGAACCTGGCCTACGCGCATCTGCTCCTCGGTGAACTTGCAGCGGCAGAACAGCAGCTGACCCAGGTCGTGGTGGTGTACGAGAACGGTTGTCGCGCCCCGGACGAGCTGCTGGCCTCTGCACAGGACCTGCAACGTCAACTGGACTGAAATCGAAATGAATTGGCAGTAGTTGCCCTTGGGCGGGAGCTGTCCGGTCCAGGAGCAGACCTTCTCAGCTGTCGAGCAGTTGCCGCAGAGCGTCCCGACGCAGGCGCGTTTCCGGATCAGCGGCGTCCCCGTTGAACCGGACTCCTTCGGCGATCAGGACGTCTGCAGGTGTGTCCGTGCGCGTCTGATCGGGCCACTGGAAGCCTTTGCTGACGCGCCCTGCCACATTGAGGACGCGCCAGGCGTTGGGGCATTGGCCGCAGGTGGCCAGATGGGTACCGACCGGGACGGCATGGCTGCCGACCACTGCAGCTACGTCTCCGTAGGTGGTCCACCGCCCGGCGGGCACGGTGCCCAGCAGGGTGTGCAGCCCCGTCCAGTCTTTGCGGGTTCCGTTGAGCTGCCTGGCCAGACCTGTCAGGTCGATCCCCGCCAATGTGGCCCATTCTTCGGGGTCGACATCAGCGGGCACGTGGTCGGTGTCGACGTCCCACCATGTTGTTCCCTGTATGCCGTCGGCGGTGCGACTCGTCACGCTCGTAAAGATGTGGTTGGCGAGCCCAGTCGGTGAATAGGACGCGCCATCGGCGTCCCAGATCAGCGGCTTGGCGGTGCTGTTGGTCCAGGTGACCGTTGCTCGGCTGATGTCCTCTTCCACCCACGAGTGGATGGCGTTGCGGATGGATTCCGGGGCACCGTGGCGCGGAGTCAGCCGCAGCCGTGTTCCGTCCGGCAGCAAGCCCGCTCCGACGAGGACGTGTACGGCGTTGCGCGAGCGTGAGCGTTCCTGCAGCTTCTTGGCCGCCGCCTCGCCTTCGACCCGAGCCGGTGCGAGCGTGAACTCCTCGACCTCCGGGGTCGGATAGACCTTGGTGAATCCGGCGACGAGGTGACCCTCCACCTTCCACAGGCCCACCTGGATGAGGTCGATGTCGAGGCTCATCTCCGACAGCCAGACCACGGAGTGGGTGACCTGCTTGGGGAAGTCGGCGGCGATGATCACTTGGCGGGGGCGTTGGAGCAGCTCCGGGCTCCACTCCCCGTCCACATGGTCGAGCAGACGCTGCTTGCACGCGTCGATGTCGAGGTCCTGCCCCCTTCGCGACAGGAAGTCGCGGTGCGCCTGGGCCAGGGTGCCGAGGTCGAACCGGGACACCAGAGCGGCGTAGGTGATCGCCTGGAGGTGTACGTCGCGGTCGGCCGTGCCGCGCTTTAGCTCGACCACGACGAGGCGGCCGGTCGCGTCCAGCCCCAGAACGTCCAACCGGTCGCGCGCCGGCACTCCGTCCGTATCGGCCCACCGGTCGTACTCCGCGGTGACCACGAGCACCGACTCCCCGAGCACCTGTGGGTGGGCGATCACCCACTCCTGAAGGTGCTGCCGCTCAAGAAGACTTTCCGCGGCCAGCCCAGTGCGCGATATCGGCGTGGCCGTCTGGCCGGCGACGGTGAAGAGATGATCCACGGTGCCCCCCTCGTACGCCCGGCGACGGTGCACCGGGTGGCCAGAGCCTACGTGGGCAGGTTGGCCTCTCGACGGCTGTTTGCCGGACTGCCGGCATGCGCCCTCGCCGATTTTGGGAGCCGGATTCCGAGATCGGCTCCCAAACGGCTCCCAAGATGGCCCCAGGAACGAGTCAGGGGCCTGATCCACTAAGTGGATCAGGCCCCTGACCTGGTCTTACAGCTGTCGGGGTGGCGGGATTTGAACCCACGACCTCTTCGTCCCGAACGAAGCGCGCTGCCAAGCTGCGCTACACCCCGATCGTCGTCGGTGTCCCGGCGACATCGATTACTTTAGCCCACCTGCGGCCGGAGACGAAATCCGGTTTTTGTGCCGATCGGGAGGCGGCCGAGAGGTGGGTGAGCGCTGGGGAAGCGGGGGGCGGTACGGGGGTGGGGTACAGGGTGGGCGGGGGAGGGTGAGGTGGTCGCGCGTCGCGGGACCCGGTGTCAGTCCCGGGCCGTCAGCGTCAGCAGGGTCGCCTCGGGCGGGCAGGCGAAGCGGACCGGGGTGTAGCGGTTCGTGCCGCAGCCGGCCGAGACGTGGAGGTAGGCGCGGCGGCCGTCGACGGAGTGGGACGAGAGGCCCTTCACACGGTCCGTGTCCAGGTCGCAGTTGGTGACCAGGGCTCCGTAGAAGGGGATGCAGAGCTGGCCGCCGTGGGTGTGGCCGGCCAGGATCAGCGGGTAGCCGTCCGCGGTGAAGGCGTCCAGGGAGCGCAGGTAGGGGGCGTGGACCACGCCGATGGAGAGGTCGGCGCCCGTCTCGGGGCCGCCCGAGACCTCCGCGTAGCGGTCGCGCTTGATGTGCGGGTCGTCCAGGCCGGTGAAGGCCAGCTCCAGGCCGTCGAGCTTGAGGCGGCCGCGTGTGTTGGAGAGGTTCAGCCAGCCCGCCTCGTCGAAGGCGTCCCGCATCGGTTCCCACGGGTTGTGGACGACGCCCACCGCCGGGGCGTTCCCGTTCAGACCGTGCTTGCCCGCGGTCTTCTCGAAGAGGTAGCGGGCGGGGTTACGGAGCTTGGGGCCGTAGTAGTCGTTGGAGCCGAAGACGTACACACCCGGGAGCTCCATCAGGGGGCCGAGCGCGTCCAGCAGCTCCGGGACCGCGTCCGGGTCGGAGAGGTTGTCGCCGGTGTTCACGACGAAGTCCGGGCGCAGGCCCGCCAGTGACTGGAGCCAGGCGCGCTTCTTGCGCTGTCCGCTCACCATGTGGACGTCGGATACCTGGAGGACGCGCAACGGACGTGCTCCGTGCGGGAGCACCGGGATCGTGACCCTTCGCAGGCGGAACGAGCGGGCCTCGAACCCGGCCGCGTAGGCGAGGCCGACGGCGCCGGCCGCGGCGGTGACCGCCGTGATTTTCAGGGGTACTCCGTAGCGTGCGCGCATGCGCCCATCGTCGCAGACAGTGCGTACCGACGGGAAAACCTGCGGGCGGTGGGCGCCCCGCACCTGCCACAATCAGCACATGACCACGCTCAAGTCCAAGCTCAAGGAAGACCTCACCACGGCCATGAAGGCGCGCGACGAGCTGACCTCGTCCACGCTCCGACTGACCCTCACCGCGATCACCAAGGAGGAGGTCAGCGGCAAGTCGGCCCGCGAACTCTCCGACGACGAGGTGCAGAAGGTGATCGCCAGGGAGGCGAAGAAGCGCCGCGAGGCGGCCGAGGCCTTCTCGCAGGGCGGCCGGACCGAGCAGGCCGAGCGGGAGAAGAAGGAGGGCGAGCTGCTCGACACCTACCTCCCGCAGCAGCTGAGTGACGACGAGCTGTCCGCGATCGTGGCGTCCGCAGTCGATGAGGCGAAGGCCGCCGGGGCCGAGGGGCCGCGCGCGATGGGCGCCGTGATGAAGATCGTGAACCCGAAGGTCGCGGGGCGCGCGGAGGGCGGCCGGGTGGCCGCCCTGGTCAAGAAGCTTCTCGCGGGCTGAGGCCGTTGTCGTAGACATGAAGGTGGGGCGCACCCGGACCGGGT
>NZ_JBHXUW010000044.1:0-70552 GCF_042672475.1 Streptomyces sp. NPDC127177
GAACCTCCGCCTCCGTCGCCTCCACCGCCACCATCGACCCACCCGACGGCAACGCCTGCATCAACCGACCACGCGCCACCACCAACTCAGCCGCACCAGCGATGGACAGAGCACCTGAGACGTGCGCCGCCGCGATCTCCCCGACGGAATGACCCACCAGGAAGTCCGGACGCACCCCCCACGACTCCAACAACCGGAACGATGCCGTCTCCACCGCGAACAGGCCGGCCTGGGCGAACATCGTCCCGTTCAGCAGATCGGCATCCTCACCCCACACCACCTCACGCAGGCTCACACCCAACCGCGCATCCAACTCCACCAACACCGCATCGAACGCCTCCGCGAACACCGGAAACGCACCGTACAACTCCCGACCCATCCCCAACCGCTGCGCACCCTGCCCCGTGAACAGGAACGCCGTAGCACCCGCCGGCCTCACCGACCCCCGCACCACCGACGGCGACGACCCACCCTCAGCCAGCGCAGACAATCCCCGGACCAGTTCCTCACGATCCGCAGCCGCCACCACCGCACGACGCTCCAGCACCGCCCGCGACACCGCCGACGAAAACCCCACATCAACCAGCTCAGGCCCAGCAGCCTTCACCCGCTCCAGCAACCGCGCCGCCTGCGCCGACAACCCCTCATCACTCCGCGCCGACAACACCACCGGAACCACCGGCAACTCAACCGACCCAACCGCCTCCGGCTCCTCCACCACCGGCGCCTGCTCCACAATCACATGCGCATTCGTCCCACTCAGACCAAACGACGACACACCCACCCGACGCGGACGATCCCGCACCGGCCACGCACGCGACTCCGTCAACAACTCCACCGCACCCGCATCCCAATCCACGTGCGGCGAACGCGTCTGTGAGTGGAGGGACTTCGGCAGCACGCTGTGCCGGATCGCCTGCACCGCCTTGATCACGCCACCCACACCGGCGGCGGCCTGGGTGTGGCCCAGGTTCGACTTCAGGGAACCGATCCACAGCGGGTCACCGTCCGGACGCCCCTGCCCATACGTCGCCAACAACGCCTGCGCCTCGATCGGATCACCCAACCGGGTCCCCGTACCGTGCGCCTCCACCAAATCCACATCCGCAGTCCCAAGCCCGGCGTTCTTCAGTGCCGCACGAATCACCCGCTGCTGCGACGGACCATTCGGGGTGGTCATGCCGCTCGACGCACCGTCCTGGTTGATCGCACTCCCCCGGATCACGGCGAGCACCCGGTGACCGGCCCGTCGGGCGTCCGAGAGTCGTTCGACCATGAGGACGCCGACGCCTTCCGAGCAGCCGGTGCCGTCGGCTTCGGCTGCGAAGGACTTGCAGCGGCCGTCCTTGGCCATGCCGCGCTGGTGGCTGAAGTAGAGGAACATGTCGGGCGTCGTCATCACCGTCACGCCACCGACCAGCGCCATCGAGCAGTCGCCCCGGCGCAGCGCCTGTCCTGCCCAGTGGAGGGCGACGAGCGATGACGAGCACGCGGTGTCGACGGTGACGGCGGGGCCTTCGAGACCGAGGGTGAAGGCGACGCGGCCGGTGACGAGGCTGCCGTCACTCGTACCCGGTCCGTAGTCGTGGTACATGACGCCGGCGAAGACGCCGGTCTTGCTGCCCTTCAGGGAGAGGGGATCGATCCCCGCACTCTCCACAGCCTCCCAGGACGCCTCCAGCAGCAAACGCTGCTGCGGATCCATCCCCAACGCCTCACGCGGCGAGATCCCGAACACCCCGGCATCGAAATCAGCCGCGTCATACAGGAAACCACCCTCACGCGTCACCGTACGATTCGGCTTCCCCGGCTCCGGATCGTACAACCCCTCCACATCCCACCCACGGTCCACCGGAAACCCCGACACACCGTCCCGACCCTCAACCACCAGATCCCACAACTCATCCGGAGAACCCACACCACCCGGATAACGGCACGCCATCCCCACCACCGCGATCGGCTCGGTCGCGTCCTCGGTGAGACGGTCGTTGGCCGAGCGGAGGCGTTCGTTCTCGACCATGGTCGTGCGAAGGGCCGCGACCAGCTGCTCTACAGATGTTTCCATGATGTCCTCAGCCCTCGCTCGGGTTCCGGGTCGGGTCGGCGGATGCGAGCGCGGCACGCACCAGGTCGTCGACGTCCATGGTCCTGATCGCCTCGCCGGCCTGTGCGGCCTCGCCCTGCGGGGCGCTCGCGCGGGGTTCGGTGGCGGGTGCGGGCGCCGCGGGTCGGGCGGCGAGTTTCAGCAGTGCGTCCAGCAGGCCGGACTCCCGGAGTGCGTCGACCGGGATGTCCGCGAGGGTCTGCCGGATGGAGGCGTCGGTCTCCGCGGTGCCCGCACCGGTCTGTGCGGGTGGGGTGTCGGCGGGTGCGTCCGGCGTGACCTCCTCGGTGGCCTCCGGGAGTTCTTCGAGGAGGAAGTCGGCAAGCACGGTCGGGCTCGGGTAGTCGAACATGAGCGTCGCCGGGAGCCGGAGGCCGGTGGCCTTCTGGAGCCGGTTGCGGAGATCGATCGCGGCGAGCGAGTCGAGGCCGAGCTCGGTGAAGCCCTTGGAGACGTCGATGGTGGCCGGGACGCTGTGGCTGACTCCGGCGACCTGCTCGCGCACGACGTCCAGGACGGTGCGCCTGCGTTCGGCGGCCTTCATGCCGGACAGCCGCTGTTCCAGGGTGAGTTCGGCAGTCGGGGCGGTCACCGTGGTGACGGCTGGTGCCCTCACCTCCTTACGGGCCGCGGGCCGTTCCGGTGCGCCCAGTACGTCCTTCAGCAGGTGCGGCGGTTCGCCCGCGGAGTGGTGGTCGCGCTCCACCCGGATCGGTACGAGCACCGGCTGGTCGAGTTCCAGCGCCTCGTCGAGAAGGGCGAGGCCCTCGTCGGTCGGCAGGGCGGGCATGCCCATGGTGCGCATGCGCCGCAGGTCGGCGTGGGTGACGCCGCCCCCGAGTCCGGTCTTCGTCTCCCAGAGGCCGAACGCCAGCGCTGTGCCGGGGAGTCCGGCGGCCCGGCGGTGGGCGGAGAGGGCGTCCAGGAAGCGGTTGGCGGCGGCGTAGTTGCCCTGGCCGACGCCGACGACCAGTCCGGCGCAGGAGGAGAAGAGGATGAACGCCTTCAGGTCCAGGTCGCGTGTCGCCTCGTGCAGGTTCCAGGCCGCGTCCACCTTGGGGCGCATCACCGCGTCGACCTGCGCGGGGGTGAGGGCGCCGATCAGGGCGTTGTCCATGACGGCCGCCGCGTGGACCACCGCGGTCAACGGGTGTGCGGCCGGTATCGCGGCCAGCAGTCCGTCGACGGCAGCGCGGTCCGACGTGTCGCAGGCCGCGAGGGTGACTCGGGCGCCGAGTCCGTGCAGTGCGTCGCGCAGTTCAGTGGCTCCGGGTGCGTCCTGGCCACGTCGTCCGGCGAGCAGCAGGTGGCGTACGCCGTGCCGTTCCACCAGGTGGCGGGCGACGACGGCGCCGAGGCCGCTGGTCCCTCCGGTGATCAGCACGGTCCCGTCGGCGTCCCAGGGCAGGGGCGCGGTGGGGGCCGCCGCTGCCACCCGGGCCAGTCGTGGCACCCGTACTTCGGCGCCGCGCAGGATCGCCTCGGGTTCACCGGAAGCGGCGACGGCGGGCAGCGAGTCGCGGGCGGTGGCGGTGCCGTCGGAGTCGACGAGGACGAACCGGCCGGGGTACTCCTCCTGGGCGGAGCGCAGCAGCCCCCAGACGGGTGCCTGGACGAGGTCCACGGCGCTGTCGTCTCCCCTGACGGGGAGCGCGTTGTGTGTGACGACCATGAGGCGCGACTGTGCGTACCGCTCGTCCGCGAGCCAGGCCTGGAGGGTGGCGAGGGTCTGTGCGGTCACGGAGCGGACGGCTGCCGGGATGTCGTCGTGGTCGGTGGCGGACCGTACGGGCAGGAGGACGACGTCGGGCGCGGAGGCGCCGTCGGCCAGGGCGGCGCCGAGTGCGGCGAGGTCCGGGTATGCGGTCCCCGGCCAGGCGGCATGGGCGCCGTCGGGGCCGGCGCCGAGCACCGCCCAGCGGTCGGTGGCCGCGGCGACGGCCGCGCCGAGGGGCAGTTGGTGGGTGACGAGCTCGAACACGGACTCGTGCTCGCCGCCGCCCGCTGCGGCGGCCGCGTTGACCTTGGCCGCGGTGACGGGGCGGACCACCAGGGAGTCGATGGTGGCGACCGGGGCGCCCGTGGGGTCGGTGAGTTCGAGACGCACCGCGTCCGACCCCTGTGACCGGTGGGACTCGACGGCGGTGATGCGTACTCGCAACCGGGACGATCCGGCGGCGTGCAGGGTGACACCGGACCAGGCGAAGGGCAGTTGGGTGCCGCCGACGTCCTGGGGGCGGCGGCCGTCCATGAAGTCGGTCGCGCTCAGCGCGGCGTCGAGGATGGAGGGGTGGAGCCGGAAGTCCTTGCCGACGTCCAGGGAGTCCTCGGGCAGGGACACCTCCGCGAACGTCTCCTTGCCCCGTGACCAGATTCCACGCAGCCCCCGGAACATGGGGCCGTAGCCGTAGCCCTGGCCGGTGAGGTAGTCGTACACACCGGAGATGTCGACCTCGGTCGCGCCCGTGGGCGGCCAGTCGGCCGGGGCGGGGGCGAACGTTCCGGCGGGGGGCGCCTGCCCGCTCCCGGGGGCGAGTACGCCGCTGGCGTGCTTGCTCCAGGGTGCGCCGGCGGGGGCGTCGTCGGCACGGGAGTAGACGGCGAGCGAGCAGCGACCGCCCGCGTCGGGTGCGTCGACGACGACCTGGACGGCAAGCCCGCCGTGCGGCGGGAGTGGCATCAGTGCCTCGATGGTGAGTTCCTCCACCACCTCGCAGCCGACTTCCTCACCGGCCCGGATGGCCAGTTCGATGTAGCCGGTGCCCGGCAGCAGCACGGTCCCGAGGACGTCGTGGTCGGCGAGCCAGGGGTGGGTGCGTACGGAGAGACGCCCGGTGAGCACCACGCCGCCGGCCTCCGGGGAGGCGACCACCGCGCTGAGCAGCGGGTGTGCGGCGGCGGTCTGGCCGAGGCCGGTCACATCGCCGTCGGCGGCGGTGGGGGCGTCGAGCCAGTACGTGGTCCGGTCGAAGGCGTACGTGGGCAGCTCTACCCGGCGGCCGCCGCGTCCGTCGAGGACGTCGGCCCACCGGGCGGCGGGCCCGGTGACGTGCAGCCGGGCAAGGGCGGTGAGCAGGGTGGGTACCTCGGGCCTGCCCTTTCGCAGGGCGGGCACCGTGAGGGTGTCGGGCGAGTGGTGCGGGGTGGCCTCGGTGAGTGCGGTGAGCACCGCGTCGGGGCCGAGTTCCACGAAGCGGGTGACGCCCTGGCCCGAGAGGTGGGCGATGCCGTCGGCGAACCGGACGGCATCGCGGACGTGGCGTACCCAGTACTCGGGCGAGGTCAGCTGCTCGGCGGTCGCTTCGGCTCCGGTCACGTTGGACACGACGCGCATCGAGGGAGCGGTGTACGAGAGTTTCTCGGCGACCTTCCGGAACGCGTCGAGCATGGGCTCCATGAGGGGCGAGTGGAAGGCGTGCGACACCTTCAGTTGCTTCGTACGACGTCCGAGGGCGGTGAAGTGCTCCGCGAGGGCGAGGGTCTCCTTCTCCGCCCCCGACACCACCACGGCGGACGGACCGTTCACCGCCGCCAGTCCCACCTCGCCGCTCAGCAACGGAAGCACCTCGTCCTCCGTCGCGGCCACCGCCACCATGACCCCGCCCGCCGGGAGTTCCTGCATCAACCGGCCCCGTGCCACGACGAGTTCGGCCGCGTCGGCCAGCGTCAGTACGCCCGCGACGTACGCGGCCGTGATCTCACCGATCGAATGCCCGGCCACCACGTCAGCCCGTACGCCCCATGACTCCAGCAGCCGGAACAGGGCGGTCTCGACCGCGAACAGGCCGGCCTGGGCGAACATCGTCCCGTTCAGCAGCTCGGCGTCCTCACCCCACACCACCTCACGCAGCCCCACACCCAGCCGCACATCCAACTCCGCCACGACCGCGTCGAACGCCTCCGCGAACACCGGGAACGCACCGTACAGTTCACGGCCCATCCCCAACCGCTGCGCACCCTGACCCGTGAACAGGAACGCCGTGAGCCCCTCCACGGAAGCACCCGCAGACGCGACGACATCCGCACACTCACGACCCGCCACCACATCCGACAACGCACGCACCACCGCACCACGATCCGCAGCCACCACCACCGCACGGTGATCCAGCACCGCACGCGTCGTCGCCAGCGAAAGGCCGACGTCCAGCAGCGAAACCTCCGGATTCGCCTCCACATGAGCGAGCAGACGACCCGCCTGCGCCCTGAGAGCCGTGGCGCTGCGCGCGGACAGCGGCAGCGGTACGAAGGGCAGCGGTTCGGCGGCGACGGCGGCGCCGTCCGGGCCGTCCTGTGCGGACGGCGGGGTGTCGTCGAGCGGTGCCTCTTCGATGATGACGTGGGCGTTGGTTCCGCTGAGCCCGAAGGAGGAGACGCCCGCCCGCCGGGGCCGGTCCTGCGGCGCCCAGGTGACCGGCTCGGTCAGCAGCCGTACGCCGCCTGCCTCCCAGTCCACCTGTGGTGACGGTTCGTCGACGTGCAGGGTCCGGGGCAGCAGGCCGTTGCGCAGGGCCATCACCATCTTGATGACTCCGCTGACACCTGCCGCGGCCTGGGCGTGCCCGATGTTCGACTTGACCGAACCGAGCCACAGGGGCTGGTCGGCGGAACGGTCCTGACCGTACGTCGCGAGCAGGGCCTGCGCCTCGATCGGGTCGCCCAGCCGGGTGCCGGTGCCGTGTCCCTCCACCGCGTCCACGTCGGCCGGGGTGAGCCCGGCGGCCGACAGGGCCTTGCGGATGACGCGCTGCTGTGAGGGGCCGTTGGGGGCGGTCAGGCCGTTGGACGCACCGTCCTGGTTGATGGCGCTCCCCCGCACCACCGCGAGGACGGGGTGCCCGTTGCGGCGGGCGTCGGAGAGGCGCTCCACCAGGAGGAGACCGACACCTTCGGCCCAGCTCGTGCCGTCGGCGGCGCCCGCGAACGCCTTAGAGCGTCCGTCGGCGGCGAGACCGCGCTGCCGGCTGAAGTCGACGAAGATCTCCGGGGTCGGCATGACGGTGACACCGCCCGCCAGGGCGAGGTCGATCTCCCCGGTGCGCAGCGCCTGGCAGGCCATGTGGAGGCTGACCAGGGAGGAGGAGCACGCGGTGTCGACCGTGACGGCGGGGCCTTCGAGGCCCAGTGCGTAGGCGACGCGGCCGGAGGCGATGCTTCCCGCGCTGCCGTTGCCGAGGTAGCCGGCCAGGTCGTCGGGGACGTCGGTGATCCGGCTGCCGTACTCGTGGTACATCACACCGGCGTACACGCCGGTCTGGCTTCCGCGCAGCGTCTCCGGGTCGATTCCGGCGCGTTCGAACGTCTCCCATGCGCTCTGAAGCAGCAGTCGTTGCTGCGGGTCCATCGCGAGGGCCTCGCGCGGCATGATGCCGAAGAACTCGGGGTCGAACTCGGCTGCGTCGTAGAGGAATCCGCCTTCGCGGACATAGGTGCGGCCGGGGAGCCCGGGCTCGGGGTCGTAGAGGGCGTCGGCGTCCCAGCCTCGGTCGGCGGGGAAGTCGCCGATGGCGTCGACGCCGTCCGCGACGAGGTTCCACAGGTCCTCTGGTGAGCGGACGCCGCCGGGGAAGCGGCAGCTGATGGCCACCACCGCGATCGGGTCGTCGTCCACGGCCGCGACGGGAGTGGGGCCGGGTGCCGCGGTGGTCGTGCCGGTGAGCAGGGTGTCGAGATGTCCGGCCACGGCACGGGAGTTGGGGTAGTCGAAGACCAGGGTCGCGGGCAGTCGCAGCCCTGTGGAGCCGACCAGCAGGTTGCGCAGTTCCACGGCGGCGAGGGAGTCGAATCCCTGGTCGCGGAAGGCCGTGTCGGGTCCGACCGCCTCGGGGGACGGCTGCCCGAGTACGGAGGCGACCTGGGTGCGGACCGTGTCCAACAGGATGCGGGCCCGCTCGTCGGGGGTCGTACCTGCCAGTCGGCGTTCCAGTGCGGAGCCGGTGGGGACCGCCCGGACCACGCGGCGCGCGGGAGCACGGACCCGGCCGCGCAGCAGCGCGGGCAGTTCGTCGCTGCGGGCGGCGAGCGCCGCCGTGTCGATGGTGAGGGGGACGATCACGGCTTCCTCGGCGGCGAGGGCCTCGTCGAAGAGCTCCAGGCCGCGGTCGGCGGCGAGGGCGGGCAGCCCGAGCCGCCGCATCCGGTCGAGGTCCGCCTCGGTGAGGTCGCCGCCGAGCCCGGTGCTGACCTCCCACATGCCGAACGCGAGGGATGTCGCGGGCAGCCCGGCCGCTGTCCGGTGCGTGGCGAGCGCGTCGAGGAAGACGTTGGCCGCCGCGTAGTCGGCCTGGCCTGCGGCGAGGACGAGACCGCCCGCCGAGGAGAACATGACGAACGCGGTGAGGTCGGCGTTCCTGGTCAGTTCGTGCAGGTGCCAGGCGCCCTCGGCCTTGGGGCGCAGGACGGCGTCGAAGCGCTCGGGCGTGAGGTTGCCGACCAGGCCGCCGCCGGCGACGGCTGCCGCGTGTACGACGGCGCGCAGCGGGTGGTCGGTGTCGATCCCGGCGAGCAGGGCGGCCAGCCGGTCCCGGTCGGCGACGTCGCACGCGGCGACATCGACCTGTGCTCCGAGCTCGGTGAGTTCGGCGACGAGCGACTCCGCGCCGGGTGTGTCCATGCCGCGACGGCCGGCCAGGAGGAGATGCCGTACCCCGTGCGTGGTGACGAGGTGGCGTGCGACGAGTGCGCCGAGACCACTGGTGCCTCCGGTGATCAGCACCGTGCCGTCGGCGCTCCACGGGGCGGGCCGTGCAGGCTCGGGAGCGGTCACCGGGCCCAGTCGCGGGACCCACAACGCGCCTTCACGCAGGGCGCATTCGGGCTCGCCGGAGGCGATGGCGGCAGCCAGGGCGATCTCGGTCGCCTGGGATTCGTCCTCGACGTCGACGAGCCGGAACCGGCCCGGGTTCTCGGCCAGTGCGGCACGTACGAGACCCCAGACGGGGGCCTGCGCCGGGTCCACGTCCTCGCCCGGCCGCACGGACACGGCGCGCCGGGTGACCACGACGAGGGGTTCGGTGCTCGCCTCGGGGCCGGCGAGCCGTTCGCGTACCTCGTCGAGCACGTGGTGGGTGAGGGCGCGCACGGCGTCCGGGACGCTCCGGCCCTCGGACGGGGCCGGGCAGTGCAGGACGGCGTGGGCGGGGGTCTCGGCAGTTGTGCCGGCCGGCTCCGAGCGTTGCCAGACGATCCGGTGGAGGGCGGCGGACGGTGCGCCGGAGGCTGCCGCGATCTGCTCGGGCGAGACCGGGCGGGAGACGAGTGATTCGACGGTGGCCACCGGTGTGCCGTTCTCGTCGGCGACCATGATGGCGGACACCTCGTCACCGCGTATCCGCTGGATGTGGACGCGTAGCGAGGGGGTTCCGGCGGCGTGCAGGGTGACGCCGTTCCACGAGAAGGGCAGCAGGGTGGCGGCGTCGGCGGCCGGATCCGTCAGCAGATCGGCGTGCATGGCCGCGTCGAGGAGCGCGGGGTGCAGCCCGAAGGCCGCCGCCTCGCTGCGGGCGGGGCCGTCGAGGGCGACCTCGGCGAACACGTCGTCGCCGCGCCGCCAGGCCGTACGCAGGCCCTGGAAGGCGGGGCCGTAGGCGTAGCCGCGCTCGTTGAGCCGCTCGTAGGCGGACGTGACGTCGACCGGGGTGGCGCCGGTCGGCGGCCACTGGGTGAGGTCGAAGGCGGGGTCGGGCGCTTCGCGGGTCAGGGTGCCGTGGGCGTGCCTGGTCCACGGGGCGTCGGGGTCCGCGGAGCCGCGCGAGTGGATGCTGACGGACCGGGCGCCGGAGGGGTCCGGCGCGCCGACGACGACGCGAAGGGCGACGCCTCCCCGGGCCGGCAGGGTCAGCGGTGCTTCGAGCAGCAGTTCCTCGATGCGGCCGCAGCCGACGTGGTCGCCCGCCCGGATCGCGAGCTCGACGAATCCGGTGCCCGGCAGCAGCACGCTGCCCAGCACGCCGTGGTCGGCGAGCCATGGCTGGCTGCTGGTGGCCAGCCGCCCCGTCAGGACGACCCCGCCGTTGTCCGGTGTCGCCACCGCGGCGCTCAGCAGGGGGTGGGTGACCGCTTCGAGTCCGACCGCGTCCAGATCGCCGGGGGCGGTGGCCAGGTCGAGCCAGTAGCGCTGGTGCTGGAAGGCGTAGGTGGGCAGGTCCGGGCCCTGTCCGATGCCGTGGAGACCGAAGAGCGCGTCCCATGCGACGGCGACACCACGCGTGTGGGCACGGCCGACGGCAGCCAGGAGATCGCGGGCCTCGGGCCGGTTCCGTCGCAACGACTGGACGAACGCCGCCCCCTCCGCGTCCTGGACGCAGTCCTGGCCCATGCCGCTGAGTACGGCGTCCGGGCCGATCTCGATGTACGAGGTGACGCCGCGGTCCTCCAGGAACCGGACCGCGTCGGCGAACCGCACCGCTTCACGCACGTGCCGCACCCAGTACTCCGCCGAACCCCACCCCTCCGACAGATCCCCGGAAACACCCGACACCACCGGGATCGACGGGGCGCCGAACTCCAGCCCCGCGACCACCGCACCGAACTCCGCCAGCATCGGCTCCATCAACGGCGAATGGAACGCATGCGACACCCGCAACACACTCGTCCTACGGTCCTGCGCCTCGAACACCGCAACAAGATCAGCAACCGCCGACTCCGTGCCCGAAACAACAACGGAACGCGGACCATTAACCGCGGCAATGCCCACCGCGTCGTTCAGGAGCGGAAGAACCTCCGCCTCCGTCGCCTCCACCGCCACCATCGACCCACCCGACGGCAACGCCTGCATCAACCGACCACGCGCCACCACAAGTTCAGCCGCATCGGTCAGGGACAACACCCCTGAGACATGCGCAGCCGCGATCTCACCGACGGAATGACCCACCAAGAAGTCCGGACGCACCCCCCACGACTCCAACAACCGGAACAGGGCCGTCTCCACCGCGAACAGGCCGGCCTGGGCGAACATCGTCCCGTTCAGCAGATCAGCGTCCTCACCCCACACCACCTCACGCAGACCCACACCCAACCGCACATCCAACTCCGCCAACACCGCGTCGAACGCCTCCGCGAACACCGGGAACGCACCGTACAACTCACGGCCCATCCCCAACCGCTGCGCACCCTGACCCGTGAACAGGAACGCGACCTTGCCCTCGCTGATCGTTCCCCTCACCGGGCCTTCGCCGGCAGCCAACGCCCGCAGCGAGTCGGCGAGTTCCGTTCGGTCGGCTCCGATCGCGACGGCACGGTGGTCCAAGGCCGCGCGGGACGTCGCCAGGGCGTGGCCCGTCGCGACGAGTGCGTCGTCGGGGACGGTCGCGAGGTGGTTGAGCAGGCTCGTCGCCTGGGCGCCCAACGCGTCCGGGGTGCTCGCCGAGAGCGGCCAGATGACCGGTCCTGACGCGGGCTCCGCCGGCTCGGTCACGTCCTGGGGGGCAGGGGTGGGCGGTTCCTCGACGATCACGTGGGCGTTGGTGCCGCTGATGCCGAACGAGGACACGCCTGCTCGACGGGGGCGGCCGTGCTCGGGCCAGGCGGTGGGGCCCGTGAGCAGTGCCACGGCGCCCGAGTCCCAGTCCACCTGCGGTGACGGCTCGTCGACGTGCAGGGTCGCCGGCAGCACGCCGTGGCGCATCGCCTGCACCATCTTGATGATGCCCGCCACGCCTGCCGCTGCCTGGGTGTGGCCCATGTTGGACTTGATGGAACCGAGCAGCAGCGGGCTGTCGTCAGCGGGGCGCTCCTGACCGTAGGTCTCCAGCAGCGCCTGGGCCTCTATCGGGTCGCCCAGGACGGTGCCGGTGCCGTGGCCCTCGACGGCGTCGATGTCGGCGGGGGTGAGACCGGCGACGCTCAACGCGCGCCGGATGACGCGTTGCTGCGCCGGTCCGTTGGGCGCGGTGAGGCCGTTGGAGGCACCGTCGGAGTTGACCGCGGAGCCTCGGACTATGCCGAGCACACGGTGACCGTTCCGTTCGGCGTCGGAGAGCCGCTCCAGCAGCAGCATGCCGACACCCTCGCCCCAGCCGGTGCCGTCCGCGCCACTGCCGAACGACTTGCACCGACCGTCGGCGGCGAGGCCGCGCTGTCGGCTCATGTCGACGAAGGTGTCCGGGGTGGACATGACGGTGACGCCGCCCGCGAGTGCCAGCGCGCAGTCGCCGCGGCGCAGTGCCTGGGCCGCCCAGTGCAGAGCGACCAGCGAGGACGAGCAGGCGGTGTCGACGGTGACGGCCGGGCCCTCGATGCCGAGGGTGTAGGCGACCCGTCCGGACACCACGCTGGCGAGGCTGCCGTTGCCGTGGTAGCCCGCCACGTGCTCGGGCAGCGGGCCGAGCCGCAGCCCCCAGTCGTGGTACATCACGCCGGCGAACACACCGGTGTCGCTGCCACGCAGGGCGTGCGGGTCGATGCCCGCGCGCTCGATGGTCTCCCAGGCTATCTCCAGCAGCAGCCGCTGCTGGGGGTCCATGGCCTGGGCCTCGCGGGGGCTGATGCCGAAGAACCCGGCATCGAAATCGGCGGCCCCGTAGAGGAATCCGCCCTGGTCGGTGAGGCTCTTGCCCGGCGTGCCCGGGTCGGAGTCGTGGATGTCGGTGGGCCAGCCGCGGTCGGTGGGGAACGCCGAGACGACGTCTCGGCCCTCCTCGACGAGCTGCCACAGGTCCTCGGGAGAGGTCACCCCGCCGGGGTAGCGGCAGGCCATGGACACGATGGCTATGGGGTCGTCGTCGGACACGGTCGCGGCAGCCGGGAGGCGCCGGCCCGCCCGGTGCTCCGTGTCGCCGCCGAGCCGGGAGGCCAGGTGGTCGGCCAGGGCGACGGGCGAGGGGTAGTCGAAGACCAGCGTGGCCGTCAGCGGCAGGCCGGTTGCGGAGCTGAGCCGGTTGCGGAGCTCGACGGCCGCGAGGGAGTCGAAGCCCATCTCGTTGAACGCCCTCGTGGTGGAGACGCGTTCGGGGCTCTCATGGCCGAGGACGGCGGCCACCTGTGTACGCACCAGGTCGAGGAGTGCCTCGCCGCGCTCCGACCGGGTCAGGCCGGTCAGGCTGCGCGCGAGGGACTGTTCGACGCTGACCCCGCCGCCGTTCACGGCGCGGCGCGGTGGGCGGACCAGACCGCGGAGGAGGGCCGGTACGTCGTCGGCGCGGGCGTTGAGCGTGCGCAGGTTCAGCCGTACGGGAACGACGGCCGGGTGCCCATCGGTGGTGATCGCGCGGTCCAGGAGTGCGAGGTTCTCCGCGACGGACAGCGGCTGGAGGCCGAGGCGTTCGATGCGCCGCAGTGCTGCCTCGTCGAGGGTGCCGCCCATGCCACCGGTGCCGGTCCACAACCCCCAGGCGAGTGAGGTCGCGGGGAGGCCGAGGCCGGCGCGGTGGCCGGCCAGGGCGTCCAGGAAGACGTTGGCGGCGGCGTAGTTGGCCTGTCCGGCACCGTCCAGGAGGGTGGCGGTGGAGGAGAACAGGACGAAGGCCGAAAGGTCGCTGTCGCGGGTGAGTTCGTGCAGGTTCCAGGCACCGTCGGCCTTGGGCCGCAGGACGGTGCCCAGGCGGTCCTCGTCGAGGGAGTCGACGAGTGCGTCGTCGAGGACTCCCGCCGCATGGACCACGGCGCTCAGCGGCAGCCGTTCCGGTACGGCGGCCAGTGCCTCGGCCATCGCGTCGCGGTCGGCGGCGTCGCAGGCGGCGATCACGACCTCGGCCCCGAGCCCGGTCAGTTCGGACCGCAGTTCCTCGGCGCCGGGGGCGTCCGCGCCACGGCGGCTGGTGAGCAGCAGTCCGCGTACGCCGTGTGTGGTGACCAGGTGCCTGGCGACGGTGGCGCCGACGCCGCCGGTGCCACCGGTGATCAGGACGGTGCCGTCGGTGCGCCAGGGTGTGGCGGACGTGTGCGGTGACTGCGTGGTGCGGGTCAGCCGGGGGACGTACAGCCGGCCGTCGCGGACGGCGATCTCGGGTTCGTCCGAGCCGGCCGTGAGGCGCAGCAGTTCCTCGGTGCCGAGCGAGCCGTCGGTGTCGAGCAGGAGGAACCGGCCGGGGTGTTCGGCCTGGGCCGAACGCACCAGGCCCCAGACGGGAGCCTGCACGAGTGCGGCGACCTCGCCCGGGGTGGCGGCGACGGCGCCCCGGGTGAGGACGGTCAGCCGCGCGGTGGCGGAGCTTTCGTCGGTGAGCCAGTCGCGTACGGCGGTCAGCGTGGTGCCGAGGACCGTGCGGACGTCGGCTGCGACGTCGGGTCCGGTCGGTGCGGGGCAGGTGTGGACCGCGGCACCGGGGCTCGGCGGGGTTTCGGCGGGGGCCGGCAGCGGCGTCCACCGGACGTGGTGGAGCGCGTCGGGGTGGGCTGTGGCGGCCAGTCCGCCGGCGGCGACGGGCCGGACGAGGAAGGATTCGACGGAGGCCACGGGGGCGCCGCCGGCGTCGGCCAGTTCGATGGCGACCTCGTCGGTTCCGGTGGCCGTGACGCGTACCCGCAGCGTGGTCGCCCCCGCCGCGTGCAATGTGACGCCGGTCCAGGCGAAGGGCAGCAGGACGCGGCCGTCCGCACTGCCGGAGGCGTCCGCCGTGGCGAAGTCGGTGGCGTGCAGTACGGCGTCCAGCAGTGCGGGGTGGAGTCCGTAGGCGGAGGCCGGGTCGCCTGCCGTCGCGGGCAGCCGCACCTCGGCGAGCACCTCGCCGTCCCCGGTCTTCCAGACCGCTTGCAGGCCCTGGAAGACGGGACCGTATCCGTAGCCCTGGGCGGCGAGATCGCCGTAGAGGCCGGTGATGTCGAGGGGCTCGGCACCGGGGGGCGGCCAGTCGCCGGCCGCGAAGTCCGTGGCAGGCGGCCCGGAGGGGGCGCCGGGTGCCAGCCGGCCGGTGGCGTGCTGGGTCCACGGGGCGTCGGCGGCGGCGTCCTCGTCGCGCGAGTAGAAGGCGACGGCGCGCCGGCCGGCGGTGTCCGGGGCGTCGACGACGATCTGGAGAGCGACGCCGCCCGTGGCGGGCAGGGTCAGCGGGGCGGCCATGACCAGTTCGTCGAGGCGTTCGCAGCCGGTCTGTTCCCCGGCCCGGACCGCGAGGTCGACGAACGCCGTGCCGGGCAGCAGGACATGGCCCGTGATCACGTGGTCGGCGAGCCAGGGGTGCGAGCGCAGCGAGACCCGACCGGTGAGGACGGCACCCCCGGTGTCCGCGAGGCCCACCACCGCGCCCAGCAGGGGGTGGTCGGCAGCCATCTGCCCGAGCGCCGTCGCGTCCTGGGCGGCGGTGGGGGCGCTGAGCCAGAACCGCTCACGCTGGAAGGCGTAGGTGGGCAGCTCGACGCGGTGGGCGCCGCCACCGGCGAAGAAGGCGTGCCAGTCGACGCGGGTGCCGCGCGTGTGGGCGACGGCCAGGGCGCTGAGCAGTTGGTACGGCTCGTCGCGCCCGCGCCGCAGTACCGGGGTGAACACCGTCGCGGGGTCGGCGCCGGCGCGGCCCATGGTGCTGAGCACCGGGTCGGGTCCCAGTTCGAGGAAGGTGGCGACGCCCCGGTCCGTGAGGGAGACGACGGCGTCGTGGAAGCGCACGGGCTCGCAGATGTGCCGCACCCAGTGCTCGGGGTCGGTGAGTTCATCGGCGGTGGCGAGGGCGCCGGTCAGGGCGGAGACGACGGGAAGCTTCGGCGCGGTGTAGGTGAGGATGCGGGCGATCTGCCGGAAGTCGTCGAGCATGGGTGCCATCAGCGGTGAGTGGAACGCGTGGCTGACCCGGAGGCGCTTGGTGCGGTGGCCGTCGGCCTCCAGCCGGGCGGCGATCGCGGTGACCGTCTCCTCGTCCCCGGACAGGACGACCGAGCCGGGGCCGTTGACCGCGGCGATGCTCACCCTGTCGCGGTGGGGCGCGAGGAGCGGCTCCACCGTCTCCTCCGCGGCCTCGACGGCGATCATGGCGCCGCCCTCGGGGAGTGCCTGCATCAGCCGGCCGCGCGCCGCGACGAGCGTGGCGGCGTCGTCCAGCGTGAGCACACCGGCGACGTGGGCGGCCGTCACCTCCCCGATGGAGTGCCCGGCCACGTAGTCCGGTTGGACGCCCCAGGACTCCAGGAGCCTGAACAGGGCGACCTCGACGGCGAAGAGGGCCGCCTGCGCGTACACGGTGTGGTCGAGCAGGGCGGCTTCGGGGCTGCCCTCGTCGGCGAACAGGACGTCCCACAGGGAGCGGTCGAGCTGGAGGTCGAGATAGCCGATCGCGTTGTCGAGGGCCTTGGCATAGGTGGGGTAGGCGTCATACAGGCGGCGTCCCATGGCGAGGCGCTGGCTGCCCTGGCCGGTGAAGAGGAAGGCCGTGCCGCCACCGGTGACCGAGGTGAAGACGCCCGGGGCCTCCTGGCCGTCGGCCAGAGCGCGCAGGCCGTCGAGGAGGGCCGGGCGGTCGTCGGCGAGCACCACGGCCCGGTGGGACAGCGCCGAGCGGGTGGTCGCCAGGGAAAGGGCGAGGTCCAGGGGGCGGGCGCCGGGGGTGTCCTCGGCATGTGTCAGCAGGCGTCGTGCCTGGTCGCGCAGGGCGATACCGCTGCTGGCGGAGATCGTCACCGGCAGGGGTCGTCCGTCGTCGGCCGGGACGCCCTCGCCCTCGGCGGCGCTCTGCGTGGTCTCGGCCGGCGGCTCCTCGACCACGATGTGGGCGTTGGTGCCGCTGACGCCGAACGAGGAGACCGCGGCCCGGCGGGGGCGCTCGCCCGGCGCCCATGGCACGGGTTCGGTCAGCAGGCGGACCTCGCCCGCCGACCAGTCGACGTTGGGCGAGGGGGCGTCCACGTGCAGCGTCGCGGGCAGCAGACCATGGCGCATCGCCATGATCATCTTGATCAGTCCGGCCGAGCCCGCCGCAGCCTGGGTGTGTCCGATGTTGGACTTCACCGAACCGAGCCAGACGGGCCCCTCGGTGCGCTGCTGCCCGTAGGTGGCGATGAGCGCCTGCGCCTCGATGGGGTCGCCGAGCGTGGTGCCGGTGCCGTGTGCCTCGACGGCGTCGACCTCCGCGGCCGTGAGTCCGGCGTCCGCGAGTGCCTGACGGATGACCTGGCGCTGCGCACGGCCGCTGGGAGCGGTCAGGCCGTTGGACGCGCCGTCCTGGTTGATGGCCGTACCGCGCACGACGGCCAGGACGGGGTGGTTGTTGGCCCGTGCGTCGGAGAGGCGCTCCAGGACGAACACCCCGGCGCCCTCGGCGAACGCGGTGCCGTCCGCGGCGGCGGCGAACGCCTTGACCGTGCCGTCGGCGGCGAGCCCGCGCTGCCGGCTGAACGCGGTGAACACACCGGGGCTGCCCATGACGGCGACCCCGCCTGCCAGCGCGAGGGTGCACTCACCGCGCCGCAGGGACTGGACGGCGAGGTGGAGTCCGACCAGCGAACCCGAGCAGGCGGTGTCGACCGTCAGCGCCGGGCCTTCGAGGCCGAGCGTGTAGGCGACCCGGCCGGAGACCACGCTGGGTGCGTTGCCGCTGAGCAGGTATCCGTCCAGGCCGTCCGGCGCCTCGTGCAGGCGCATCGCGTACTCCTGCGGCTCGGCGGCCACGAAGACGCCGGTCCGGCTGGAGCGCAGGGTCCGCGCGTCGATCCCGGCCCGCTCGACGGCCTCCCACACGGTCTCCAGCACGAGGCGCTGCTGCGGGTCCATCGCGAGGGCTTCACGGGGGCTGATGGAGAAGAAGTCCGCGTCGAACTCGGCTGCGCCGGAGAGGAATCCACCGTGGCGGGCGTAGGTGGTGCCGGGGGTGGCGGGGTCGTCGTCGAAGAGCCGGTCGAGGTCCCATCCCCGGTCGGTGGGGAAGTCGTCACGGATGTGGGTGCCGTCGGCGACCAGCTTCCACAGGTCCTCGGGGGAGGACACGTCGCCGGGGTAGCGGCAGCCGATGCCGACGACGGCGATCGGGTCGTCGGTGGCGATGCCGGCTGCGACGACCGGATCGGGCAGGTCGGGCAGGCCCAGTGCCTCGGTACGCAGATGGGCGGCGAGGGCGGCGGGTGAGGGGTGGTCGAAGGCGACGGTAGGGGGCAGTGGAAGGCCGGTGGCCTCGACCAGCCGGGCGTGCAGGGCCACCAGCGCCACGGAGTCGAGCCCCAGCTCGCGGAAGGCGCGCGCCGGGTCCGCGATCGGCGCGGCGTCCGGCCGGGACTGCCGCAGCACGGCCGTGGCGCTCTGCCGCACCAGGTCGAGCAGCACCCGGGTCTGCTCCGAGGTGGGGAGGGAAACCAACTCACGCACGAGTGCGGTCTGCTGCACCGTGCCCCCGCCCGGCACACCGTCGGTGCCAGAGACGAAGTTTTCCGACTCAGTCATCTGCACTCCACACAATTGTCGCCCGTCGCCGGACGGAATTCAGCAAGGAACCGCACCACTGCGGGTCACGCTATGAAGGCGAAAGGCGGCACACAGCCCCTAGCGCCCCCCTAAGTCCTAGGAGCTCTCCTGCGATTCGCCGCCGGAGAGGGACCGGTATCCGATCGGGGCGATGCCCGGACCGCCCCTGTCCCGGGTGCCGCCGGATTCCACCGCGGCCATCCGGTCGAACGCCCTTTGTACGTAGGAGAGATCGGCGAGCAGACCCGCCGAGGTGGCTTCCCGGGCGCGGCCCCGGCCCACGAGCCCGGCCAGAGGCAGCCGTCCGATGCCGGCCCACCGCAGCCGGCCGTCGCTGTCGATATAGCTGCGCGCCCGGCCGTGGTTGTCCGGGTGCAGGCAGTAGGGGATGTCCAGGGCACCCTGCCGGAAGGCCAGTTCGAAGGCGTGGCCGATATCCGGGGACAGCTCGAGTACGCCCTCCACCAGGGCCCTGGCCTCCAGGTACGTCTGTGAATCCGCTTCGCCGGGGGGCGGGGGGCAGGACTGTGCCGCGCCCGCGGTCCGGGCCGCCGACTCCAGGGCGGCGATGTTCTCCGCTACGGTCGGGATCCGGCGGGACTCCGCCACCGTCTTCACGATGAGCCGCTCGGAGCCCGAGTCGACCGCGAGGCGCGTCGCCTGGTCGAGCAGCAGATAGGCGCCGTCGACCGTGGTCGGGTACACGCCCATGTAGGCGTAGATGACCACGTGCCAGTTGGGAGTCGGAAGCAATTCGGCACTCAGGCGGCGCAGCGCGGCGACCGCTTCCCGGTCCTGCTCCGGATGGGTCTGCTGTGCATAGCTGAGCGACACACTTCGTATTCCGTGCTGACAGAAGAAAAGGGCTTCGAGCACGCTGATCGCCACCAGCTGGCTGGGCGGGCACAATTGGCCGAGCATGCAGCCGCCGAAGGTCTCCAGATGTGGTTCCACTCCCGATTCGCGCAGTTGCGCGAAGTCCTCCGTGCAGCGCACCCAGTTCCGTACGGATTCGTCCAGCGGAGTGCGTCCGTAGGGCAGGCAGTAGGAGACCGGACCGCCTTCGGTGGCGTTGATCAGCGTTCTGCGCAGTGCGGCGAAGATGTCCCCGGGGACGGCCGATCCGTGCCGGACCTGGACCGGGAAGGTCTCGTCCCTGATCCCTGCGAGAACCTGCTCGGTCACCGTCCGGTCGTAGCTGACGATGGGGTATCCGTTGAGGTCGGCGCCGGCCCGCAACGCGCTTTCCACGGAAGCCAGTTCACCGACCCGGGTATAGCTGTCGAGGGTGATGGTGCCGACTGTCGTGGCGTCGGCGGCGCGGGTGGCGGCCAGCCCCGCGCGCATGGTCGCGGGGTCGCCGAACCCCATGCGGGGCTGCACCACCAGTTCACCGGCACGGCTTCTGGCCCGGACGAAGGCTCCGAAGTCCACCGGGCGCGCCCACTCGACGGTCCGCCGGGGCGGGCGCGCGCCCGGTCTCACGCCACGGCCCCGGTGCGTTCCAGGGAGCGCAGGGGGGCGGGCAGGGTGCCGACGAAGCGGCTGAACTCCATGGTGGCTGTCGAGGCGTCGCCGAAGACGGCGTCGAAGCCGGCGGACACCAGCTCGCCGATCGCCGATTCGCTCTGCTGTCCGGCGACTCCGAGCTTCCCTCCGATGACCACCGGGGTCGAGGCGAGTTCACCGCACGCGCGCAGCGCGCCGATGACACGCAGCCCGTCCTGGTGGCCGTGCCCGTTGACGCTGCTGACCACCACCAGGTCGGGAGCGGTCTCCCGGCAGGTGTCGACGAGGACGTCGTCCGGGACGCACGGACCGAGGTTGATCACCTCGTAGCCGAGCTCCTCGATGAGCAGCTGGAGGAAGACGAGGTTCCAGGTGTGCGAGTCGGAGGCGACCGTCGTGACGACCACGGTGCCGCGCCGCGTGTCCGGCCGGGTCACGGCGCTCATGGCGCCGTGCGTGAGGTCGGCGCTCATGCCGTCCCTTCCTCGTTCGTGTTCGCGGACGCTTCTCCGTCGGCCGTGTAGGTGCGGCTGTGCTCGATCCGGGAGACGGACAGCACCGTCCCGCCCCTCACGACGATCTCCGTGGGAGCCGGACGGCCCAGGAACATCAGCAGGCTGGCGGTCGGCCCGTACGCCCCGGCGTTGGGGATCGTCACCAGGTCGCCGGGGGCGAGCGCGGGCAGATCGATCTCGCGTCCGAGGATGTCGCCCGGGGTGCACAACGGTCCGACGAGGCTCGCCGATTCGACGCACTCCCCCGAATCGGTTCCGACGGCGACGGGCAGCAGCCGGCCCAGACCGGACATGCCGCCGAAGGTGTTGATGCCCGCGTCGAGGATGACGAACTTGCGGCCGCGGCTGACCTTGACGTTGGTGACGGAGGCGACCAGTGTGCCGCTCGCCCCTACGAGGTACCGCCCCGATTCGCAGGCGAGTTCGGGCCCTTCGGTCCGCCACTGCGGGAAGTGGGTGTCGAGGGCGGCGGCGAGCTCGACGCGCAGCTTGGGGTACGCCCCCCGGCCGCCGGGCACGGCGTACGGGACGGTGAAGCCACCGCCGATGTCGAGGAAGCGCAGTGGGAGGTCCAGTTCGTCCTGGAGCCGGGCGGCCAGCTCGATGGTGTGCTGGAACTCGCCGATGAGGCTGTCCTCGTCCTTGGCGTTGCTCATCGGGAAGAAGTGCATCCCGGTGATGCGGACGCCCTCGATGTCCCGGAGCCCGGGGACCACCTCGGCCAGGGTCTCGCTGTCGAAGCCGAACTGCGAAGGAGTGCCGGTCATCCGGATGCCGCTGGTGGCACTGGCCGTGACGCTGTTGACGCGCAACAGGCAGTCCGCGGTCACTCCGTTCGCCACGGCCGCGTCCGCGACACGGTGGACGTCGGAGACCGAGTCGGTGGAGAAGACACGAACGCCACTGCGGATCGCCTCGTCCAGCTCGCCCCGGGTCTTGCCGGGTCCGGTGTAGAGGCAGTCCTCGCCACGGAACCCTGCGGCGAGGGCGGACTCCAGCTCGCCGGTGGAGCTGATCTCGGGCCGGCAGTGACGGCCGTCGCCCTCGCGCAGGGCCCTGACCAGCCCCGGGTGAGGGTTGGCCTTGAGGGCGTAGAAGAGGGTGAACTCCTCGGGGAGTGAGTCGAACAGTTGCTGCCGGGCCGCGTCGATCTCGTCCAGGTCGTACACGTACAGCGGTGTGCCGAAGCGTTCGGCCAGTGCCTGGTAGCGGCTCATCGCCCTTCCCCGTCGATCATCTCGGCCAGTACCTGCCGGGCGTTCTTCCCGTGCAGGCTCAGCGGCAGTTCGTCCAGGACCCGGCACTGGGCGGGCACCTTCGCCTTCTCCAGGCGCTCGGCCAGTTCCTTCAGGACGGTGTGCGGGGGCAGTTCGGTCTCGGCGAAGATGACCAGGTCGCGGGTTTCCGTGGGCGGCAGCGCCGTGGCGGTGCGCACGCCCGGGATGTCCATGGCGGCGGCCTCGATCTCCACCGTGCTCATCCGGATGCCCTTGCGCTTGAACATGTCGTCGCGGCGGCCCTCGAAGTAGAGGTAGCCGTCCTCGTCGAGCCGGCCGTAGTCGCCGGTGTGGAGCCGCAGTGCCCCGGTGGCGGGGTCGCGGCGGAAGGTGCGCGCCGAGAGTTCGGGGCGGCGCCAGTAGCCGGGCATGACGTGGGGTCCCACGGCGACGATCTCACCGGTCTCACCGGCCGGCAGGGCGTTGCCCTCGGCATCCAGGATCAGGACGGTGGTGCCGGGCAGGGGCAGGCCCACCGACTGGGGGCGCTCGTGCTGCTGGTCCGGGGGCATGATGCTGACGCGCTTGCACTCGGTCTGTCCGAACTGGCGGACCACCTGCACACCGGGGAACGCCTCGCGCAGCGCGTCGACCGCGTGCTCGGGCAGTGCGGCACCGGTGTTGGTGAACATCCGTACCGGCGGCGGGTCCTGGGTGTCGCGGCGGACGAGGGTGCCGATCATCGTGGCCAACGAGGGCACGATGGGCACCACGGTGGCGCCGGTCTCGCGCATCCGGCGCAGCAGTACGAGGTCGGACTCGCCGCCGTCCAGGACCAGTTGGGAGCGTCCGAGGCAGGCGAGCAGGACCTTGTACAGGCCGTAGTCCCAGGAGATCGGGAAGCGGCAGAAGACGACGTCGTCCGGGCGGTACCCCAGCACCTCCTGAATGGCGCGGGAGGCGAAGGTGACCTGTGCGTGCGGGCACACGACCGCCTTCGGGGCGGCGGTGCTGCCGGAGGTGTAGACGAGGAACGCGGTGTCGTCGGCGCCGATGTCGAGGGGCGGGGGCGCCGGGCGTCCGGCGGCCTCCTCGACGCGGGGCCAGATCGCCGCCAGGTCGTGCACGGGGAGGGTGGTGGCCCGGCCGAGCACCTCGGTGGACGGGCCGTCACCGATGACGAGGGAGGGTTCGGCGTCCTCGACGACGGAGCGGAGGTGGTACTCCTTCATCGCGGGGTTGAGCGGTACCAGGATCACACCGAGGCGCGAGGCCCCGTAGACCATGGCCACCAGCTCGCGCCGGCTGGGCAGTTGGACGAGCAGCCGGTCGCCGCGGACCGCGCCCTGCTCGGTGAGCCAGGCTGCGAAGCCGTGGCTGAGTTCGGCCATCCGCCGGTACGTCAGCTCACCGGCGGAGTCGTGCAGACAGCGCCCGTCCGGGGTTTCGGCGGTCGCATCGTCGAGGAGGGAATGGACCGTCCCGCCGTTCCCGTGCGCCGTCGGCGCGTAGGTGGTGTTCGGATTCTCCACGGTTCCAACGTCGCTTTCGGGTGTGGGTGGCGAGCGGGCCGGCGTCGTCGCGACGGGGCCGGGCTCTCAGACAGGTGACGAGCTCCGGCGCGGCCCGGGCACGGGCCCTGAGGGGTGGGGCCCGCGCCCAGGCGTCCGGGGGGGTGGCCGCTACGGTCGGGGCGCGGCTTGGTCGGAGACGCTCAGCGCCCCGACCGGGCAGACGTTGACGGACTCCAGGACTTCATCGCGGAGCTTCTCGTCCGGGTTCTCGATCAGCAGTACCACCTTGCCGTCCTCGTCGTTCTGGTCGAAGACGGCGGGTGAGGTGATCACACAGGAACCGGCCGCGACACAACGCTCTTTGTCGACGATCACACGCATGGAAAACTCCTTTACCAGGTCACCGGAAGCTCGTGGACACCGTCGATGAGGGCGTTGGCCTTGAAGGGCAGTTCGTCCAGGGCCGCGTCGAGGCGCAGTCCCGGGATGCGCCGCAGCAGGGTCGTGAAGACGACCTCAAGCTGCATGCGGACGAGCATCTGGCCCGCGCACTGATGGCGCCCGAAGCCGAAGGCGACGTTGTGGCGTGCCTCGCGGCGGCTCAGGTCCAGGGTGTTGGGGTCCTTGAAGACCGCCGGGTCGTGGTTGGAGGCGGAGAGCGAGCAGATGACGCCCTCGCCCTTGCGGATCAGCTGGCCACCGATCTCGACGTCCTCGAGCGCGACCCGGACCGTGCCGTGGTCGGAGATGCTGGAGTAGCGCGACAGCTCGTCGACCGCCTGGCCCGAGAGCTCAGGGTGCTCTCGGAGCCAGTCGGCCTGCTCGGGGTGCTGGAGGAGGACGAGCGCGCCGATGGAGATGCCGTTGACGGTGCTCTCGTGACCGGCGGCGATCATGGCCCGTACCAGGGCGCTGATGTCGGCCGGCTCCAGCTCGTTCTTCTCATCGTTGCGCTGGAGAAGGCTGCTGATCAGGTCGTCGCCGGGGTTCTTCTGGCGCTCGGCGATGAGCTCGTAGAGCAGCACCTCGACCTCGGCGTTCGCCGTGGCGTGCTCCTCGGCGCTGCCCTGGGTGACCAGGAGGGTGACCCAGCGGTGGAACAGGTCGCGCGACTCGTGCGGCACGCCGGTCAGTTCGCACATGCCGATGGACGGCACCGGCATCGACAGCATGGAGACCAGGTCGACCGGGCCGCCCTGGGCCAGCATCGTGTCGATGCACTCGTCGACGATCTCCTGGGTGCGCGGCCGCATCGCCTCGACGCGCTTCACACTGAGCTCCGGCATCAGCATCATGCGGTGCGCGGTGTGCTCCGGCGGGTCCATGTGCAGCAGCGCGGGCTTGACCTTGCCGAGCAGCTCCATGGGGAAGGCGAACTGGAGCGGGTAGCCGGGGTCGGCCATGTTGGAGCTGAACCGGGGGTCGACCAGCATCTGCCGGACGTCCTCGTACCGGGTGAGGAGCCAGGCCTCACGGCCGTTGAACCTGAGCTTGACCCGGGAGACCGGCTCGGTCTCCCGCAGGACCGCGTACTCCGGTGCGGGGTCCAGGGGGCAGCCGGTGCGCTCCAGGGGGAAGGGGCGGGGCTGGGCATGCGGGCATGCGTCGACGAGATCGGACATCGTTCCTTCTCCAGAGGTCTCTGCGCTCGGGGGGTACGGGGCAACCGGACGTTCAGGACGCGCTCTCGCCACGGGCCTTCGCGAGGGAGGCGCGCACTGCGGCGGCGGCGCGGGCGATGCTCTCGCTGAGCGGCAGGGCGCGCAGCTCGGCGGAGAGGACCTCCACCGCCGGGGTGACGTCGACCCCCTTGGCGTCCAGGGTGTGCAGCAGCCCGCTGATGTCGAAGTCGCCGTCGCCGGGCAGCAGACGACCGCTGAGGACCTCGTTCATGACGTCGGGGGACGGGGTGCTCGGGGCGTCCGAGAACTCCACGCCCACGATCTGCGCTCCTGTGAGCTGGTCGATCGAGCCGATACCCGTCGGGTCGCGGAAGAGGTGCCACATGTCGACGAGCAGACCGGCGTTGGGCCGGTCCGCGGCGGCGATGATGTCGGAGGCGACCTGGTAGGTGAAGCCGGGCATCACGGCCATGGCTTCGAGGGAGATGTCCAGTCCGCGTGCGGCGGCCCGGTCGCACATCGCCGCGAAGCGCTCGGTGAGGACCTCGACGGGAGGCATCTGCACACCGGGCGGGTAGACGGCGCAGGACTTGACGGAGGGGATGCCGACCAGTTCGGCCAGCTCGAAGAGGCGGGTCTCCGACTCCAGGGCGGGGCCGCTCTCCGCCGGTTCGGCGTTCCAGCCGAAGTTCACCTCGAGCTCGTGCAGCCCGACCCCGTACTCGGAGAGCAGGCCACGCAGCTTGTCGGCCGGGTGCTCGCTCAGGAACGACTCCAGCTCCTCGACGGCCATGCCCATCGAGACGCAGTTGTTCTCGGCCAGCGCCGCGAGCCGCTCCTCGATCGTGTACCGCACCGGCTCCTGCCAGGGCGACCCGGTCAGCTGCAGATAGGCGAATCCCAGGTCGGTCCTGGTCAGAAGGGTCATGGTGTACCTCTCGCTCGAAAGTCCGCGGCCGGTCCTGGTGCCGGTGAAGGGACACGGCGCCGGCCTGGGCGCGTCCCACCGGAGGTGCTTTGGGTCCGAGGCGGTCCAGCCGCGCTCAGGCGGCGAGGCTGCGGCGTACGGGCTGGAGCGCCGTCCTCGGATCCACCGCGACGACGTCGAAGTTCCTCGTGGTGACGGGAACCCGGCCGAAGAGGCTGTCCTGGCCTGCGACGTACAGCTTGCCGACACCGAGGCGGCGCAGGGAGCCGACGACCTCGGGCCAGTGGACCGGGCGGACGAAGCCGTCCAGCAGCATGGTGCGGACCTGCTCGCCGGTGGTCAGCACGGTCCCGTCCTGGTCGGCGACGACGGGCGTCCGCGGGTCGTGGAAGGTCAGAGGGGCGAACAGCTCCTCCTCGGCCCGCTCGCGCAGCGGCGCGAAGACGCTCGCGTGCATGGGCGGGCGCATCGTGTAGAGGGGCAGGCCCCCGACCGAACGCAGCCGCTTGCCGAGCCACTCCAGCACGGGCTCGCGCAGCGACACCATGTAGAAGTCCTCGTCGACGTGGCAGGAGATCTCGTACCACTCTCCGCGCTCGTCGAGTTCGGCGAGGACCCGGTCCAGTTCGGGGCGCGGGACGCGGGTGAAGGAGTGGGTGACGACGTCGTGGTGGTTCTCGGCGAACCAGGACTCCAGGAGCCTGGCCCAGCCGGCGGTGAGGCGGACCGCGTCGGGGAAGTCCAGGACGCCGGTGTGGGCCGCCACGGTCTTTCCGCCGAAGCTGGGCCCGACACAGACCGTGGGCTGGGGATCGAACCGGTCGTGCGCCCACGTGGCGAGGGCCAGGCAGTTGACGAGGAACGCGACCTGCGCGTACTCGCTGTAGTCGCCCTCGGTCTCGCGGTAGCGGTCGACCAGCGAGTAGCCGAGCGCCTCGTCCGCCTCGGCGACCAGCCTGCGGGCGACCGGGTTGATCAGCATGAACTTGGCCGAGTCCTGGAAGCGTGTGGGGCTCATTCCGGGGAAGACCAGCGCACCGCCGGCGCGGAAGTCGTCTCTCATGGTGTTCCTGCCCTTCAGCACGTCGTCCCCGAACGATCGGTCCGTCGGCCGCTCCGTTTCCGAACCGGTCGAGACCCAGGCTGAGGTCTGCCCGCCGCCGCCAAAACCCCTAAGGTTTGCGGGTTCCAATTCCGTTGACGCCGACGGGCCTTGGCGCAGGGGCCCGTCGGCGCCGCGCAACGGAAAGGGACTTCGCTTCCATCCGGTGGTCCCCCGTAGGGCCCCTAAGGGTCTGGGGTCCGTCCGGCCGGGTCGATGAGCCGAGCCGGGCCCGGTCCCGGGCCGTGCGGAGGTGAGGGCGCTCCTGTCGGGGATGACGCAACGGCCCTTTAGGGGGTGCCGGAAAACTTAGGGGAGGACACGAGGACCGCGCCGGGTCTTCGATGGGGGACGGTTATCCGGATTCCGGCGCCGGTGCCAGCAGTCACCGCGCACCGGCGAGCCATGGATGGGTGGGACCATGACAGTGATTCAGGACGCCCCGTCGGACAGCGGTGGCGACAGTTCCGCGGCGCCCCGGCCGGATCTGCGTTCGCTGGTGGCTCAGGCGGCGGAGCTGAAGAGCGCGGCACGCGAGGGAGCGGGCCCGCGCTCCACCGAACAGCAGCACGCACGTGGCAAGTTGACCGCCCCCGAACGCCTGGAACTGCTCTTCGACGCGGGCACGTTCCAGGAGGTGGAGGCGCTGCGGCGGCACCGGTCGACGGGCTTCGGCCTGGAGCACCGGCGGCCGAGCGGTGACGGGGTGATCACCGGGTGGGGTCAGGTGCACGGTCGCACGGTGTTCGCGTACGCGCATGATTTCCGGGTCTTCGGAGGCTCGCTGGGCGAGGCGCACGCGCAGAAGATCCACAAGGTGATGGATCTGGCCATCTCGTCGGGCGCGCCGTTGGTGGGGCTGAGCGACGGTGCCGGAGCACGGATCCAGGAGGGTGTGCAGGCGCTCGCCGGGTACGGCGGGATCTTCCGCCGCAACGTACGGGCGTCCGGGGTGATTCCGCAGATCAGTGTGATTCTCGGGCCGTGCGCCGGCGGCGCCACCTACTCGCCGGCGCTCACCGACTTCGTGTTCATGGTGCGGGACATCTCGCAGATGTACATCACCGGGCCGGACGTGGTCCAGGCCGTCACCAACGAGCGGGTGACTCACGAACAGCTCGGTGGGGCAGAGGTGCACGCGACGGTCTCCGGAGCGGCCGGCTTCGTCTACGACGACGAGGCCGAATGCCTGGAGGAGGTCAGGCACCTGCTCTCCATGCTGCCCGCGAACAACCGCGAACTGCCGCCCGAGGCGCCGACCGACGACCCCGCCGAGCGACGGTGCGAGAGCCTGCTGAGCCTGGTGCCGCACCACCCGAACCAGTCGTACGACATGCGCGCGGTGATCCGGGAGATCGTCGACGACGAGGACTTCTTCGAGGTCCACGCACAGTGGGCGACGAACATCATCTGCGCGCTGGCGCGGCTGGACGGTCACACCGTCGGCATCGTGGCGAACCAGCCCGCGTCGCAGGCCGGGGTGCTGGACATCCACGCGTCCGAGAAGGCCGCGAGGTTCGTCCAGACCTGTGACGCGTTCAGCATCCCGCTGGTCACACTCGTCGACGTGCCGGGCTTCCTGCCGGGCACCGACCAGGAGCACCAGGGCATCATCCGGCACGGCGCGAAGCTGCTCTACGCCTACTGCGACGCGACCGTCCCCCGGGTCCAGGTCATCCTGCGCAAGGCGTACGGCGGTGCCTACATCGTGATGGACTCGCGTTCCATCGGGGCCGATCTGTCCTTCGCGTGGCCGACCAACGAGATCGCCGTGATGGGCGCCGAGGGCGCGGCGAACATCGTCTTCCGGCGCGAGATCGCGTCCGCGCCCGATCCCTCGGCCGCCCGTGAGCAGCGGATCAAGGAGTACCAGCAGGAGCTGATGCACCCGTACTACGCGGCCGAGCGCGGCCTGGTCGACGACGTGATCGATCCGGCCGAGACCCGCGCGGTCCTGGTGCGTTCACTCGCGATGCTGCGGACGAAGGACGCACCCGTCCCGGCCCGCAAACACGGAAACCCCCCGACCTGAGCCCCGTGAGGAGTGACCGAGCCCATGACCACAGCCCCTTGTGCTCCGGAGACCGGGTCCGCCGGACCGGACCGCACCGGACCGGCGCTGCGTTTCCTCGGCGGCGTGCCGTCCGCCGAGGAGATCGCCGCGGTGACCGCCGCCCTGCTGAGCCTGAGCCGCACCCCGGTGGCCGGTCAGGGCACCCGCCCCCGCCCCGCGCCCAGATGGAGCGCACCGCTCAGCTACCGGCCGCCCGGCAGCTGGGCGGCACGATGACGCACCTCGGCCACGCCCCGTACCCGGCCGCGTCCCCTGGCCGGAGCCGGGGCGTCCGCCCCCTGCCGGACCCGGACCCACAGCGACCGAAGGATGTAGAGCACTGATGACGGACGACTCCCGGGAAACCGGACCCTGGATCCGGCGTTTCCATCCCGCCCCCGATGCCCGCGCCCGCCTGGTCTGCTTCCCGCACGCCGGCGGATCGGCCACCTACTACTTCCCGGTGTCACGGGCGCTGTCCCCGGCGGTCGACGTCCTGGCGATCCAGTACCCGGGCCGCCAGGACCGCAGGAACGAACCCTGCGTCGAGGACATCGAGGAGCTTGCCGACCTCGTCGTCGAGGAGCTGCGTCCCTGGGGGGACGTGCCCCTGACCCTGTTCGGCCACAGCATGGGCGCGACGCTCGCGTTCGAGGTGGCCCGCAGGCTCCAGGCCGCCGGGACACCGCCGGCGACGCTCTTCGCATCCGGTCGCCGGGCGCCCGTCCGGGTTCGCGATGAGACCGTGCACCTGGCGGACGACGACCGGCTCATCGCCGACATCACCCAGTTGAGCGGGACGGACTCCGCGGTGCTGGGAGACCCCGAGATCCTCCGCATGATCCTCCCCGCGATCCGCAGTGACTACAAGGCCGCGGAGACCTATCGGTACCGGCCGGGACCGCCGCTCGGGCTGGACGTCGTGGCGCTCGTCGGGGACGACGATCCGCAGGTCACCATCGACGAGGCCGACGCGTGGCGCGAACACACCACGGCGTCGTTCGAGCTGAAGGTGTTCCCCGGCGGGCACTTCTTCCTCGACTCCCACGTCCCCGCGGTCCTCGAACTGATCCGCGCCGGGCTGGGTGTGGTGGCGGTGGGGTCGTGAGCCGCCGGGAGCGGCGGACCGTCCGCCCCGTCCCGCGCATGTGAGTCCCGCGCGGGCGCCCGGACCGGGCGCCCGTGTCGGGAATCCCTCTCACGCCTGCCCCGGAGCTGACTCCGGGGCAGGCGTGCTTCATGCCCCGGGCCAATTCATTCCGGACAGAGTTGCGCTTCCTCCTCCAGAATCTAGACGACCGTACTAGACTAACGTCTATCGCGGCATCGGGCAGCCTGCCCTCATGAGCCGATGTGCGAGGCATCCCCGGTCGGCACCGCATACGCACCGACTGACAGACACCCCACCCCCGCCCCGCGTACACGGTCACGCCTCCTTCACGGTTGGCCGTCACCGGCCGGCTAGCGACTACGGAGGCCAGAGTGCCGGTACGACCAGAACACGGCGTCACCTCACGCGTCACCGAGGACGGGTACCTCGAATTCCTCACCGCGCCGGAGGGCACCAGCTACCGGTGCAGCCCCGTCGCCGCGGCCATGTGGATCGCACTGCGCCAGCACAACGGCCAACTCGGCCCCGCGGCCGCGATGCTGGCCGAGCTGTGGTGTACGGACCCGGAGAACACCCGCACCGATATGGACATCTGGGTGAGCGAACTCCGGGACGCCGGTCTGGTCCGCGACGAACTCTGAGGCGGCGCCGCCCCTTCAGACGGCCGGGCCCGAGCCGGTGACCGCACCCTGGTGCAGCACCAGAATGGCCCGCATCGCCTCGGCCAGATCACGCCCGGAGGGCGCGGTCTCCGGAGAGAACAGCCACAGCGACATCACGCCGTTGAGCAGTGCGGCGTAGAACCTGCCGAGAGTGACGGCCATCTGCTCGTCGACCTCGCTCTCGGGCACCCCGTGGAAGAGCGCCACCAGCGCCGACCAGCCGAACGGCTGCGCCCTGGAGAGCCCCTCGCGCATCTGGGGCAGGTCCTCCGCGTGCACGGCGACCTCCACGCTCAGCGCCCACAGGGGTTTGCGCTCCGGGAAGATCTCGACGATGCGGTTCCAGACCATCTCGAACCGCTCGATCGTCGACTCCGCGGATTCGAGGTCGGCCCCGAACGCGGTGTCCGGGCCGAACTCGTCCGCCCACTCCTGCATCGCCTGGACATAGGCCTGCACCAGCAGGGCGTCCTTGGAGCCGTAGTGGTAGCCGATGGACGCCAGTGCCGTTCCGGACGCGGCCACGATGTCCCGTGCGCTCGTACGGGCGAACCCCTTCTCCAGCAGACAGCGCTTAGCGCCTTCCAGGAGATCTTCACGGTGACCCACAGCACCACCCTTGCCTTGAAGCCGTCGGGGCATCTTAGACCGACCTAACTCCGTTGGAACTGCGAAGCGTTGCGCGCAGCCACCAATCACTCCACCATCCTGCGCGGCGTGCAACTTGTGGCCACTAGAGGACGGCTGGAGCGTGCGCCACACTCATGGGCGTGTGGCGTACGCACACGCGTTCCAGATACGCCACATATGTTCCCATCGGGGTCTTCTCCCCATGGCTGGACATGTCGGACCTGCAGCGTGTCGTTCGGGGGACAGAGTGGAATTTGCCGAAAGAGAGCCGGAAATCCAGGCGTTGCGTACCGCACTCAACGAGTGCCGGAGCGGTGCGGCCCGGATCCTTCTCATCGAGGGTGCCGCCGGATGCGGCAAGAGCGAACTCATCGACACCCTCGCCGAATGGGCCGACACGGGCAAGGACCTCGCGCTGCGGGCTTTCGGTTCACCGGCCGAACGGGATCTGCCGCTCGGCCTGATGCGACAGCTGACCGGGGACGCGCCGGCCGGCGCACTGCCGGAGGCCTCCACAGCACCGGACGGCCAGCCGCAGATCAGTGCGATGCGGGAGTTCCAGGCGGCGCTGGAGCGGCTGAGCGCCACCACTCCGCTCGTGATCTGCGTCGACGACGTGCACCACGCGGACAGCGCCTCCCTGCGCTACCTCCAGCACCTGGTCCGCCACGGCCGCTCCACACGCATGCTGCTGGCACTCACGACCCCGCTGCACCAGGACGGCCAGAACGCCTCCTTCAGCACGGAGTTGCTCCGAAGCCGCAACGTGCGGCGCATCCGGCTTCGACGGCTGAGCCCCGAGGGGTGCCTGCGCGTCGCGGCCGGCTCCCACGGCCCCCTGCCGCGCGAGGCACTCTCGGGCGAGCTGCACGCCATCAGCGGGGGCAACCCGTTGCTGCTGCGCGCGCTCCTGGAGGAGTACCGGTCCGCGCCGACCGGCACCGACACCTTCCGGCCCGAGCAGGGCGGGCTGTTCGGGCAGGCCGTCCTGACCTGCCTGCAGCACAACGGACCGCACATGCTGGGCCTCGGGCCGGCGCTGGCCGTACTGGGCGACGCCTACACCCCGGAACGGGCCGGACGGCTCCTGGACGCCCCGGCCTTCACCGTCGCACAGTCGGTCGCCTCGCTGTCCGCCTCCGGGATCCTCGACGGTCACCGGTTCCCGCACCCGCACACGGAGAGGGCGGTCCTGGACCAGGTGCCGGCCGACGTGCTGGCGGGCCTGCATCTGCGCACCGCCGAACTCCTGCGCCTGGAAGGCGAGTCGGTCACCCGGGTGGCCGGGCATCTGCTCGCCGCCCACCTGGGCGGCGCCGTGACCGCCGCACCCCTCTGGGCCGTTGACGTACTGCGCGAGGCAGCCGAGGACCTGCTCACGCACAACGCCGCGGCCCGCGCCATGGAAGCGCTCGAACTGGCCCACGAACTGAGCCGCGACGAACAGCAGCGGGCCGACATCAAGACCCGGCTCGCGGCCGTCACCTGGCGGGTCAACCCCGGACGGGCGGAACAGCACCTGTCCGCCCCTCTCGCGGTACTCCGCTCCGGCCGGATGGCCGTTGAGCGCCTGGCCCCGCTGGCCGAACTCCTCAACGGTCAGGGCCGGATCGCCGAGGCCGCCGAGGTGATGTCCAGAATCCTCGGAGGCACCGCGGCCAACGACGCCGGGGGAACCGGAAGCGCGCCGCGTCCGGACGAAACACCGGGCACCACGGGCGGCCGCAGCGAGAATCCGAGAAGCCCCGAGGAGACGAGACCGTCGCCGGGCACCGAGACCAACGCGGAGGCCGCGTCCGCCGAGCGGTTCCTGCGTACGACCGTCCTCACCGACGAGACGCTCGAGCCGGTCATGCGCGCGCTGCGGTTCCTCGCCTATTTCGGACACCCCGAGCAGGCCGTCGCCTGCTGCCGCGAGCTGATCGAAGAGGCCGAGCGCCAGAAGGCCCCCGCCTGGCAGGCCCTCTTCTCCTCGGCGCTCGCCTCGGTACTCCTGCGGCTGAGCGATCTGCACGCCGCCGAGGAGTACGCGCGCAGGGCGCTCGACTGCCTGCCCGAGCAGAGCAGCAGCGCGTTCATCGGAAGTCCGACGGCCACGCTGATCAGGGCGCTCACCCTCATGGGCGACCATGCGGCGGTCGCCCGCCAGCTCCATCAGCCGGTCGCGGACACGCTGTTCAAGAGCACCCATGGCCTCGCCTACCTGCGCGCCCGCGGCCTGTACCTCCTCGCGACGCATCAACTGCAGCCGGCACTGGGCGACTTCCTGGAGACCGGGCGGCTCGCCGCACGCTGGGGCGTGGACCGGCCGGCGGTCCTGCCCTGGCGCACGGACGCGGCCGACGTGCTCTTCCGGCTCGGTGAGACGCAACGGGCCAAGGCGCTCGTGGAGCAGCAGTTCGCCGACCCGGACGCGCGCAGGCCCTGGGTACGCGGTATCAGTCTGCGTCTACGCGCGGTGACCTCGGATTCACGCCAACAAGTGCTCCTGCTCAACCAGTCGGTGGACGAACTGAGCCGCTCCGGCGACCGGGTGGAGCTGGCCCGTTCACTCGCCGCACTGAGCCGTGCCCTGCGGGCGGTCTCCGAGCCCGCCCGTGCGGACATGGTGCTCCGCAGAGCGTGGAACCTGGCCCGGGAGTGCGGCGCCGAGGCACTGTGCGAGGAGATCTGCCCGGGACTGCGCCCCGACGACCGGGCGCCCCGGCCCAGCGCCCCGGAGGAGTTCCGCTCCGATCTCGACACGAAGCTGAGCGACTCCGAACGACGGGTGGCCACCCTCGCGGCGGGCGGCTACACCAACCGTGAGATCTCCCTGAAGCTGCACATCACCGTCAGCACGGTCGAGCAGCACCTCACGCGCGTCTACCGCAAGCTCAACATCACCCGTCGGCAGGACCTTCCGGTGGACCTCCACCTCACGGTGTCCACGGCCGAAGCGGCCTGATCCGCCGGTCCTCGCTGCCGGTCCTCGTCGCGACGGACGGGTGACCGGCAGCGTGCGTCCACCGCGCCGGCGCGGAACTCGACTTCGCACATCGCCGACCCGTATCCGGCCCATGATGGCGCGCGGGTTGCCGCCCGGTGGAAACCAGCAGCCCTTGTGGAAACAGCTTCCCTTCACCCGGCGTACTCAAACCGAAGTCACGATCCGAACACAAGTAAAGGGATAGTAAATGAAATACATTAATTGAGTAAACACTCCCCCATGGGCAACCCTCTCGGTTACCCTCGTGATCAACCAAGCCGTTTCAATTCTCCGCACGGGAGATCTCGGGACACTTTTATTGCCTTTTACCGACCCTTTCGATACCTTCCGCATCTCCTTCTCCACTGCAGCCATACCCTCGGATAACTCGTGAGTGAATTCATTTCACATTTCCCATCACGAAATCCAGATACCTTAGAGTTGACGCCCGAACGACCTGCGGGCACAAGGGGGAGCAGCTAATGCCGGCAGCCGGACCATCCCACTCGGTTGGAGAGTGCACACCGCTGGACCACGACCCGCCGGTACAGCGCCGCACTACGGACGAGACCCGGCCGGAGTACGACGACGTCGATGCGGGCCGGCGCCTCGGCCCGGAGCAGTCGATCGGCGTGGAGCGGATACCGCGCCTCCTGGGCCTGATCCGGTCAGGGGCCGAGCGTGAGCTCGTCGCCCCGGCCGACGCGGCCGAGACGAGCGCCCGACTGGCGCGAGCACTCGGAGAGCGGTTGCAGGACCGCCGCACGGGCGACGCCGGCGACCGCGAGGAGAGCCCGCCGGACCCGCACCGGGCGAGCCCCTCCTCCTCCGCGCCCGCCCCGGCCGGCGATCCCCCCGGGGCCACGCCCCTGCTCTCGATGTTCAGGGACCTCAGCGCCCGCTGCCACGAGGAACTCCTCCTGGTGCTGCCCAGCGGCGCCCGCCCCTGCCAGAGCTTTCCGACCACCCGGACCATCGCCCTGGACCTCCTCGACCGCGGGGTACGCGCCCGGCTGATCTACCAGCACGCCATACGCGGCGACCTGGTCACCAGGGCCCTGGTGCGGGAGCTCACCCAGCACGGGGCCGAGATCAGGACCAGCGCCGAACTGATCGATCCGCTGGTCGTGTTCGACGGGGGGACGCTGGTACTGCCCCGCCCCCCGGCCGCCTCCCCGGCCGCCGGCGCGACGACGACGGCCGTGGTGAGAGACCCGGCGATGGTCGCGTTCGCCTGCGCCGCATTCGAGAACCTCTGGAACACATCGAGCCCGCTCATTCCCGACGCGAAGGAAGCCCCGCACTCGATCGACGTCCTCAAGGAGTCGATAGTGCGCCTTATGGCGATGGGGCACAAAGACGAAATGGTGGCTCGCCGGCTCGGAATATCGGTCCGCACATGCCGTCGTCATATCGCGGAAATTCTGGATGAACAGGGAGCCATGAGCCGCTTTCAGGCCGGTGTTCTCCTGGCTCGAGCAGGTCTGGTGGAGGATCCCTTTCCTTCGGCTCAGACAACCACGCAGACAACCACACCGGAGAAAGAGTCCGCTCCGTCGGACGATTTCCGGGACACTTCAGGGCCCACGCACTCGACATATATGCCTGGAACATTGCCCATGTAACGAACCGGACCGTTACGCACGTACCGAATACTGCCGAAATACCTCACGTAACACCCCGGTACACCGGGCCGGGGGGGGGCGCGGCCCGCGCCGCGGCCGGGCCGCGACGCCACCCCAAACAAACCCCCCGCCCCCCCCGCCGCCCTCCGCACACGAAAACGTCGGCCCCCGGGACCCGTCGAGGTCCTGGAAGCCGACGTCGCCCGCTCACCCCGTCGGGGTGAGTGCGCCGGGTCTACTTGGTCCACTCCGACCAGCTCATGTTCCAGCCGTTGAGGCCGTTGTCCGGCTGGATCGTCTTGTCGTGGGAGTTCTTCACGATCACGACGTCACCGATGAGCGAGCTGTTGAAGAACCAGGCCGCCGGGGTGCCAGAGTCACCGCCGCCACGGGCGTCCAGCATGCCGACACAGCCGTGGCTGGTGTTGGTGTTGCCGAAGATGCCCGAGCCGCCCCAGTAGTTGCCGTGGATGAAGGTGCCCGATGTGGACAGCCGCATCGCGTGGGGCACGTCCTTGATGTCGTACTCGCCGCCGAAGCCGACGGTGTCACCGTTCATCCGGGTCACCGCGAGCTTCTCGCTGATGACCATCTGGCCGTTGTACGTGGTGGTCGCCGGGGCGCCCGCCGAGATCGCGATGTCCTTGACCTGCTTGCCGTCGCGGACGACCTTCATCCGGTGCGAGCTCGCGTCCACGGTGCTGACCTGCCGGCGGCCGACGGTGAACGACACCGTCTTGGCCTGCTTGCCGTAGACCCCCGGGCGCCCCTCGACACCGTCCAGATCGAGCTTCACGGTCACCTTGGTGCCCGCGGCCCAGTAGTCCTCGGGCCGGAAGTCGAGGCGGTCGTTGCCGAACCAGTGGCCCTCGATGTCGACCGCGGGCACGGCCGTCACCTTGATGGCCTTCTCGACGGCCTCCGGGTCGGTGATGCCGCGGGTGAAGTGGATCGAGACCGGCATGCCGACGCCGACCGTCGAACCGTCCTCCGGGGTGTACTGCCCGATGAAGGTGTTCTGCGGGACCAGCGTGGTGAAGGTGGTGTCCTTCGCCGACTCACGGCCCTTCTCGTCCTTGGCCACCGCGTGGACCTTGTACTTCGTCGCCGAGGCCAGGTGGTGGTCCGGCTCCCAGCTCGCGCCGTCGGCCGCGATCTTCCCCTCGACCTCGCCGCCCTTCGGGTCGGAGACCTTGACCGTGGAGAGCTTGCCCTGTTCGGCCGAGATCTTCAGTGCCCCGCTGGTGGCGACGGAGTCGGTCCCGTCCTTAGGGGCGACCGTCACCACGGCCTGGGAGGCGCTGGTGTCATCCGTCTTGGCCCCGCTGCTGCCGCCCTTGTTCCCGCCCTCGCCGTCTCCCCCGCCGCACGCCGTCACCAGCAACAGCAGCGCACCCAGTACCAGGGCCAGCAGTCCGGTGGCCCCACGCACCCGCCGCCCGCTGTCCGCCCCGGCCGATGTCCCCGATATCGGCTGCCCGTTCAATGTGGTCGTCTCCCCTCGCACGGCCTGGCCCCGCCAAGGCCCTGGGAACTCTCGGCTCCCGCCCCCGCGCGCTGCATATGCGCGCTCATCGAAAGATAATCACACCGCCTGCGGCGAGATCTCCCCCGGAATGTCACCGTTCAGTCCCAACTCCTCCAGGGACATCGCCTGGTCGAGGGCGTTACGGGCACGGCGGAGCGGGCGCGGTGGCGGAAACGGCGGACAACGGGGCGCGCACGGTGGCGGAAACGGCGGACGACGCGGCCGCACCGGCCGCGCCGTCCGTGCGGCTACGGGAGAGCCGCGGGTGTGTCTCCCGGCCGGGTCAGCGCACGGCGGAGCCCGCCTTCCACTGCGCCCAGTCCAGGTTCCAGCCGCCGAGCCCGTTGTCCGGGGCGACCTTCTTGTCCTTGGAGTTGACGACCTCGACGACGTCCCCGATGAGCGTCCGGTCGAAGAACCAGCCGGCCGGCGTGGACCCGCTGCCGCCCTGCACGTCGCGCAGCCCGATGCAGCCGTGGCTGACGTTGGTCGAACCGAAGATGCCGTCGTCGGACCAGTAGTTGCCGTGCAGGAAGGTGCCGGACTCGGTGAGCCGGACGGCATGCGGGACGTCCTTGATGTCGTACTCACCGCCGAAGCCGACGGTCCGCCCGTCCATCCGGGTCACGTCGTGCATCTCGCTGACCACCATCTTCCCGTTGTACGTGGTCGTCGTCGGGGAGCCCGCCGTGATCGGCACGGTGGAGACGAGCTGCCCGTCACGGCGCACCTCCATCGTGTGCGCGGCCGAGTCCACCAGTGACACCTGCTCCCGGCCCACCGTGAACCTGATGGTCTTGCGCTGGCTGCCGTACACCTTCGGCGCCCCTTCCACATCGCGCAGCCCGACCTCGACCGTCACCTCGGTGCCCGGCTGCCAGTAGTCGGCCGGGCGGAAGTCCAGACGGTCGGTGCCGAACCAGTGCCCGGCCACCTCGACCGGCGGATCGCTGGTCACCTTGATCGCCCGCTGCACGGCCGCCCGCCGGGTGATCGGGCGGTTGAACTCGAAGGAGACGATCATCCCGGTGCCGACCGTGGACCGGTTCTCGGGTTTGAAGTAGCCGATGAAGCGGTGTTCGGGCACCACCGTGGTGAAGGTGGTGTGGCGGGCCGATCGGTGGCCCGACCCGTCCACCGCCACCGCGTCGACGCTGTACTTGGCGGCCAGCCCGAGCCGTCCCGCCGAGCCCTGCGGGGCCCAGGAGCGGCCGTCCTTCGCGATCAGGCCCCGCACCTCCTGCTCCTGCGCGTCCTCGATCCGGGTCACCTTGACGCTCTCCAGCCGCCCGTCAGGGACCTTCACCTCGACCTTGCTGTCCGGTCCCACGTCCTCGGCCCTGTCCTGCGGGGTGACCCGGATCGCCTCCTGCGGCGACCGTCCCTTCCCGCCGATGATCGAGCCCGTTCCGGAGCAACCGGTCAGCACCGCCAGTACGGCCAGTACGGCGAGCAGCCCCGACCGTGTCAGCACGGTGGTCCGGCTCGCGTCTGCCTTCTTCGCTACGTGATTCACGTCCCCACCAACGACCGGGGCCGGTCGGGGAAACGTGAGTGCGGGCCCAGTCGTGGGCAGAACAGAGGGGACGACCACACTCGGGGAGCCGCGGCCGGGACGCCGCGCGCTCCCTTTCGGTGCCGGTCCCCCACGAGCCGCGGGAGGCGAGCAGGTGTCGAGCGCAGCCGAGCAGGAGGCAGTGCCGAAGACGTTCACCGGACCGGCCGGGCAGGCGGTGGAGCGGCCGGCCGCCGGGCACGGACAGCGCCCGCCCGCCGTGTGGCCCGGTACGCCGACGCCGCTGGGAGCCCGCTTCCGGGTGGGGCCGGACGGGGTTGCGGGCACCAACTTCGCCCTCTGGGCGGGCGGGGCGGAGTCCGTGGAGCTCTGCCTCTTCGAGGAGGACGGCACCGAGACCCGGCTGCCCCTGACCGAGCTGACCCACGAGATCTGGCACGGCTTCGTGCCCGGCGTGAGGCCGGGCCGGCGTTACGGCTATCGGGTGCACGGCCGCTGGGACCCGTGGACGGGCGCCCGCTGGAACGCGGCGAAACTGCTCCTCGATCCGTACGCCCGTGCGGTGGACGGCTCCTTCACCCTTCCCCCCGAGGTGTACGGCCATGTGAGGGACTGGCCGGAGCAGCAGGTCGCCGACACCGTGCGCGACGAACGGGACTCCGCTCCGTACGTTCCCAAGGGGGTGGTCGTCCATGACGACGACGACTGGGCCGGGGACCGGCGGCCCAAGACACCGTGGGCCGACTCCGTCATCTACGAACTGCACGTCCGGGGCTTCACGGCGCGCCACCCGGACATCCCCGAGGAGCTGCGGGGCACCTACGCCGGACTCGCGCACCCCGCGGCCGTCGGCCACCTCAAGCGCCTCGGGGTGACGGCAGTGGAGCTGCTGCCGGTGCACCAGTTCGCCCACGAGGACCATCTGCTCCGCCGCGGACTGCACAACTACTGGGGCTACAACTCGATCGGCTACTTCGCCCCGCACGCCGGCTACTCCGCGAGCGGCACCGCGGGCCAGCAGGTCGGCGAGTTCAAGCGGATGGTCCGCGCGATGCACGACGCGGGGATCGAGGTCATCCTCGACGTGGTCTACAACCACACGGCGGAGGCGGGCGAGCTGGGCCCGATGCTCTCGCTGCGGGGTATCGACAACCGCGGCTACTACCGGCTCCAGTCCGACGCCCGCAGGTACGCGGACTACACCGGATGCGGCAACACCCTGCACGTGGTGCAGCCGAACGTGCTGCGGCTGATCACCGACTCACTGCGGTACTGGGTCACGGAGATGGGCGTCGACGGCTTCCGCTTCGACCTCGCGGCGGCGCTCGCCCGCTCGATGCACGACGTCGACATGCTCTCCCCGTTCCTCGCGGTGATCGCCCAGGACCCGGTGCTGCGCCGGGTCAAACTGATCGCCGAGCCGTGGGACGTCGGCAACGGCGGCTACCAGGTCGGTGCCTTCCCGCCGCTGTGGACCGAGTGGAACGACCGCTACCGCGACGCCGTGCGCGACTTCTGGCGCGGCGCCCTGCCCGACGTACGCGATCTCGGCTACCGGCTGACCGGGTCGAGCGATCTGTACGCCTGGGGCGGCCGCCGCCCGTACGCCTCGGTCAACTTCGTCACCGCGCACGACGGCTTCACCCTGCGCGACCTGGTGAGCTACGAGCAGAAGCACAACGAGGCCAACGGCGAGGGCAACCGGGACGGCACATCCGACAACCGGGCGTGGAACTGCGGCGCCGAGGGTGAGAGCGACGACCCGGCGGTCAACGCGCTGCGCCGCCGCCAGCTGCGCAACCTGCTCACCACCCTGCTGCTGTCCACCGGGGTACCCATGCTGGTGGCCGGTGACGAGATGGGCCGCACCCAGGGCGGCAACAACAACGCCTACTGCCAGGACAACGAGGTCAGCTGGGTGGACTGGTCGCTGCTTGAGCAGCCGCGGTGGCGGCAGCTGACCGAGCTGACGGCGCGCGTGCTGACGCTGCGCCACACCCATCCGGTGCTGCGCCGCCGCGCCTTCTTCTCCGGCCGGGCGCAGGCCCCGGACGGGCTGCGGGACCTGGCGTGGTTCACCCGGCGGGGGGCCGAGATGACGGAGGAGGACTGGTACGCACCGGCCGCGACGGTCGGGCTCTATCTCTCCGGGCGCGACATCCCCGGCCGGGACGCCCGGGGCGAGCCGGTGACCGACGACAGCTTCCTGGCGGTGCTGCACGCCGGTGACCGCCCGGCGGAGTTCCGGCTGCCGGGAGCGCCGTGGGCCGAGGGGTACGAACTGGTCCTGGACACCTCACGGGAGGACCAGTCCACCGCTCCGGGCACGGTCCACGGGGGCGGCACGGACCTGTCGGTTCCGGCGAGATCGGTCCTGCTGCTGCGGGTACGGGAGTGAGCCCGGCGCTCAGCCCAGGATGCCGCGGTCGTACGCCACGGCGACGGCGGCCGCCCGGTCCTTGGCGCCCAGCTTGGCGAAGATGTGGGTGAGGTGGGTCTTCACCGTGGCCTCGCTGATGAAAAGAGCGGCGGCGATCTCGCGGTTCGACGTGCCCCTGGCGACGCGTTCGAGCACCTCGCGTTCGCGAGCGGAGAGCGTCTCGCTGCCGGACGCGGCGGGGGCCCGCACCCGTGAGACGAGCCGGGAGGCGACGGCGGGCGACAGGACGGTGCGTCCGTCGGCGGTGGCGCGCACCGCGGTGAAGAGTTCCTCGCGCGGGGCGTCCTTGAGCAGGTACCCGGTCGCTCCGGCCTCGATCGCGGGCAGGGTGTCGGAGTCGGTGTCGTACGTGGTGAGGACGAGGACCCTGGAGCGGGCGCCGCGGCGGGCCAGTTCGGTGATCGCGGCCACTCCCCCGCCGCCGGGCATCCGCAGGTCCATCAGGATGACGTCGGGGTCGAGCCGGACGGCCATCTCGACCGCCTCGACCCCGTCGGCCGCCTCGCCGAGCACCTCGAACTCCGCCGCCGACGCGAACATGCCGCGCAGCCCGTCCCGTACGACGGGGTGGTCGTCGACGACGATCAGCGTGATGACGCGTGCGGGTTCCCGGTCCATAGCGGCCCACCGTACTTGGCCCGCGGCGTGCGCCGGTCTCAGTCGTGCCGGACGAGCGGGACCCGGGCGCACACGGCTGTGCCGAGGCCCGGACCGGTCTCCACCTCGACGGTGCCCGCTATGCGCTCGGCGCGCGCCCGCATGCCGCCGAGGCCGAACCCACCGGCACCCCGGTAGGGCTCCAGCGCGGCGGGGTCGAAGCCGCGGCCGTCGTCCCGTACGTCCAGGGTGATCTCGTCGCCCATGTAGGAGAGGGTGACGCCCGCCCGGTTCGCCTCGGCGTGGCGGCCTGCGTTGGCGAGTGCCTCCTCGGCGATCCGCAGCAGGGTGGCACCCACCTCGTCGTGCAGCGGCTCGGCGGTGCCTGTGACGGTGAACTCGGCGCGGACGCCGCTCCGTTCCGACCAGCTGGAGACCGTCTTCTTGAGGGCGCCGGGGAGATCGTCGTGCTCCAGGGCTGCGGGGAGCAGATTGTGCACGGAGCGGCGGGCTTCGCCGAGGCTGTGCCGCGCGAGGGCGGTGGCCCGGACAAGGTGTTCCGCGGCCAGTTCCGGGTCGTTTCCTGCCGTGGACGTCACGGCCTGGAGCTGGGCGATGATGCCGGTCAGGCCCTGGGCGATGGTGTCGTGGATCTCCGCGGCCATCCGGCTCCGCTCGTCGGCCACTCCGGCCTCGCGTGCCTGGACGAGGAGCTGGGCGTGCAGTCCGGCGTTCTCCGCCAGGGCCTGTTCGAGGCGGGCGTTGGCGGCCTCCAGAGCGGTGATGGTGTCGGTCTGGGTGCGGGCGTGCTCGGCCTCCCGGTTGCCGATCTGCGCGAAGACCATGGTGAGGGTCCCGTGCAGGGCGAAGAGTATGAAGAAGGCGACCCAGTTGATCAGGGTCGCAGGCGGCAGGCCGCCGGACTGCGAGCCCGCCAGGATGACGGCGGTGGCCATGAATCCGGCGCGCACGCCCCGTGCCGGAAGCAGCCGGGCCGCGTCGAAGTAGCCGAGCGTCGCGAAGATGGCGAAGAACGGGTTGCCCCAGGTCAGCGCGAAGGCCAGCAGCGTGCGGAGGACGAAGTAGCACGGCGCCGCCCGTGACGCCGGTCCCGACACCGCCCGCACCCGTCCCCACCAGAGCTGGAGGACGAGCGTCGGCGGGATCAGGGCCGCGACCGCGTACATGTCCGCGCGGGACATGATGAGGTCACTGGTGACGGCCGAGACCACGGTGGCCAGGCCGAGCAGTCCGTACGGCCCGTACCGGAAGAACCGCTCCCACCACTGCTCGGCCGTCTTCACTCCGCACCCGGCTTCGCTCTCACCCGCGCTCATGGGTGAAGTCTCCCCGATCCCCTACTCCCACCGGAACGTGCGGGCCGCGACCGCCGCCGCCAGTGCGGCCCACAGCGCCATCACACCGAGGTACCCCCAGTTGGGCCAGGCACCGGACGCGGCCCGGTCCAGTGCCTGGGAGGCCGCGCCGAACGGGGTGACCTGGACGATCCGGCGGAGCGTGTCGGGCATGGTCTGCACGGGCACCCAGACGCCCGCGGTGAACATCATGACGAAGAACACGACCGACCCGATCGCGGCCGAGATCTTCATGGTGCGGGAGACGGCGCATACCAGCGCGCCCAGGGCCAGCACGCAGGCGACGGCCAGCAGCAGTGCCAGGAGGTAGCCGAACGGCTGCCCGGGCAGGGACACGTCGAAGGCGATCCGGCCGACCGCCGTCACCAGCAGGGCGGAGCCGAGCGCCGCGGCCCCGTGCAGCGCCATCTGCGCGCCCAGCAGGGCGATGGGGCGTACCGGTGTCGTCGACATCCGGCGCAGGATGCCGCGCTCGCGGTAGCCGGTGAGGACGGGCGGCATGGCCTGGAGACCGGCCATGATCATCGCGAGCAGTACCGCCACGGGCACGTACAGATCGATGACTCGGCGGCCGCCGAGTGATGCGTCGGGGTCCCGGAAGGACGGGATCAGCCCGAGGATCACCATCAGCACGGTCGGGAAGACGAGGATCCAGAACAGGCTGCCGGGTTCGCGCAGGAAGAGCCTGGTCTCGGACTTGAGGACGGCGAGCGAGGCGCCGGAAGCGGCCGTGCGGGGCTTCCGGGGCTTCCGGCCGGTGAGGGTGTGCGCTGTGGCCATCTCAGACTGCCCGTTCTGTGAGTGCGTGCGGCTCCGCGGGGCCGGAGTGCTCGGTGAGGTCGAGGAAGGCGTCGTCCAGGGTGGCCTCGGCGACGCGCAACCGGTGTGCGGTGACGCGGAGCCGGGCCAGCAGAGAGATGACGGCGTTGACGGTCTCGTCGCTGCCGTTGATGACGATCCGGCCGTCGCGGCTCTCGCACGAGGCGGCGCCGGGCAGCCTCGCGAGTTCGGTGGTGTCGAGCGGCTGCGAGGGCGTGAAGGAGATGACCGTGGAGCTCCCGGCCTCGGCGATCAGCCCGGACGGGGTGTCCAGGGCGACGACCCGGCCCTTGTCGATCACGGCGATCCGGTCGCAGAGCCGCTGGGCCTCCTCCATGAAGTGCGTGACGAGCAGGACGGTGACGCCCCTGCCCCGTACCTCCTCGATCAGCTCCCAGGTGTCGCGCCGGGCGCGCGGGTCGAGCCCGGTGGTCAGCTCGTCGAGAACCACCACCCGGGGGCTGCCGACGAGCGCGAGTGCGATGGAGAGCCGCTGCTTCTGGCCACCGGAGAGCTGCCCGAACCGGGTGCCGAGCTTGGTGTGCAGACCGAGCGGCTCCACCAGCGAGCGCCAGTCGGCGGGGTTCGGGTAGAACGCGCTGTACAGCTCCAGCGCCTCTCCGACCGTGATCTTGGGCTGGAGTTCGCTCTCCTGGAGCTGCGCTCCGAGGAGCAGGGTGACCTGCTCGTGGTCGGCCACGGGGTCGAGACCGGCGACCCGGACCGTGCCGGAGTCGGGGACCCGCAGTCCCTCGACGCATTCGACGGTGGTGGTCTTGCCCGCGCCGTTCGGGCCGAGGATCCCGAAGATCTCCCCCTCGCCGACGGAGAAGCTCACCCCGTCCACCGCGGGGCGTCCGGCGTAGGCCTTGTGCACCCCGTTCACTTCGATGATTGCCATGCCCCGAGTGTTGCGGCCCGGGCCCGCTACCGGCATCCGCCATCGCGCTCGAACCGGCATCAGCCGATCGGTTGATGCCGGGCTACGACCCTCGCGTACGGCCCGGCCCCCGGGATCCGGCCGGGTGCGAAAAGCAGGTGAGCGATGTCAGTGGTGAACCGTAGGCTCGCCCCTGATGCCCGAACAACATGCAGAGCCCAAAGACCGGTCCGCCGTCCGCTCCCTGGTGCGGCTGTGGCCGTACGTGAAGCCGGTACGGGCCCGGCTGTCCGGCGCGGCCCTGGTCGCGATCGTCGCCTCGTGCCTCGGCCTGGTGATCCCGCTCGTACTGAAGTGGATGGTCGACGGCCCGGTCGCCGACCGCGACCCCGGCGGGGTCTGGCTCGGCGCGCTCTACCTGCTGCTGCTGGGGATCGCCGAGGCGTTCCTGTTCGGGCTGCGGCGCTGGATGGTGGCGCGTCCGCTGGCCGGTGTCGAGGCGTCGATGCGGGCCGATCTCTACCGGCACCTGCAACGCCTGCCGGTGGCCTTCCACGACCGCTGGCCGTCGGGTCAGCTGCTGTCGCGCGGGACCACGGACCTGATGCTGGTGCGGATGTTCCTGGCCTTCCCGCTGACCTTCCTGGTGGTCAACTCCACCACGGTGCTGGTCGGTTTCGTGATCCTGCTGGCCCAGGAGTGGACGCTCGGCCTGGTGCTGCTCGTCCCCGTCGTACCGCTGATGATCCTCTGCTCGGTCTTCGAGACGAAGTACGCGCTGGTGGCGCGCAGGGCCCAGGACCAGGTGGGCGATCTGACGACGGTGGTCGAGGAGAGCGTGCTCGGCATCCGGATCGTCAAGGGCTTCGGCCGGCACCGCAGCCAGGCCCTGGCCTTCCGCGCCCTCTCGCAGCGGCTGCGCACCACGGAGCTCGACAAGGCACGGCTGCTCGCGGGCATCTGGGCCCTCATCACGACGATCCCCGAACTCGCCATCGGGGCGGCGCTGGTGCTCGGCACCATCGAGGTCGCGGACGGCGGTCTCTCGGCGGGCACCCTGGTCGCCTTCCTCTCCACGGCGCTGGCGCTGCGCTGGCCGGTCGAGTCGATCGGCTTCCTGCTGGCGATGAGCCAGGAGTCGGCATCGGCCACCGAGCGGTTCTTCGAGGTGATGGACGTGGCCGAGGAGGAGGACACCACCGGACCCGGGAGCCTCTCCCCCGGTGAACTCGCCGAGGCCGGCGGCATGGTCTTCGAGGGGGTCCGCTTCCGCTACCCGGACGCGGAGGAGGGCTCCGCCCCCGTGCTGGACCGGATCGACCTGCGGATCCGTCCCGGCGAGACGATGGCCCTGGTCGGGGCGACGGGCTGCGGCAAGACCACGCTCACCGCGCTCGTTCCCCGGCTGCACGACGCCACTTCGGGGCGGATCACCCTGGACGGCGAGGACATCACCGCGATGTCGCGCGAGCGGCTGCGGGAGCTGGTGTCCGTGGCGTTCGAGGAGCCGACGCTGTTCTCGGCGAGTGTCGGGGAGAACGTCCTGATGGGCGCCGAGGGCGCGGACGAGGAGGCGCTGCGGCGGGCGCTCTCCGTCGCGCAGGCCGATTTCGTGCACGACCTGCCGCACGGGGTCGACACCCAGGTCGGCGAGCAGGGGCTGAGCCTCTCCGGCGGTCAGCGCCAACGGCTCGCGCTGGCCCGCGCGGTCGTCGGCCGGCCCCGCTTCCTGGTGCTCGACGACCCGCTCTCCGCACTGGATGTGCACACGGAGACGCTGGTCGAGGCCGCGCTGCGGAGCGTGCTGCGGGAGACCACGGCGGTGGTGGTCGCCCACCGGCCGTCGACCGTGATGCTCGCCGACCGGGTGGCGCTGCTGTCGGATGGCCGGATCAGCGCGGTCGGCACCCACCAGGAGCTGCTGCGCGGCAACGCCGAGTACGCCCTGCTGATGTCCGGGGCTGCGAGCCCGCCGGGCGAGGACCTCAGCGGCGTGGCCCCCGAGGTCACGCCGGCCGATGACGTCGCGGGTGCGGATGCCCCTGCCGAGGGGAGCCGTACCCGATGACGAGCACGACGACCGGGCGCCCCAAGGGGCCCGACGGCAGTGAGCGGGACGAGGAGAGCGTCGGCCCCCGGCCCGCACCGGAGGGGGAGGCCGATGCCCCGGCGAGGCGGCCCGGGGACCCCTTCGACCGCGACGACCTGCCCACGCCCCGGGGCGCGACGCGCGAGCTGCTCCTCTCGCTGCTCCGCCCGCACCGCGGCAGGGTCGCGGTGGCCGCTTTGTACCTGCTGGTCCAGCAGATCGCGGTGCAGGCCGGTCCGCTGCTCGTCGCGTACGCCATCGACAGCGGGGTGCCCGCGTTCCGGGACAAGGAGTACGGGCCGCTGATCGCCGTGGCCGTGGGCTACGGCCTGTGCTCCGTCGGCGCGGGGGCCATGCAGTACGCCTTCATCCAGGCATCGGCGGGGGTCAACCAGGACGCCCTGCTCGATCTGCGCGGCCGGATCTTCCGTCATGCCCAGGCGCTGAGCGTGGACTTCCACGAGCGGTACACCTCGGGGCGGCTGATCTCCCGGTCCACCACCGATGTGGAGTCGCTGCGGGAGCTGCTCAGTGAGGGGCTGCAGGAGCTGATCGGGGTCTTCCTCTCCTTCGTCTCCATCTCCGCGATGCTGCTCTGGCTGGACTTCGCGACGGGCGCCGTCGCCGTACTCTCGTTCGTACCGCTGTATCTGCTGGTCCGCCTCTACCAGCGCCGGGCCGGGGTGATCTTCGCCGCGCGGTCCACGGCCATCGCCGCCGTCATCGTGAAGTTCGCGGAGACGATGAACGGCATCCGTCCCGTCCAGGCCTTCCGCCGGGAGCCGGTCAACGACACAGTCTTCCGGGAGCTGAACCACGAGCACCGGCGCGTCAACGGGGACGCGATGCTGGAGAACGCGCGGTACGTCGTCGGCTCCCGGCTGGTCGCCAACACCGCGGTGGCCGGGATCGTCCTGTGGGGCGCCTACCGCGTCGCCTCCGGCACCCTCGCCCTCGGCGTGCTGGCCGCGGTGGTGCTGTATCTGCGGCGGCTCTACGACCCGATCGACCGGCTCAGCATGTTCCTCAACTCCTACCAGTCGGCGGCGGCCTCGCTGGAGAAGATCGCGGGTCTGCTGGCCCAGACGCCCACGGTCCCGGAGGCCCTGGAACCGCGGGAGCTGCCGGCGCTCACGGGCGAACACCCGGGCCGCGAGGTGGTCTTCGACTCGGTGCGCTTCGCCTACCGCACCGGTGGTGAGGTGCTGCCACGCTTCGATCTGACCGTTCCGGCCGGGCAGACGGTGGCGGTGGTCGGTTCGACGGGTGCCGGGAAGTCGACGCTCGCCAAGCTGCTGGCCCGCTTCTACGACCCGTCCGACGGCCGGGTACTCCTGGACGGGACCGACCTGCGGGACCTCGCCGTCCCGGAACTGCGGCGCGGGGTGGTGATGGTGACCCAGGAGGCGTTCCTGTTCTCGGGGACCGTCGCCGAGAACATCGCCATCGGCAGCCCGGACGCGAGCCGTGAGGAGATCGAGCAGGCCGCGAAGGCGATCGGCGCCCATGACTTCATCAGCACTCTGCCCGACGGCTACGACACCGACGTACGCAAGCGGGGCGGCCGGATCTCGGCCGGTCAGCGCCAGTTGGTCGCCTTCGCCCGCGCCCTGCTGGCGAACCCCGCGGTGCTGATCCTCGACGAGGCGACCAGTTCCCTCGACATCCCGGGCGAGCGGGCGGTGCAGCGGGCGATGGACACCGTGCTGCACGGCCGCACCGCCGTGGTGATCGCCCACCGGCTGTCGACGGTGGAGATCGCGGACCGGGTCCTGGTGATGGAGCACGGCCGCATCGTGGAGGACGGCGCCCCGGCCGAACTCATCGGCGGAACCGGCCGGTTCGCGGGCCTGCACCGGGTGTGGCAGGAGAGCCTGGTCTGAGGGCCGGCCGAGAGGACTGGATGGCGCGGAACGAGCCACAGTTCCAGGCCGTACCGACGGGCGGCACTCGCAGTTTCTTCACACTCTTTTCGAACACGACGCCTTCGGGTCCGACCTCGGCACACTCTTCGGGTTCGGGCCGCGAAGGACTCCGGACGGCATCGCGGTGATGATCGGCGAAACGTCCGCTTAACGAACATGACCATTACGGCAACGGACGAATTCCGGCCATCTTGTTGACGCGGTCCTGACATAGGCGCCTGTCTGCTGACACTCTTCACCCCGTTCTGCGCACTGCCTGCTCTGCCCGGACGGCTCACCCAGCCGCCGGTACCCCACCTTGCAGAAGGAGTCCGCGTGAGATCCACGCCCAGCCGTCGTGCCACCGCGACCGGCGCTCTGATAGCCGCAGCAGCTCTCCTGGCCGCCGGAGTCCAGACCGGCACAGCCACCGCAACACCGGCCGGCGCCACCAGCGCCGCCGCAGCAGCAGCCTCCGCCGGTGCCGATCACGGCGCACTGGCCAAGCAGCTCTCCCCCTCCCAGCGAGCGGAGCTGATCCGCGACGCGAACGCGAGCAAGGCGGCCACTGCCAAGGACCTCGGTCTCGGCCCGCAGGAGAAGCTCGTCGTCCGGGACGTCATCCAGGACAACGACGGGACCACGCACACCCGGTACGAGCGCACCTTCGCCGGACTTCCGGTCCTCGGCGGCGACCTGGTAGTCCAGGAGTCGAAGGCCGGTACGACCGAGAACGTCATCAAGGCCTCCAAGGCCACCACCGCCCAGCTGAAGGCCGTGGACACGGCCGCGCAGCTCGCCCCGGCGGCAGCCGAGAAGCAGGCGCTCGGTGCGGCGAAGGCCGACGGATCGGACCGGACGGTGGCCGAGAAGGCGCCGCGCAAGGTCGTCTGGATGGCGTCGGGCAAGCCGCAGCTCGCCTACGAGACCGTGGTCGGCGGGCTCCAGGACGACGGCACCCCGAACGCGCTCCACGTCGTCACGGACGCGACCACGGGCGCGAAGCTCTACGAGTGGCAGGGCATCGAGAAGGGCACCGGCAACACCGAGTACAGCGGCCAGGTCACCCTCAACACCTCGGGGTCGTACAACCTGACCGACACCACCCGCGGCAACCACAAGACGTACAACCTGAACCACGGTACGTCGGGCACGGGCACCCTCTTCTCCGGCTCGGACGACATCTGGGGTGACGGCACCCCCCAGAACGCCGAGACCGCCGCGGCCGACGCCCACTACGGTGCGGCCGAGACCTGGGACTACTACAAGAACGTCCACGGCCGCACGGGTATCCGGGGCGACGGCGTCGGGGCGTACTCGCGGGTGCACTACGGCAACAACTACGTCAACGCCTTCTGGGACGACAGCTGCTTCTGCATGACGTACGGCGACGGCAGCGGGAACGCATCGCCGCTGACCGCCCTGGACGTCGCGGCGCACGAGATGACGCACGGCGTCACCTCGAACACCGCCGGCCTGAACTACAGCGGTGAGTCCGGTGGCCTCAACGAGGCGACCAGCGACATCTTCGCCACCGCCGTCGAGTTCTACGCCAACAACGCCGCCGACAAGGGCGACTACCTCATCGGCGAGAAGATCGACATCAACGGCAACGGCACGCCGCTGCGCTACCAGGACAAGCCGAGCAAGGACGGCGCGTCCAAGGACGCCTGGTACTCCGGCATCGGGAACGTGGACGTCCACTACTCGTCGGGCCCGGCCAACCACTTCTTCTACCTTCTCTCCGAAGGCAGTGGCGCCAAGACCATCAACGGCGTCTCCTACGACTCGCCGACCTCCGACGGCCTGCCGGTGACCGGCATCGGCCGCGACAAGGCCGCGCTGATCTGGTTCAAGGCACTCACCACGAAGTTCAGCTCCACGACGAACTACGCGGGAGCCCGCACGGGCACGCTCGCCGCGGCCGGTGAGCTGTACGGCACGACCAGCGCCGAGTACAAGGCCGTGGCCGACGCCTGGGCCGGCATCAACGTGGGCTCGCGCCCCGGCGGCGACACCGACCCCGGTGGCACGGTCTTCGAGAACGCCACCGCCACCGCCATCCCTGACCACGGTTCGGCCGTCACCAGCTCGGTCACCGTCACCGGCCGCACCGGCAACGCCCCGAGCACCCTCAAGGTCGGCGTGGACATCACCCACACCTACCGCGGTGACCTGGTCATCGACCTCGTCGCCCCGGACGGCACGGCCTACCGCCTGAAGAACTCCTCCTCCAGTGACTCGGCGGACAACGTCAAGACCACGTACACGGTCAACGCCTCGTCGGAGGTGGCCAACGGGGTCTGGAAGCTGAAGGTCCAGGACGTCTACTCGGGCGACACCGGAAAGATCAACAGCTTCAAGCTGACCTTCTGAACCAAGCCGTACCGCACGCCCCGCGGCTGACGCGGCATCCCGCCCGGGAGGAGAACCCATTCCTCCCGGGCGGTAGCGCGCTCAGCCCGGGTTGTTGGCGTGGGTCAGCGTCTCCCAGGCGACGAACAGGTTGTCGGTCCCGGCGGGCCGGCGCTGCTCGGTGAGCGTCTGGGTGTTGGTCATCGCGATGCCCATCCGGTTGTGCAGGGCGTTGAACCCGACCTCGGTGACGGGCCCGAGGTTGTCCTTCAGCGATCCGCCGCAGAGCGACGAGGGAACGGCCTCCCCCAGCTGGTACTTGGCGTGCAGACCGAGCGCGTGGCGCAGCCGGTCGGCGATCTCCGGGTAGAGGTCCTGCCCCTGGATCCGGCTGGTCTCCGCGATGTGCGAGATGGCGGAGAGGCCGTACCCGGTGTGGGTGAGGTCGCGGCAGGTCTCCTGAGCGAGGCCGTCCATGAAGGTCGACTGGCCCTGCCAGTAGTTGATGATCTTGTCGCGGGTGTCGAGCCCACTGCCGGGAGCGGTCTTGGGCAGCGCCCCGTCCGAGGTCAGATATATGTACGCGGGGACGCGCCCGCGGAACTTGCCGACCGCCTTGTCGTACGAGGTGCGGTCCTCCAGGAAGACCGAGATGCCGATCGCGGCCTCGGTCATGCTCAGTTCCCAGTTGCCGTTGCTGTTCGACCCGTTGATGACCTCGGGCAGGTAGACGTCGCGCAGCATGGTGGCGAACCGTCCGGCGTTGGGCCAGCTGCTGTACGTGTACTTGATGATCTCGGCGGCCCGCGGCCAGGAGGAGCCGGCCCAGCCGGTCTGGAGCGGCGCGTTGCTGTTGGTGTGGTCCTTGATCACGGCCGACCAGGCGTCCATGATCTCGACGGCCTTCTGCGCGTACCGGCTGTCCTGGGTGATGTACCAGGCCAGCGAGAGGGTGTAGGCGGCTATCGCGTCCTCGCGCTCGTCGGTGCAGCCGTAGTTGGGGTCGGAGTACGAACCGCACTCGACGACCGCCCGGGGCTTGGCCGTGCGGGTCAGCGAGGCGTACTTGCTGCCCATCATCTGGTCGTACGCGCTCTTCCAGGGCTGCGCGCCGGCCTGCACCTCGGAGCGTACGAAGTCCAGCTGGGGGCGGCTGACGAGGACGCCGGGGTGGGTGAAGGCGGCGGGGGCGGCGGCCCGTACCGGTGACGGGTCCCGGGCGGGTCCGCCGGCCGAGGCGGGGGCCATGGAGAAGCCGGTGATCAGCGCCGCGAGGGCGGTGGCGAGGCCGAGGCCGCGCGCGATGGTTCCGGTGCGCATGTGGGGGGTGCCTTCCGGTGCGAAGGAGTCTGGCAACTCGGCTCGGAACAAAGCGAGTTCACAGACATGAACTCTGAGTCGAGTTGTGAACACTGCGATGAGTGAGGAACCTAAATGCATCGCATGAACACGTCAAGCACCTGCGTTCAGAAGACGAAGGGCCCGGCACCGTGGAGCGGTGCCGGGCCCTTCGCGGGGCGGGGAGAACGGGACGTCAGCGCATCAGCAGCCCCGCGCCCTCGCCCGTGGCCTCCGTGGGCTGTGCGACCAGGCCGAGTTCCGCGCCACCCGCCAGCAGCCGGTGCGCGGGCAGGACCCGCACGGTGTACCCGTAGGGGCCCGTACGGTCGAGGGCGAGCGGGCCGTCGTAGAGCCAGCGGCCCTCCAGGTCCTGGCCCCCGGCCGGCTTCAGCGGGAAGACCTGGGCGTCCGTGATGGTGTCGGCCGAGTCGACCCGGCCGGCCACCGCCTGCACCTCCACGTCGTCCGGCTCCAGAGCGCCGAGGGTGATCCGGACCCGCAGCGCCAGCGTCGAGCCGAGCTCCGCCGAACTGCCCGCCTCGGTGGGCGTCACCGCCTCCACGTGGTCGACCGCCACCCTCGGCCAGGCCGCCCTGACCCTCGCCTTCCAGTCGGCGAGCTCCCGGGAGGCCGTGGCGTCGAGCGAGCGCTGGGCGAGAGCCGCCGGGGCGTACAGCCGCTCCACGTACTCCCGGACCATGCGATCGGCGAGGACCTTGGGGCCGAGGGTGCCCAGCGTGCGGCGGACCATCTCGATCCAGCGCTCCGGGAGCCCCTCACCCCCGCGGTCGTAGAAGCGCGGCGCCACCCGGTCCTCGATCAGCTCGTAGAGCGCGTTGGCCTCGAGATCGTCACGCCGGTCCTCGTCCATCGCGGAGCCGTCGGCCGTCGGGATCGCCCAGCCGAAGTCCGGTTCGAACCACTCGTCCCACCAGCCGTCGAGGACGGAGAGATTGAGACAGCCGTTGAGCGCGGCCTTCATGCCGCTCGTACCGCACGCCTCCAGCGGACGCAGCGGGTTGTTCAGCCAGACATCGCATCCCGGATAGAGCTTCTGGGCCATCCCCATCCCGTAGTCGGGCAGGAAGACGATGCGATGGCGCACCCGGGCGTCGTCGGCGAACCTGACCAGCTCCTGGACCAGCCGTTTCCCGCTGTCGTCGGCCGGATGCGCCTTGCCCGCGACGACGATCTGGATCGGCCGCTCCGGGTGGAGGAGCAGCCCCCGCAGCCGGTCGCGGTCACGGAGCATCAGCGTCAGCCGCTTGTACGAGGGCACGCGGCGGGCGAAGCCGATCGTCAGCACGTCCGGGTCCAGCACGCCGTCGATCCAGCCGAGTTCGGCGGACTCCGCGCCCCTGGTGCGCCAGGAGGCGTGCAGCCGCCTGCGCACCTCGGTCACCAGCTGTTCGCGCAGCGTCCGCCGCAGGTCCCAGAGCTGCCGGTCGGGGATGCCGGCGGCGGAGTCCCACCGGCCGGGGGTGCCGCCCGAATCGGTGCGCAGCCGGTAGATCTCGGGTGCGACCCAGGTGGGTGCGTGGACCCCGTTGGTCACGGAGGTGATCGGCACCTCGGGGGCGTCGAATCCCGGCCACAGCCCGGCGAACATGGATCGGCTGACCGCGCCGTGCAGGGTGGAGACCCCGTTGGCCCGCTGGGCGAGCCGCAGGCCCATCACGGCCATGTTGAAGACGCCGGGGTCGCCGCCGTCGTAGGTCTCCGTACCCAGGTGCAGGATGCGTTCGGTACTGACTCCCGACAGCTCGCCGTCGTCGCCGAAGTGCCGGGCGACGAGCTCGCGGTCGAACCGGTCGATCCCGGCCGGCACCGGGGTGTGGGTGGTGAAGACGGTGCCGGCCCGTACGGACTCCACCGCGGAGCCGAAGTCCAGGCCGGTGCCGGAGAGCTCCCGGATGCGTTCGAGGCCCAGGAATCCGGCGTGGCCCTCGTTGGTGTGGAACACCTCGGGGACGGGGTGGCCGGTGAGTCGGCAGTAGGTGCGCACGGCGCGCACCCCGCCGATGCCCAGCAGTATCTCCTGGAGCAGCCGGTGCTCGCTGCCGCCGCCGTAGAGCCGGTCGGTGACCTCGCGTTCCCCGGGGGCGTTCTCCTCCACGTCGGAGTCGAGCATGAGGAGCGGCACCCGGCCGACCTGTGCCTGCCAGATGTGCGCGTGCAGCGAGCGGCCGCCGGGGAGCGACAGGACCACCTCGCTCGGGGTGCCGTCGGCCTCACGCAACAGCGTGAGCGGCAGTTCGTTGGGGTCGAGGACGGGGTAGTGCTCCTGCTGCCAGCCGTCCCGGGAGAGGCTCTGGCGGAAGTAGCCGTGTCGGTAGAGCAGGCCGACGCCGACGAGGGGCACGCCCAGGTCGCTGGCGGCCTTGAGGTGGTCCCCGGCGAGGATGCCGAGTCCGCCGGAGTACTGGGGTAGGGCCGCGGTCACCCCGAACTCGGGCGAGAAGTAGGCGATGGCGGCAGGAAGCTCGACGCCCTGCGCCAGTTGTTCCTGGTACCACCTGGGGCCCTCCAGATAGCTCTGGAGATCGGCTGACACCTCGGTCAGCCGGCGCAGGAAAGCTTGGTCCTGGCCCAGTTCGGCGAGGCGCCCGGCGGACACGGCACCGAGCAGGCGCACGGGGTCGCCGTCCGCCGTCCGGCCGGCCACCGGGTCGACTTCCTGGAAGAGCTCACGGGTCGCGGTGTGCCAGGACCAGCGCAGGTTGCGCGCGAGGTCGCTGAGCGGTTGAAGGGGGTCGGGGAGGACGGGACGCACGGTGAATCGACGAATGGCCTTCACGTATTCCACCTTTACAGGGGACGTCCGAATCCGAGGGGACGCACCACGGTGTGCGCCGCTCCGTCACCCTCGACGGTAGCGGTGTGCGGCACTCGGCAACCACGGCGCACGGCCGTCCGGTGGCGTGCGACCCCGGCCGGGGTGACCGCCCCTTCGCTCCACCCTCCTGCGCACCGCCCGGCTCTGGACGCAGATCCTGACACATCCGTCACAGGGGTTATGGCCGATTCCCTCCCCTCGTGCGGCCTTGTGGGCCTTCGCCCCACAGGGAAGGCTGCCCAGTGGCGCCCACCGTCCCCGCGTGCGCCGGATTTCCGCGACCCCGCGCACGCGCGGCGGAGCCCGGCGCATTCAGACCGTCACAGATACGCCCGAGTAGTTAACAAACCACCGGATTGGCCTACCGGCATCCATGGGAAGGCTTCTCCGGTACCCGGAACGAATGCATTCCGAGGACCGCTGAACGCGATCCACCTCAGGCCCACGGTCGATTCATCCGCCGTTCGGCGGCAATCCGCCCGCGGTTCGTATGCAATCGGTACGGCCCGCGCGCATTCGGTCCACACCCGTGCGCGACACCCGCGCCCCAGCCATTCGAGTGCCATTCGAGTGAACGCGGACAGGAGCGGCCATGCCCACACCCCACCAGTCGTCAACAGAGCAGCTAGAAAGGACGGAACCCCACCGTCGCGGCGCGCGCGTTCAGCCCTCCGCAGCCGCAGCGCGCCCTGTTGAGTCCGAGCTCCAGTCCCCAGGTGATTCCATGATCGGTCGCATTCCCGTCCTCGACGTCCGCCCGCTCGTCGATTGCGGAAGAAGGCCCGCCAAGGCTGTTTCCGGCGAGACCTTCCAGGTCACCGCGACCGTCTTCCGCGAGGGTCATGACGCGGTGGCCGCCGATGTCGTGCTGCGGGACCCGAACGGACGTCCCGGGCCCTGGACCCCGATGCGCGAACTCGCCCCCGGCACCGACCGCTGGGGCGCCGACGTGACCCCGGACGCCGAAGGCCGGTGGACGTACACGGTGGAGGCCTGGAGCGATCCGGTGACCACCTGGCGGCACACCGCCCAGATCAAGATCCCGGCGGGCATCGACACCGCGCTCGTCCTGGAGGAGGGCGCCGAGCTGTACGAGCGGGCCGCCGAGGGCGTGCCCAAGCGCGACGGGCGCGAGGCGGTGCTGTGCGCGGTGGACGCCCTGCGCGACACCTCCCGGCCGGCCGCCGCCCGGCTGGCCGCCGCGCTCACCCCCGAGGCCGACGCGGCGCTGGCCAGGCACCCCCTGCGTGAGCTGGTCACCGCCTCGCGGCCGCACCCGCTGCTGGTCGAGCGCCGGCGCGCGCTGTTCGGGTCCTGGTACGAGCTGTTCCCCCGTTCGGAGGGGGCCAGGATCGAACCGGCCGTACCGGCGAAGCCGGCGGGCAAGGGCCGTTCGGCCAAGGCGCGCGCGGTCCCGGCGCAGCCGCCCCGGATCATCAGCGGCACGTTCCGCACGGCGGCCGAGCGCCTGCCCGCGGTCGCCGCGATGGGCTTCGACGTGGTCTACCTCCCGCCGGTCCACCCCATCGGGACGACCCACCGCAAGGGGCCCAACAACTCCCTCTCGCCCGCCGCGCACGATGTGGGCGTGCCGTGGGCGATCGGCTCGGCCGAGGGTGGTCACGATGCCGTCCACCCCGATCTCGGCACCCTCGACGACTTCGACCATTTCGTCGAGACCGCCCGCAACCTGCGCATGGAGATCGCCCTGGATTTCGCCCTCCAGTGTTCCCCCGACCATCCCTGGGTCACCGAACACCCCGAGTGGTTCCACCACCGCGCGGACGGCAGCATCGCCTACGCGGAGAATCCCCCCAAGAAATACCAGGACATCTATCCGATCGCGTTCGACAAGGATCTGCGTGGAATCGTCGCGGAGACCGTGCGCATCCTCCGTTTCTGGATGGACCACGGCGTGCGGATCTTCCGCGTCGACAATCCGCACACCAAGCCGGTGATCTTCTGGGAGAAGGTGATCGCCGACATCAACCGCACAGACCCCGATGTGATCTTCCTGGCCGAGGCATTCACCCGTCCCGCGATGATGCACACACTGGCCACCGTCGGATTCCAGCAGTCGTACACCTACTTCACCTGGCGCAACAGCAGGCAGGAAATCACGGATTACGTGACCGAACTGTCCGGCGAGACCGCCTCCTGCATGCGGCCCAATTTCTTCGTGAACACCCCCGACATCCTTCCCGGATATCTCCAGGAAGGCGGCAGGCCGGCCTTCGAGGCACGGGCGGTGCTCGCGGCGACGCTCTCCCCCACCTGGGGGGTGTACGCGGGGTACGAGCTCTGCGAGAACACCCCGATCCGCAGCGGCAGTGAGGAGTACCTCGACTCGGAGAAGTACGTGATCCGGCCCAGGGACTGGGAAGCCGCCGAGCGCGAGGGCCGGTCGCTGGCCCCGCTCATCACCTCGCTCAACCGGATCCGGCGCCGCCACCCGGCGCTTCAGCAGCTGCGTGACGTGCACTTCCACTCGTCCGACAACGACGCCCTGATCGTGTACAGCAAGCGCTCCGGTTCGAACACCGTTCTGATGGTCGTCAACCTCGACCCGCACCACACCCAGGAGGCGACCGTCTCGTTGGACATGCCGCAACTCGGCCTCGACCGGCACGAGAGCGTGCCGGTGCGCGACGAGCTCACCGGCACTTCCTATCACTGGGGCAGGACCTTCTATGTGCGTCTGGAGCCGGGCGTGACGCCCGCGCACATCGCCGTCCTGCGACCGTCCCCGCCGACCGGAGGGTCACCCACACCATGATCGTCAACGAGCCCGTCCACGACACGTTCGAGGACACCCCGGCCAAGGACCGCGATCCCGACTGGTTCAAGCGTGCCGTCTTCTACGAAGTCCTCGTCCGTTCCTTCCAGGACTCCAACGGCGACGGCATCGGAGATCTGAAGGGGATCACCGCCAAACTGGACTACCTCCAGTGGCTGGGCGTCGACTGCCTCTGGCTGCCGCCGTTCTTCAAGTCGCCTCTGCGCGACGGCGGTTACGACGTATCCGACTACACAGCCGTGCTGCCCGAGTTCGGCGACCTCGCCGACTTCGTCGAGTTCGTCGACGCCGCGCACCAGCGCGGGATGCGCGTGATCATCGACTTCGTCATGAATCACACCAGCGACCAGCACGACTGGTTCCAGCAGTCCCGGACCGACCCCGAGGGTCCGTACGGCGACTACTACGTCTGGGCCGACGACGACAAGCAGTTCCAGGACGCCCGGATCATCTTCGTCGACACCGAGACGTCCAACTGGACCTTCGACCCGGTGCGCAAGCAGTACTACTGGCACCGCTTCTTCTCGCACCAGCCCGACCTCAACTACGAGAACCCGGCGGTGCAGGAGGAGATCATCTCCGCGCTGCGCTTCTGGCTGGACCTCGGCATCGACGGCTTCCGGGTCGACGCCGTGCCCTACCTCTACCAGCGCGAGGGCACCAACTGCGAGAACCTCCCGGAGACCCACGGCTTCCTCAAGCGGGTCCGCAAGGAGATCGACGCCAACTACCCGGACACCGTGCTGCTCGCCGAGGCCAACCAGTGGCCGGAGGACGTCGTCGACTACTTCGGCGAGTTCCAGGCCGGCGGCGACGAGTGCCACATGGCGTTCCACTTCCCCGTGATGCCACGGATCTTCATGGCCGTGCGGCGGGAGAGCCGCTACCCGGTCTCGGAAATCCTGGCCAAGACACCGGCGATCCCGTCCGGCTGCCAGTGGGGCATCTTCCTGCGCAACCACGACGAGCTGACGCTCGAGATGGTCACGGACGAAGAACGCGACTACATGTACGCGGAGTACGCCAAGGATCCGCGGATGCGGGCCAACATCGGCATCCGGCGGCGCCTGGCACCCCTGCTGGACAACGACCGCAACCAGATCGAGCTGTTCACCGCGCTACTGCTCTCCCTGCCCGGCTCCCCGATCCTCTACTACGGGGACGAGATCGGGATGGGCGACAACATCTGGCTGGGCGACCGGGACGCCGTGCGCACCCCGATGCAGTGGACGCCCGACCGGAACGCGGGCTTCTCCTCCAGCGATCCGGGCCGGCTCTTCCTCCCCACGATCATGGACCCGGTCTACGGCTACCAGGTCACCAACGTGGAGGCGGCGATGGCCTCGCCGTCGTCGCTGCTGCACTGGACGCGCCGGATGATCGAGATCCGCAAGCAGAACCCGGCGTTCGGCCTCGGCTCGTACAACGAACTGCCGTCGTCCAACCCCGCGGTGCTCGCCTTCACCCGTGAGCACGGGGACGACCTCGTGCTGTGCGTCCACAACTTCTCACGGTTCGCACAGCCGACGGAGCTCGACCTGAGGTCGTTCAACGGGCGTCATCCGGTGGAGCTGATCGGCGGGGTGCGCTTCCCCGCCATCGGTCAGTGGCCCTACCTGCTGACTCTCGCGGGACACGGCTTCTACTGGTTCCGGCTGCGCAAGGACGCGCCGCCGAGCTGACGAGAGGCTCTCGTGCGGGGCGGTTTCCGCCGCTCCGCACGGGGCACTCTCCCCCCATATCGAACGCTTCAGGACCCTTCCTGGATCCTCCTGGCGTTTCGTTCCATTCGAGTCGAGTCCGTACGGACCATCCTGACCCGACACGTCCCGCACAGCCGGACAGCCAATGCCGCAATCCGGGACACTCTTCGCATCCTGTGGTGTGCCCGGGGAAAGGACGCGATGCCATGTCGGAGGCTGCATCCGCTCAGGTCACCCTGGCGAACAGCACAGCCCTGCTCCCGTCTCTCGGACCGCTGCTGCATGAATGGCTCCCCCGGCAACGGTGGTTCGCCGGCAAGGGGCGGGCCATCACCGCCTTCTCGCTCGTGTCGGCGACCGAGATACTGCCGGTGGAGAGCTCCGCCGACCGCACCACCAACGCCGGCCCCGGACTCCTGCACCTGCTGGTCCGGGTGCACCAGCCCACCATGCCCGCCCAGCCGCCCATCGACTGCTACCAGTTGCTGCTCGGCGTACGCCCCACCCTGCCGACCCGTCTAGCGCCCGCCCTCATCGGCCATGTGACGGAAGGTCCGCTGGCCGGACAGACCGTCTACGACGGGCTGCACGATCCTCGCCTGGCCGCGCTGCTGCTGGAGCGGCTGCGCACCCCCGGCACTCTCGGCGCCCTCCGGTTCGGCCGGGGCGCCGACCCGGTCCCCGACGGCCTCGCGCCCCGGGTGCTGGACACCGAGCAGTCCAACTCCTCGCTCGTCTACGGCAACGCCTACATCCTGAAGATCTTCCGCCGGGTGTTCCCCGGCACCAACCCCGATCTGGAGCTGCCGCTCGCGCTCTCCCGCGAGGGGTGCGGGCGGGTCCCGGCCCCCGTCGCCTGGTTCGAGTCCACAGCTCCCGAGCACCTCACGCTCGGGGTGCTCCAGCCGTTCCTGCGCGGCGCCGAGGACGGCTGGCAGCTCGCCCTGGGCGCACTCGCCGCGGGCAGCGACTTCGGACCCGAGGCCCGCGCGCTGGGGCGGGCCACCGCCGAGGTGCACACCGCGCTCGCCGCGGCGCTGCCCACCCCCGCCCTGCGGCGCGCGCAGACCGACGAGCTGGCCGCCGGCATGGTCCGGCGGCTGGAGGCGGCCGCCCACGCGGTGCCGGAGCTGGTGCCGTACGTCCCCGGACTGCGTACCGCCTTCGACGCCGTCACGGCGCTGAGCCACCGGGGCCGCAGCTGGGCCGCCCAGCGGGTGCACGGCGATCTCCATCTGGGCCAGACCCTGCGAGGGGGCGACGGCTTCTGGTCGCTGATCGACTTCGAGGGCGAACCGGCCCGCCCGCTCCCGGAGCGCCGCAGCCCGCAGCCACCGGTGCGCGACATCGCCGGAATGCTCCGCTCCTTCGACTACGCGGCCCGCTCGCACCGGCCCTGGAACGCGGACTGGGCGGCCCGCTGCCGGTCCGCCTACTGCGACGGATACGCGGAGGCCGCGGGCATCGACCCCCGCAGCGAACCGGAGCTGCTGCGGGCCCACGAGACCGACAAGGCGGTGTACGAGGTGCTGTACGAGGCACGACACCGGCCCGACTGGCTCCCGGTCCCGATGGCCGCGATCCACCGCCTGGCAGCCGTCGCCGACTGACACCCGCCGCGCGGTCCGTCCCGCCCCCGGTCCCCGGCGCCCCACCCCTCCGCCCCACCCCGCCCACACCCCCGAGGAGGCTGTCCCTGTGACCGCCCGCAAGCCGTCCCGCAACGCGCCCGATCCCGCTCCGTCCGCCCCCGAAGCCTCGCTCTCCGCGACGCCCGCCGAGCACGCGGACGCCACCGCCGCAGGCCCGGCGACCGGGACCCTCGCTCCGGCGGAGGCGAGCGCCCCGCCCGCCGAGCCGGTCACGGCCCCGGTCACCGCTTCCGTCTCAGCTTCCGCCTCAGCACCCGCTCCCGCTCCCGCTCCCGCCAAGCGGGCCAAGCGCGCGGCCGGACCGCCCCGGCCCCGCCGGGCCGCCGGCGGCGGGCAGGGTGTCCGGCCCGCCCGCGCGCTGGACGACGGGGACCGGGCCCGGCTCCTGGCCGGCGAGCACCACGCTCCGCACGACCTGCTCGGCGCGCACCAGATCCGCGGCGGGGTCACCTTCCGGGTGCTGCGCCCCTTCGCCCGGTCCGTCACCGTGCTGGCCAAGGGGCTGCGGGCCCAGCTGCACGACGACGGCGACGGCCTCTTCTCCGGTCTGCTGCCGATGCCGGCCGTTCCCGAGTACCAGCTCCTGGTCGCCTACGAGGACAACGAGATCGAGGTCCAGGACCCTTACCGCTTCCTGCCCGCACTCGGCGATCTCGATCTGCATCTGATCGGCGAGGGCCGGCACGAGGAACTGTGGACCGCTCTGGGCGCCCAGCCCATGGAGCACCAGGGCGTCACCGGCACCCGGTTCACCGTCTGGGCCCCCAACGCCCGCGGCGTTCGCGTCGCGGGTGACTTCAACTACTGGGACGGCACCGGCTTCCCGATGCGCTCGCTCGGCTCCACCGGCGTGTGGGAGCTGTTCCTGCCCGCGATCGCGGAGGGAGCGCTCTACAAGTTCGACATCTGCCGCCCGGACGGTACGCACACGCTGCGGGCGGACCCGATGGCCCGTCATGCCGAGGTCCCGCCCTCCAACGCCTCGGTCGTGACGGCCGCCCACCACGTCTGGCGGGACCAGGAGTGGATGGCGCACCGCGGTGACGTCCCGGTGCACGAGGCGCCGCTCTCCGTCTACGAGGTACACCTGCCGTCCTGGCGCCCCGGCCTCACCTACCGTCAGCTCTCCGAACAACTCCCCGCGTACGTACGTGACCTGGGGTTCACGCATGTGGAGTTCATGCCGGTCTCCGAGCACCCCTTCGGGGGCTCCTGGGGCTATCAGGTCACCGGGTTCTTCGCGCCGACCTCCCGGATGGGCACACCGGACGACTTCCGCTTCCTGGTCGACGCCCTGCACCGGGCCGGGATCGGGGTCATCGTCGACTGGGTTCCGGCGCACTTCCCGCGCGACGAGTGGGCGCTCGCCGAGTTCGACGGCAGGCCACTGTACGAGCCGTCGGACCCGCAGCGGGCCGCGCATCCGGACTGGGGCACGCTCGAATTCGACTTCGGCCGCACCGAGGTGCGCAACTTCCTGGTCGCCAACGCCACTTACTGGTGCGAGGAGTTCCACATCGACGGGCTGCGGGTGGATGCCGTCGCCTCGATGCTCTACCTCGACTACTCCCGCGAGGAGGGCGAGTGGTCTCCGAACGAGCACGGCGGCCGGGAGAACCTGGACGCCGTGGCCTTCCTCCAGGAGATGAACGCGACGGTCTACCGGCGCAACCCGGGCGTCGTCACCATCGCCGAGGAGTCCACCGCCTGGGACGGTGTCACCCGCGCCACCCACCACGTCGGCCCCGGCGGCTTCGGCGGGCTCGGTTTCGGGCTGAAGTGGAACATGGGCTGGATGCACGACTCGCTCGAGTACGTGTCGAAGGAGCCGGTGCACCGCAAGTACCACCACAACGAGATGACCTTCTCGATGGTGTACGCGTACAGCGAGAACTACGTGCTGCCGATCTCGCACGACGAGGTCGTGCACGGCAAGCGGTCGCTGGTCAGCAAGATGCCCGGCGACTGGTGGCAGCAGCGCGCCAACCACCGTGCCTACCTCGGCTTCATGTGGGCCCACCCCGGCAAGCAACTTCTCTTCATGGGGCAGGAGTTCGCGCAGGGAGCGGAGTGGTCGGAGGGCCACGGCCCGGACTGGTGGCTGCTCGATCCCTCGTACGCGGCGGAGAGCGACCACCGGGGCGTACGGACGCTGGTCAGCGACCTCAACTCGGTGTACGGGGCGACGCCCGCGCTCTGGCAGCGCGACACCGTCCCGGAGGGCTTCGCCTGGGTGGAGGGGGACGCGGCCGAGGACAACGTCTTCGCCTTCCTGCGCTACGACGCGCACGGCTCACCGCTGTTGTCCGTCTGCAACTTCTCCCCGGTGGTGCGGCACGACTACCGGATCGGGGTGCCGGACGGGCCGGCGGCCTGGACGGAGGTCCTCAACACGGACGCGGCGCGATACGGGGGCGGCGACGTGCGCAACGAGGAGCCCCTGAAGCCGGAGGCGGTGGCGGCGCACGGCAGGGAGACGAGTGTGACGCTGACGCTCCCGCCGCTCGCGACGGTGTGGCTGCGGCCCGTCTGACGGGAACCGACGCCGGCGGCGGCCCTGGGGCTCTCCCCCGGGCCGCCGCCGGCCTTCCTCGGTGCGGGCCCCTCGTCAGTACACCGTGTCCTGCTGGTCCGGTACGACGCTGCCGTCAGCACGCCGCACGGGGCCGAGGGTGCCGTCCGGCTCGGTGTAGGCGGCGGTCGCGCAGGGGTAGGGCGTTGTCCTGCGGGGCAGCGGCTCGATGAACATGGGGTTCACGACCCAGCGGCCGTCGGCGTTGTCGTAGGCGCGGCACATCACCTCGTTCTTGTTGCGGTTGAGCACGAGGTGCGCGCCCGTGGCATCACCGACGAACGTCACGTCGGTGTCGGCGTCACCGCCGCCGAGCGTGATCCGCCGGTCCGGCGCCTGCCGGTCCCAGGCGGCCCGGCCGTGGATCCCGTAGATCTCCTGGTTGATCCAGCAACGCTTGCCGTCGATGTACGGGATGGCCTCGCCCTCGGTGACGCCCACCCCGCCGCACCCCTCGTTGCTGGTCGTGATGCGGCCCCTGCGGTCGAGCACGGAGCGGATGGCGACGGTGTGCGCGCGGTCGATTCCGATGCCGCGCGACCAGACCTCGGTGACCGGCTCGGAGCCCGCCGAGACGATCCAGACGTCGAACCCGGCCTTCTGGAGCGTACGGACGAGGTCGCGTTGCTGTTCGTAGTACCGGACGTAGGCCGGAAGGACGTGGGTGCCGACGGTGCGGGTGGCACCGACGGGCGCGGCGAGTGCCTCCCTGCGGGCGGCCGCCGTGTACGCGCGCAGCTGGGGGACGGTGTGTCCGGCGAACAGCTGGGGTACCCACGCGTACTGCGGGACGGTACGCCGGTGGTTCCACTTCCCCACGAAGGCGGCCTCGCCGCTCATCGTGCTGCCGTCCTCACGGATCTGGAGGATCTCGTCGGCGCAGCGGGCGTTGGTGGAGGTGGGCAGGGGCGCTCCCACCTCGACGTCGGTGCCGCAGGCCTCGGTGAGGGCCTTGTCCGCGGTGTCGGTCAGCCACTTGCTGGTGTCCTTCCAGCGGGCGGGCCGGAGGATCTTGTCGTGCCGCAGGGACCAGCTGATGGTGGCGTCGGTGACGTCGTTCTTGGTGATGGTGTTGTCCCAGTCGAACGCCGCGACGGGGCGCGCTCCACCTCTGCCGTGGCAGGTGCCGCGCTCGTCGATCACGCGCTGAAGCCGGGCACGGTTGTCGCCGTACCAGGTGAGTTGGTCGGAGAGTTGAGGGCAGCGGGCCGTCGGCGTCACGGACACGCGATCTGCCGGGGCGGCGGCCACCGGTCCGGCTGCGGCCGCGACCGCGAGTGTGGCGGCCACCGCTGAGGTCCACGCGAGAACAAGTCGGGTGCGCATGCGTGTGGACCGTACATCAGTGTTTCCGGGATGTTGAGGGGGCGCGCTCCACTCAGATGTTGAGGGGGCGCGCTCCACTCATTGGACGCGGACCGGAGGGGTGGGCGGGGCCGGCGCGGGAGGCGGACACACGCCGGGCCGGTACGGAAGCTCCGTACCGGCCCGGCGTGCATGGGGGTGCTTATGCCTTCGCGAGCGAGGGCTGTTCCTCGCCGCCGTCCCTGGCCTCGGGGACGTGCGGCTCGGCGGGTCCCTCGTCCGAGATCATCGCTTCGTCGAACGGCAGCGCCCCGGAGAGGACCTGGTCCACCCGCTCCCGGTCGATCTCCTTGGTCCAGGTGCCGACGAGCACCGTGGCCACGGCGTTGCCCGCGAAGTTCGTCAGGGCGCGGGCCTCGCTCATGAAGCGGTCGATGCCGACGATCAGGCCGACACCGTCGACCAGCTCGGGGCGGTGCGACTGGAGGCCTCCCGCGAGGGTGGCCAGTCCGGCGCCGGTGACGCCCGCCGCACCCTTGGAGGCGATCACCATGAAGACCAGCAGCGAGATCTGCTCGCTGATGCTCAGCGGGTCGCCCGTCGCGTTGGCGATGAAGAGCGAGGACATCGTGAGGTAGATCGCGGTGCCGTCGAGGTTGAAGGAGTAGCCGGTCGGCACGGTGATGCCGACGACGGGTTTGCTGACGCCCATGTGCTCCATCTTCGCGATCAGCCGCGGCAGGGCCGACTCGGACGAGGAGGTGGAGAGGATGAGCAGGAACTCCCGGCCGAGGTACTTCAGCAGGGAGAAGATGTTGAGCCCGGCCACCAGGCGCAGGATCGTGCCCAGGATCAGGAACACGAAGAGGCCGCAGGTGATGTAGAAGCCGACCATGATGACCGCGAGGGACTTCAGCGCGTCCACGCCGGTCTCGCCGACCACCGCGGCCATGGCGCCGAACGCACCGACCGGGGCCAGCCACATGATCATGGCGAGGATGCGGAAGACCAGGCGCTGGATGTGGCCGATTCCGCGCAGGACCGGCTCGCCGGCCGATCCCAGGGCCTGCAGCGCGAAGCCCGCGAGCAGGGCGATGAGCAGGGTCTGCAGGACCTCGCCCGATGTGAAGGACGACACCATGGTGTCGGGGATGATGCCGAGCAGGAAGTCCGCGGTGGACTTGCTGTCCCCCGCCTGTGCCTCACCCGCGGCGCGGGTCGCCTCGGTGATGTGGAGGCTGGAGCCGGGCTCCAGGATGTTGCCGACGACCAGGCCGATGGCCAGGGCGACGGTCGACATCACCAGGAAGTAGCCGAGGGCCAGACCGCCGACGGCGCCGACCTTGGCGGCCTTGCGTACGGAGCCGACCCCCAGCACGATCGTGCAGAAGATGATCGGCGAGATCATCATCTTGATGAGATTGACGAAGCCGGTCCCGATCGGCTTGAGCTCGACGGCGGCATCCGGGGCGACGAGGCCCACCAGGATCCCGAGCCCCACCGCAGCGATGACGGCAAGATACAGATACTTCGTACGGTCCCGTTTGGCGGCGGCCACTGCCACGAGGGTCTCCTCGGCTCTTCTCTGTCCCTCCCCCGTCCCTGGGGGCCCCGGCGACTATTCCGCTCCTTGTGACACCGGTCACCCTTACGTGCATTTCGTTCATATCTTTTCGGCCAGGCAGACTGTGGGGATGCGCCTTCCCCGTGCACGTCCGCGCAGCCTCGCCGGACAGCTCTTCGCCATGCAGGTGGTGCTGGTGGCCGCCGTCGTGGCGGGGTGTGCCTTCTTCGCGTACGTCTCCGGCAGCGCGCAGGCCCGGGAGACCGCGGCCCGGCAGGCCAGGTCGGTGGCCCTGTCGGTGGCCGATTCACCATCCGTCCGGGAGGCGATCCGCACCCCCGACCCGTCGGCCGTCCTCCAGCCGTACGCGGAAGCGGCCCGCCGGGACACCGGGGTCGCCTTCATCACCATCATGGATCCGCACCGGGTCCGCTGGACGCACCCGCACGCAGACCGGATCGGTGAGACCTTCCTCGGGCACACCGCGCGGGCGCTGCGCGGCGAGACGTTCTCGGAGACGTACACCGGCACGCTCGGACCGTCGATCCGGGTCGTCACACCGGTCCGGGACGGCGGCAGGATCGTCGGCCTGGTCAGTGCGGGCATCACGGTGGACCGGGTCTCCACGCAGGTGCGGGCGCAGCTGCGCGCCCTGGCGCTCGCGGCCGGTGCGGCCCTGGCGCTCGGCGGCGTCGGAACCTATGTGATCAACGCCCGGCTGCGGCGGCACACCCACGGCATGAACGCCGCCGAGCTGAGCCGGCTGCACGACTACCACGAGGCCACACTGCACGCGGTGCGCGAGGGGCTGCTGATGCTCGACGGGCAGCGCAGGATCGCCCTGATCAACGACGCGGGCCGGGAGCTGCTGGGTCTCGCACCGGGCACGGTCGGGCGGCGGGTCGCCGAACTCGACCTGCCCGCGCCGCTGACCGGGGCGCTGCTCGCATCCGAGGAGAGGGTCGACGAGGTGCATCTGACGGCGGACCGGGTGATCGTGGTCAACACCCGTCCGGTGGTGGGCGGGGAGCGGCGCGGCACGGTCGTGACCCTGCGGGACCATACGGAACTCCAGGCACTGTCCGGCGAGTTGGATTCGGAGCGGGGCTTCACCCAGGCGCTGCGTTCACAGGCCCACGAGGCTGCGAACCGGCTGCACACGGTGGTGTCCCTGATCGAGCTGGACCGGGCCGACGAGGCGGTCGGCTTCGCCACGGCGGAGCTGGAACTGGCCCAGGCCCTCACCGACCGGGTCGTCGGCGCGGTCGCCGAACCGGTGCTGGCGGCCCTGCTGCTGGGCAAGGCCGCGCAGGCGAACGAGCGGGGGGTGGAGCTGGTGCTGGCGGACGACAGCCTGATAGACGACGGGGCCCTGCCCGCGACGCTGCCGCACCGCGATCTGGTGACCGTCCTCGGCAACCTCATCGACAACGCGGTGGACGCGGCATCGGACGCGCTGACCGGCCCGCCGGCCGACGGCTCCCGCGCGGCGGCGGTGCCCGCCCGGCGCACACCGCCGCCGCACCGTCCCGCACGCGCCCGGGTCACCGTCACGGCACTCGCCGGGGACGGCGAACTGCTGCTGCGGGTGGCGGACAACGGCACGGGCGTCGACCCGGCCGATGCCGCCGAGGTGTTCCGGCGCGGCTGGTCCACGCACGGGGCGGGCCGCGGGCTCGGCCTGGCGCTGGTGCAGCAGGCCGTGCACCGCAACGGCGGGACGGTCGCGCTGGAGCGGAGCCCGGACGGCGGCGCGGAGTTCACCGTACGGCTGCCGCTGCCCGACGGCGGCGAGGCACGGAAGGGAAGAAGCACGTGAACCCAGTGATCCGGGTGCTGGTCGTCGAGGACGATCCCGTCGCCGCCGACGCCCACCGGCTGTACGTGGACCGCGTCCCGGGGTTCGAGGTGGCCGCCGTCGCGCACTCGCGCGCCGATGCGGTGCGGGCGCTGGAGCGCACACAGGTCGATCTGCTGCTCCTGGATCTGTATCTGCCCGACGGGCACGGTCTGCACCTGCTGCGCTCGCTGCGGGCGGCCGGGCACACGGCCGATGTGATCGCCGTGACCTCGGCCCGCGATCTTGCCGTGGTGCGGGAGGGGGTGTCGCTCGGCGTGGTGCAGTACGTGCTGAAGCCGTTCACCTTCGCCACCCTGCGCGACCGGCTCGTCCGCTACGCCGAGTTCCGGGCGACGGCCGGTGAGGCGAGCGGCCAGGACGAGGTCGACCGCGCGCTCGCCACCCTGCGCTCACCGCAGCCCGCGCGGCTGCCCAAGGGCCTGAGCGGTCCGACGCTGGAGGCGGTGACCCGGGTGCTGCGGGCGGCCCCGGACGGCGTGACGGCGGCCGCGGCCGGCCTTGACCTCGGGATCTCCCGCATCACCGCCCGCCGCTACCTGGAGCACCTGGTGACGGCGGGCCGGGCGGAGCGCAGTCCGCAGTACGGACAGATCGGGCGCCCGGAGCTGCACTACCGATGGGTGGCCGAAGCACGCTGACGGGTGCCGTCCCCGGGCCGGGACCGGGGCCCGGCCGCCCCGCTCCCGGCCTAGGAGTTTCCTACGAGCCGTCGTCTCGGTCGAACACACCGTAGTCAGACCGCCTCCGGCCTCTTACGGTGGGGCCGTGCACCCCACCCCGCCTTTCAACGCCCCCGCCGCGCGAAGACTGCGCGAGGCCCTCGGGATGGCTCCCGGTCACGTCGCCTACGGCCTCGGCGCCCAGTACGGACTGAAGATCAGCGCCGAGACCGTGGCCGCCTGGGAGCGTGGGCTCGAACTGCCGACGGAGTACGAACTCACCGCGCTGGCCGGGGTGCTGTGGTGCGCCCCCGGCGAACTCCTGACCGCGGCCCGGACCCTGCGCGAGCACCGGGTAGCCCGGGAGCTGGCGCCGGACGAACTGGCGGGACAGCTGGGCATGGCCACGTCCGCGTATCTGCGGATGGAGGAGTCCGGGCGGTGGCGGGGCAACGAGCGCCAGTCCGCCGCGCTCACCGAGGCGCTGGGGCTGACGGCCGCCGGCTTCGTGACGGCGACCGGCCGGGACGAGGACCTGGCCGAGCTGCTGCGCAGCGCGGTGACGACGCGATGGCAGGCGTACGTGCGCCCGGTGGCGAAGCTGGTGCCGGTGGACCGGCGGCTGCTCCAGGGTGTCCTGGAACAGCTGCACTCCGACTACCAGGCGCTGATGGTGTCCACGCTGAGCTGGAGCAGCACGGGGACGGAGCGGGAGGGCGCGACGGGGGATGCGGGGCGGGCGTTCCTGGCGCGGATCGTGGACCGGTTCTGGGAGGCGGCGCAGGGCTGAGGCCCTGCGGGGGCGCCCCACACGGACGAGCGGGCCGTGACCGTCCCCGGGTCAACCCGGTCGACGACGCGCTGATGGAGATCACCCACGTCC
>NZ_JBHXUW010000045.1:0-68009 GCF_042672475.1 Streptomyces sp. NPDC127177
GATCACACCTGCCGCCGGGCCGGTACCCCCTGCCCGAACCCCCCTTTGTCCTGGCCAAGGAAAAAGTTCGACATCACCCCTGCGCAAGGGCTTTCCGTCCAGGACGAACAGGTCTACCGTCCAGAACGTGTACATGACATAACCCCCGTCACCGGTGCCCCACAGGCCCCGACTGACCTGCGCGGCAGTCCCCGCGCGGCACGGCAGCACCCGCCCGTACAACCGGCACTCTCCGGAGGACACTCGTGCACAGAACCCGAACCAGGACCAGAACCCGGCTCCGCGTCCGCAAATCCCTCGCCCTGCTCACCGGTGCCCTGCTGGCCGCCGCCACCCTCACCCTGGGTGCCACGCCCGGCACGGCCGCCGCCCACACCGCCCCCGCGGACTCCGGCACCGCTGCCGCCGACGAGGACTTCCAGCAGGTGACCCTCGCCAAGGGGGTGGCCGAGACCGGCGAGCCCATGACGCTGGCTGTGCTCCCGGACCGCAGCGTCCTGCACACCGCCCGCGGCGGCGAGCTCTGGCTCACCGACAGCGGCGGCGACACCACGCTCGCCGGCGTCCTGCCCGTCTACTCGCACGACGAGGAAGGGCTCCAGGGCGTCGGGGTGGACCCGGACTTCAGCGAGAACCGGGCGATCTACCTCTACTACGCGCCCCCGCTGGACACCCCGTCCACCGACGCCCCCGAGAACGGCACCGCCGCCGACTTCGCGAAGTTCGACGGAGTCAACCGGCTCTCGCGCTTCGTCCTCAAGGAGGACGGCACGCTCGACACTGCCAGCGAGAAGAAGGTCCTCGACATCCCGACCTCGCGCGGCATCTGCTGCCACGTCGGCGGCGACATCGACTTCGACGCGCAGGGCAACCTGTACCTGTCGACCGGCGACGACTCCAACCCGTTCGCCTCCGACGGCTACACCCCGATCGACGACCGGCCGGACCGCAACCCCGCGTTCGACGCCCGCCGGTCCGCCGGGAACACCAACGACCTGCGCGGGAAGATCCTCCGCATCAAGGTCGCCGACGACGGCACGTACACCGTGCCCGACGGAAACCTCTTCGCGCCGGGCACGGACAAGACCCGCCCCGAGATCTACGCGATGGGCTTCCGCAACCCCTTCCGCTTCACCGTCGACAAGACGACCGGCATCGTGTACGTCGGCGACTACGGGCCCGACGCGGGCGCCGCCGACCCGAAGCGCGGACCGGCCGGACAGGTCGAGTTCGCCCGGGTCACCGAGGCCGGCAACTTCGGCTGGCCGTACTGCACGGGTGACAACGACCCCTTCATCCAGTACGACTTCGCGACAGGCACCTCCGGTGAGGCCTTCGACTGCGCCGCGCCGAAGAACAACTCCCGGTACAACACCGGACTGGTGGACCTGCCCCCGGCCCAGCCCGCCTGGATCCCGTACGACAACGGGTCGGTGCCCGAGTTCGGCACCGGATCCGAGTCCCCGATGGGCGGACCCGTCTACCACTACGACGCCGACCTCGACTCGCCCGTGAAGTTCCCCGAGTCCTACGACGGCGACTTCTTCGCCGGCGAGTTCGGCCGGCAGTGGATCAAGCGCATCGAGCAGGACGCCGACGGCAAGGTGCAGTCCATCAACGACATGCCGTGGTCCGGCACCCAGATCATGGACATGACCTTCGGCCCCGACGGTGCCCTCTACGTCCTGGACTACGGCACGGGCTACTTCGGCGGCGACGAGAACTCCGCCCTGTACCGCATCGAGAACGCCACCGGCGGACGCTCACCGATCGCGGAGGCGGCTGCGAACAAGACCTCCGGCACCGCACCGCTCAAGGTCGCCTTCTCCTCGGACGGCACCACCGACGGTGACGGGGACGCGCTCACCTACAGCTGGGACTTCGGTGACGGCGGCACTTCGGCCGAGGCCAACCCCACGTACACGTACAAGAAGAACGGCACCTACACCGCGACCGTCACCGCCACGGACCCCACCGGGCGCACCGGAACAGCCAACGTCCATGTGACGGTCGGCAACACCGCTCCCGTCGTGAACCTGGAACTGCCCGGTGACGGGCAGCTGTTCGACTTCGGCGACGAGGTCCCGTTCAAGGTGACCGTCACCGATCCCGAGGACGGCACCATCGACTGCTCCAAGATCGAGGTCCGCTTCATCCTCGGCCACGACGCCCACGGCCACCCGATCACCTCGGCGCACGGCTGCGAAGGCACCATCAAGACCGAGATGGACGGCGGGCACGACCCGAACGCCAACATCTTCGGAGTCATCGACGCCTCGTACACGGACGGCGGAGGCGGCGGCCAGGCGGCCCTGTCCGGTCACGACCAGGCCGAACTGCAACCGCGTCACCGGCAGGCCGAGCACTACAGCGACTCCTCCGGCGTCGTGCCGCAGAACAAGACGGAGGCGCACGGCGGCAAGACGGTCGGCGAGATCGAGAACGGCGACTGGATCTCCTTCAAGCCCTACCTCCTCGGTGACTCCACCAAGCTCACCGCGCGGATCTCCTCCGGCGGCGCGGGCGGCTTCCTCGAAGTCCGCTCGGGCTCGGCCGACGGAAAGATCCTCGGCTCCGCACCGGTCCCGGTGACCGGCGGCTGGGAGACCTTCCAGGACATCGACGTACCACTGCGCGGCGTCCCGAAGAAGTCCACCGAGCTCTTCCTCGTCTTCAAGGGCGGCGATGGCGCGCTCTACGACATCGACGACTTCGAGCTCTCCAACACCCCGCCCGACAAGACCGCCAAGCGCGTCCTGGTCTTCTCCAAGACCGCCGGGTTCCGCCACGACGCGATCCCCGAGGGCATCGCCGCGCTGAAGGAGCTCGGCAAGGACAGCAACATCACGGTCGACGCGACCGAGGAGGCCGGTCAGTTCACCACCTCCAACCTGGCCCGCTACGACGCCGTGGTCTTCATGTCGACCACGGGTGACGTCCTCAACGCCGACCAGCAGAAGGCGTTCGAGAACTTCGTGACCACCGGCGGCGGCTACGTCGGCGTGCACGCCGCCGCGGACACCGAGTACGACTGGCCGTTCTACGGCGGGCTGGTGGGCGCGTACTTCGACAGCCACCCGGCCATCCAGCCCGTCACCGTCCGGGTCGAGGACCACAAGAACCCGGCGACCGCACACCTGAGCGGCACCTGGGACCGCACCGACGAGCTGTACAACTACCGCACCAACCCGCGTGACAAGGTCAAGGTCCTCGCCACCCTCGACGAGACGACGTACACCGGCGGCAACATGAAGGGCGACCACCCGATCACCTGGTGCCAGACCTACCAGGGCGGCCGCTCCTTCTACACCGGCCTCGGCCACACCAAGGAGTCGTACGCCGACGCGGACTTCCGCAAGGTGCTCTCCGGCGGCCTGCGCTACGCGGCCGGCCAGGTGAAGGCCGACTGCAAGCCGGACACCGGCTACCGGTCGATCTTCAACGGCGAGACGTTGGAGGGCTGGAAGCAGGCCGGACCCGGAAAGTTCGACGTCGTCGACGGCGAGCTGCGCTCCGAGGGCGGCATGGGCCTGCTCACCTACCAGGCCAAGGAGCTGAAGTCGTACTCGCTGAAGCTCGACTGGAAGATGGCGGGCGACGACAACTCCGGTGTCTTCGTGGGCTTCCCCGAGTCCGACGACCCCTGGTCCGCCGTGGACAACGGCTACGAGGTCCAGATCGACGCCTCCGACGCCGTGGACCGCACCACCGGCTCCGTCTACACCTTCAAGGCCGCCGACGTGAAGGCCCGCGACCGGGTACTCAGGCCGCCGGGGCAGTGGAACAGCTACGAGATCAAGGTCAAGGGTGAACGACTCCAGATCTTCCTCAACGGAGCGAAGATCAACGACTTCACCAACACCGACCCGGCCCGCAGTCTCAAGGACGGCTACATCGGCCTCCAGAACCACAGCGCCGACGACCACGTTTCCTTCCGCAACATCCAGCTGAAGGAACTGCCCTCCTCATAAGGACACCGCCCGGACGGCGGGCGGGCAGCAGTACCCGGCCCGCCCGCCGCCCGAGGCCCCTCCCCTCACGTACAGCGCCACCAGCTCTGCCCCAGCCAGGACCCCCAGTCAGGGAGGCAGCCCGTGTCAGCACCCGCCGTTCGTACCGGAGTCTGGTTCATCGGAGCACGCGGCTCCGTCGCCACCACCGCCACGGCGGGGTGCGCAGCGGTCGCGGCAGGCCTCCACCCGGCCGCCGGCATGGTCACCGAGACCGCACCCTTCGCCGACAGCGGCCTGCCACCGGTGGCCTCGCTCGTCTTCGGCGGACACGACACCCTGGACTGCCCGCTGCCCAAACGGGCCGAGGCACTCGCAGCCGGGGGAGTGCTGCCGCACGGCCTCCCCTCAGCCGTACGCGCCGAACTCGCCACGGCCGACACGGAGATCCGCCCCGGCGGACCGCTCCCCGGAGACACCCGCACGGACGAGGAACTCATCACCGCGTTCGCCGCCGACCTCACCGACTTCGGCCGCCGCAACGAACTGGCCAGGACCGTCGTCGTCAACGTCGCGTCCACCGAGCCTGCGCCCGCCGAAGGCGCCGAGCGGCTGCCCGCGAGCTCCCTCTACGCGGCCGCGGCGCTCCGGGCCGGCTGTCCGTACGTCAACTTCACCCCCTCCACCGGGCTGCGCACCCCCGCCCTGCGGGACGCCGTCGCGGACGGCGGTCTTCCGCACGCGGGCCGCGACGGCAAGACGGGCCAGACGCTCCTGCGCTCCGTGCTCGCCCCGATGTTCGTGCAGCGCGCCCTGCCCGTACGCGCCTGGTCCGGCACCAATCTCCTCGGCGGCGGGGACGGGGCGGCACTGGCCGACCCGGCCGCGGCCGCCGCGAAGAACGCAGGCAAGGAACGCGTCCTGGCCGACACGCTCGGCTCCGCCCCCGAGGGCGAGGTCCACATCGACGACGTACCGGCGCTCGGCGACTGGAAGACGGCCTGGGACCACATCGCGTTCGACGGCTTCCTCGGCACACGCATGGTGCTCCAGACGACCTGGCAGGGCTGCGACTCGGCACTCGCCGCGCCCCTGGTCCTGGACCTGGCACGGCTGCTGGCCCGCGCCCAGGAGGTCGGCCTGACCGGCCCGCGCCCCGAACTCGCCTTCTACTTCAAGGACCCCGACGGCGGACCTGCCGCACTGTCCGAGCAGTACGTGGAACTGCTCGCCTTCGCGGAGCGGCTGCGGGGCGAGAAGTGACGGCAGGCGCCTGGGCGGAACTGCTCAGGGTCTCCGCACTGTTCACCGTGCCGGGCGACGCCCTCGCGGGCGCCGCCGCCGCCGGACACCGGCCCAACCGCTCCACCGCCCTCGCCGCGGGCGCCTCACTCTGTCTGTACGAGGCGGGCATGGCCCTCAACGACTGGGCCGACCGCGACGAGGACGCCATCGACCGCCCGCACCGCCCGATCCCCTCGGGCCGGATCACCCCCCGCGCGGCGCTCACCGCGGCCGGGGCGCTCACCGCGGCGGGGCTGGCCCTCGCCGCCCGCGCCGGCCGCCCGGCCCTGACGGTCGCCACCGGCCTCGCGGCAACGGTCTGGGCGTACGACCTCCGCCTGAAACACACCCCGGCGGGCCCGGCGGCCATGGCGGCGGCCCGGGGCCTGGACGTGCTCCTGGGCGCGACCGCGACGAGGGCTGCGACTGCGACCGGGACCGCGCCGGCGAACGGTGCCGCTGCCGGGGTGGCCGCGGAACCGACCCGGAGGGCGGCGGCCGGGCACTCCGGTGCCGCCGCCCGCGCGGCCCTGCCCGCCGCCGCCCTGCTGACGGCACACACCTACGCGGTCACCGCGGTCTCGCGCCACGAGGCACAGGGCGGCTCCACCGCCGTGCCGCTGGCCGCCCTCGCGGCGGTCGTTGCCCTCGGCGGCGTCACGGTGCGAGGGTGGCAGGACGAGAGCGGCCGGCCCCCGCGCGCCAGGCGAACGGGCTCGGCCACCACGCCCGGACGCCGGCCCGCAGGCAGCGCCCCTGCCCGGCTGCTCCTCACCGCGGTCACCGGCGCCTACCTCCGAACCGCCGCCCGGCCCCTCGCACACGCCGCGCTCAACCCGTCGCCTCCGCTCACCCAGCGGGCGGTCGGCAGCGGGATCCGGGCGATGATCCCGCTCCAGGCGGCGCTCGCCGCCCGCGCCGGAGCCTCCGGAACGGCGCTCGCCGTCATGGGACTCGTCCCGCTCGCCCGCAGTCTCGCCCGGAAGGTGAGCCCCACATGACGATCCGCCTCGGCTACGGCACCAACGGGCTCACCGACCTCCGCCTCGGCGACGCCCTCGCCCTCCTCGCCGACCTCGGCTACGACGGGGTCGGGCTGACCCTCGACCACATGCACCTCGACCCGATGGCCCCCGGCCTCGCGGCCCGCACCTCCGAGGTCGCCGCCAGGCTCCAGGAGCTGGGGCTCGGCGTCACCGTGGAGACCGGGGCCCGCTACGTCCTGGACCCGCGCCGCAAGCACGGCCCCTCCCTGCTCGACCCGGACCCGGAGGCCCGCGCGGCCCGTACCGCGCTGCTCGTCCGGGCCGTGGACGTCGCCGCCGGACTCGGCGCACACGCCGTGCACTGCTTCAGCGGCATCACGCCACCGGACACCGCACCCGACACCGCCTGGCAGCGGCTCACCGAGGCCCTGACCCCGGTGCTGGAGGCGGCGGAGCACGCGGGTGTGCCGCTCGCGATCGAGCCCGAGCCCGGACACCTCCTCGCCAACCTGGCCGACTTCCACCACCTCCGCATCCTGTGCGGTGACCCGGAACCGCTCGGACTCACCCTCGACATCGGCCACTGCCAGTGCCTGGAACCGGCCCTGCCCGTCGACTGCGTACGCGACGCCGCACCCTGGCTGCGCCACGTCCAGATAGAGGACATGCGCCGAGGCGTGCACGAGCACCTCCCCTTCGGCGACGGCGAGATCGACTTCCCGCCCGTGCTCGCCGCACTCGACGCCCTCGGCGACAGCGGGTACGCGGGGCTGACCGTCGTCGAGCTGCCCCGCCACTCCCACGCCGGACCCGAACTGGCCCGCACCTCCATCGAGTTCCTCCGCAAGCACGGACCGTCGAGCCGTTAGGCCGCCCGGCCACCGACCGCCGAAGGGAGCAACGCCATGCCGATGACCTCGCCGGACACCCCACTCCTGACCCGCAAGGAGCTCGACGCCCAGCTCGGCGGAGCCGCACGCGCCTGGCTCGACGAAGCACTCGCCGAGGCCGCCCACGCAGTGGCCCACCCGGACGCCGAACCCTCGGGCAACTCCTACGCCGTGCCCCCGTGGGAGCTCCGGTACGCCGCCGCCGGCCGGCACTGCGGACTCGAACACGCCGACTCCGTACGCGCCCTGCTGCTCGTCGCGGCCGATGCCGGGACGGCCGCGCTGACCCGGATCTACGAGCAGGGCACCGCCGCCGAACGGCGCGCCGTCCTGCTCACGCTGCCCGCACTGGACCTCGGAGCCACCGCCCTGCCCCTCGTCGAGGACGCACTGCGCGCCAACGACACCACGCTGATCGCCGCCGCCGTCGGCCCGTACGCCGGTGACCACCTCGATCCGCACGGCTGGCGCCACGCCGTCCTCAAGTGCCTCTTCACCGAAGTGCCCGTCGCCGCCGTCGACCAGCTGGCCCGGCGCGCCCGCGGCGACGCGGAACTCGCCCGGATGCTGGGCGACTTCGCTGCCGAGCGCACCGCGGCGGGCCGCCCAGTCCCAGACGACCTGCACCGCGTACTCGCCCTTACGACCCCCGGCCCGGGTGCCCCCGGCCCAGCCGCCCCCACGGCCCCATCGGAGGAGTCCTGATGCGCATCTTCGACCCCCACATCCACATGACCTCCCGCACCACGGACGACTACCGGGCGATGTACGACTCCGGGGTCCGGGCGCTCGTCGAACCCTCCTTCTGGCTCGGCCAGCCCCGCACCTCGCCCGCCAGCTTCTTCGACTACTTCGACGCCCTGCTCGGCTGGGAACCCTTCCGCGCCGCCCAGTACGGCATCGCGCACCACTGCACCCTCGCCCTCAACCCCAAGGAGGCGAACGACCCCCGCTGCACCCCCGTCCTGGACGCCCTGCCGCGCTATCTCGTCAAGGACTCCGTCGTCGCCGTCGGCGAGATCGGCTACGACTCGATGACCCCGGCCGAGGACGCCGCGCTGGCCGCACAGCTCCAGCTCGCCGCCGACCACGGGCTGCCCGCACTCGTCCACACCCCGCACCGCGACAAGCTCGCCGGGCTGCGCCGCACCATCGACGTCGTCCGCGAATCCCACCTCGCACCGGAACTGGTCGTGCTCGACCACCTCAACGAGACGACGGTCAAGGAGGCCCTCGACAGCGGCTGCTGGGCCGGCTTCTCCATCTACCCCGACACCAAGATGGACGAGGACCGCATGGTCGCCGTCCTCAAACTGCACGGCACCGAGAAGATCCTCGTCAACTCCGCCGCCGACTGGGGCAAGAGCGACCCGCTGAAGACCCGCGGCGTCGCCGACGCCATGCTCGCGGCCGGTTTCACCGAGGACGACGTCGACCAGGTGCTCTGGCGCAACCCCGTCGCCTTCTACGGCAGCAGCGGCCGCCTCCACCTGGACACCGCCACCCCCGAACCGCTCCACGAGGGCAACTCCATCCTCCGCGGCGGGGAGTGAGGCCATGCGCTTCCGCCACCCCGACGGCACCGTCGTCCACCTCGCGTACTGCACCAACGTCCACCCGGCCGAAGACCTCGAAGGCGTCCGCGCCCAGCTGCGCGACCACTGCGAACCGGTACGCAGACGGCTCGGCCGCGACCGCCTCGGCATCGGCCTCTGGCTCGCCCGGGACGCCGCCCGCACCCTCGTCAACGACCCTTCGCAGCTTCGCTCCCTGCGGTCCGAACTCGACGGCCGGGGGCTCGAAGTCGTCACACTCAACGGCTTCCCGTACGAAGGGTTCGGCGCCGAAGAGGTCAAGTACCGGGTGTACAAGCCGGACTGGACGGACCCCGAACGGCTCGCCCACACCACCGACCTCGCCCGGCTCCTCGCCACCCTGCTCCCCGACGACGTCACCGACGGCACCATCTCCACCCTGCCCCTCGCCTGGCGCACCCCGTACACCGGCGACCCCGAGGCGGCCCGCACCGCGCTCGCCGCGCTCACCACCCTCGGCGAACGCCTCGACGCACTGGCCGAGCTCACCGGCAAGTCCATCCGGATCGGTCTCGAACCCGAGCCGGGCTGCACCGTCGAGACCACCGCCGACGCCATCGCCCCCCTCACCGCCGTCGGCCACGAACGCATCGGCATCTGCATCGACACCTGCCACCTCGCCACCTCCTTCGAGGACCCGGACACCGCACTGGACGCACTCACCGCCGCAGGCATCCAGGCCGTCAAGGCCCAGCTCTCCGCCGCCCTGCACGCCGAGCACCCCCACCTCCCCGAGGTACGCACCGCCCTCGCGGCCTTCGCCGAACCCCGCTTCCTCCACCAGACCCGCGTCTCCACCGCCGCGGGGCTGCGCGGAACCGACGACCTCGACGAGGCGGTCACCGGCGACACCCTGCCCGACAGTGCCCCGTGGCGCGCCCACTTCCACGTACCGCTGCACGCACCACCCGCACCCCCGCTCACCTCCACCCTTCCCGTACTCCGGTCCGCACTGACCCGTCTGGTCGGCGGGACGCGGCCGCTCACCCGGCACCTGGAGGTCGAGACGTACACCTGGCAGGCGCTCCCGGCCGAGCTGCGCCCCCGGACCCGCGCCCAGCTCGCCGACGGCATCGCCGCCGAACTCACCCTCGCCCGCGACCTCCTGGTCGACCTCGGCCTCAAGGAGCTGCCATGACCACCGCCGGGACGACCGCCGGGGCGACGGGTTCACCCACCCCGCTCCTGGTCCTCGACGTCGTGGGGCTCACCCCACGCCTCCTCGACCACATGCCGCACCTCAAGGCCCTCGGGCAGTCCGGCACCCACGCGCCGCTCGGCACGGTGCTCCCCGCCGTGACCTGCGCCGCCCAGTCCACCTTCCTCACCGGCACGACCCCCGCCGAACACGGCATCGTCGCCAACGGCTGGTACTTCCGCGAACTGGGCGACGTCCTCCTGTGGCGACAGCACAACGGGCTCGTCGAGGGCGACAGACTCTGGGACGCCGCCCGCCGCGCCCACCCCGGCTACACCGTCGCCAACATCTGCTGGTGGTACGCGATGGGCGCCGACACCGACTGGACCGTCACCCCACGACCCGTCTACTACGCCGACGGCCGCAAGGAACCCGACTGCTACACCCGCCCGCCCGCCCTCCACGACGAACTCACCGACAAGCTGGGCACCTTCCCCCTCTTCCACTTCTGGGGGCCCGGCGCCGACCTCGTCTCCTCGCAGTGGATCATCGACGCGACCCGGCACATCCTCGACACCCGCCACCCCGACCTAGCCCTCTGCTACCTGCCGCACCTCGACTACGACCTCCAGCGCTACGGTCCCGACGACCCGCGGGCCTTCAAGGCCGCGGCCGACCTCGACCGGGCCGTCGCCCCGCTCCTGGACGACGCCCGCCGCGAGGGCCGTACCGTCGTCGCCCTCTCCGAGTACGGCATCACCCGCGTCGATCGGCCCGTCGACATCAACCGCGCCCTGCGCCGGGCCGGCCTCCTGGAGGTCCACACCCAGGACGGCATGGAGTACCTGGACCCGATGGCCTCCCGGGCCTTCGCCGTCGCCGACCACCAGATCGCGCACGTCTACGTACGCCGTCCCGAGGACCTCGAGGCGACCCGTGAGGCCCTGGCGGACCTCCCGGGCATCGAGCAACTCCTCGACGACGAGGGCAAGAAGGCCCACGGACTCGACCATCCGCGCTCCGGCGAGCTGGTGGCCGTCGCGGACCCGGACGCCTGGTTCACGTACTACTACTGGCTCGACGACGACCGCGCGCCCGACTTCGCACAGCTCGTCGAGATCCACCGCAAGCCCGGCTACGACCCCGTCGAGCTCTTCCTGGACCCCCAGGACCCGTACGTCAGGGTCAAGGCGGCCACGGCCGTCGCCCGCAAGAAGCTCGGCATGCGCTACCGCATGGCGGTCGTCCCCCTGGACCCGTCACCCATCCGGGGCAGCCACGGCCGCCTCCCCCTGAGCGACGAAGAAGGCCCGCTCATCCTCTGCTCCACCCCCCACGCGTTCACCGGCCCCGTCCGCGCCACCGAAGTGAAGCCGCTGCTCCTCACGCTCGCCGGCCTCGCATGAGACCGGTCCGTACACAGCGTTGCGAGCATCTTCGAGAAAGAGAGAGACCGTGACCGAGTACAACGACGAATCAGCAACGGACGGCGCCCTGCGCCGCAGCCTCGGCGTCAGCCGCCGCCGCTTCCTCAGCAGCTGCACCGCGGCTGCGGCGACGGCGATCGCCGCGCCCGTCGTCGGCGCATCGCCGGCCTTCGCCCAGCCCGCATCCCACCAGGGCCACGGCCACGGCCATCACCACGGCCACGGCCACGGCCACGGCCAGGCCCTGGTCCCGGCGGCGAAGAGGGGAATCATCCTCTACACCGTGCGCGACGCCACGGCCCGGGATCCTCTCAGTACCGACCTTCCCTCCGGCTTCCGCGCCGTCTTCAAGGAGCTGGCGCGCTACGGCTACAAGCAGGTCGAGTTCGCCGGGTACGGGCAGCACGCCAACGCACCCGGCGGAAGCAACCTCGAAACGGTGGAGGGCGCGAAGCTGCTGCGCTCGTGGCTGGACGACTACGGGCTGCGCGCCCAAGGCAACCACGGCTTCATCCCGTCGTCCTGGCCCCTGAGCCAGAGCGACCTGGACGAGTTCAAACGGCACCTGGAGATAACGAACATCCTCGGCATGGACCACATGGGCACCGGCGGCGACCCCACCGGCAGCGCCTACCGTGCCGACTGGGACGTGGCCGCCGACAAGTGGAACGCACTCGGACAGATCGCCCATCGCGCCGGCATCAAGCTGTACACCCACAACCACGACGCCGCCTACGGCTTCCTGCTCGACGGCGGCCCGCTGGACGACCAGGGCCGCCCCACCCGCAGTTCGGGCGTCCGCAAGCTGGAGTACTTCCTCAAGGTCACCGACCCGAAGACCGTCTGGCTGGAGATGGACATCTTCTGGGCGCACGTCGCGCAGTACAAGTTCCACACCTACACCGCGCACGACGGATCGCAGGTGGAGAACACCTTCGACCCCGCGGGGCTGGTCCGCCGCCACAACAAGCGCTACCCGCTGTTCCACGCCAAGGACGGCGTGGTCAGCACCACCAACGGCGACGGCTACGAGATGGTCCCCTTCGGCACCGGGGTCATCGACTACCGGACGTTCTTCCGCCGTGTCGGGGAGTCGGGCTACCGCAACCCGATGATCGAGCAGGACACCGCACCGAGCGATACGGACCTCGCGCAGTCCCTGAAGCAGGCCCGGATCAGCTACGAGGGGCTGTCGGCGCTCCGTAAGTAGCACCATCGGCGGGCCCCGCCCCGGAGGCGGCCCGCTCAGCCGATTCCCTGCCGGTCGGGAAGCAGTGCGAACTCCCGCTCGGCCGCGTCCGGCACCGTGCGCTCCACCGCCTGAACGAGGAGCGCACGGTGTCTGGCCAGTGGCTTCTGCCTCTCGGGCGGCGCCAGCAGTACGAGATCGTCGATTCCGGCGAGGAGCCGACGGGTGACCTGCGGGGTGTCCGCCGCACATCTGCGGACCTCCTCGAACCCGAGATCCACCAGGTCCGCCCAGCCCGGCACGTCCTGCACCAGCCGCACGTCCCCCCTGCGGTCCCGGTGGTGGACCGCGCCGAGCGGGAGGTCCACCACCGCCGCGAGGAACTGCACGATCCGGTCCAGGCACTGCACGGCGGTCGTCGGGTCGTTCACGGCCGTGGAGAGGGCCCGCAGCGCGATGTCCGAGAGCTGACGCAGCCCGAACGCCAGGTCCTGGTGCAGCGTGCGCTCGACACCGACGGACACCGTGTACCGCAGCGCGTGCCGGGGCGGCGGCGCCCCGCCGTGCACCGCCAACACCGGCGTCCCCGGCACGACGAAGTCCCCGAGCCTGGGAATGAGCCGCAGAACGACGCCCTGGCGCCGCGCGGCCCGCATCAGCCGTGCCACGTTCACGTCCCGCAGCACCCCGGCCCGCCCCTCGTGCACGAGCCGCGCGGTCTCCGCCGCGAGCGGCCCCTCCTGCGGCCGGCCGCGCGGCATCCGCCCGAGCACGCGGAAGGAGTCCCGGGTGATGTGGTCGAGGACGGGTCCGACCTGCATGAGGCGGAGCGTGGAGCTCACATAGGCGATGAAGAGCAGCAGACTCACCCCGACGAACACGGCCGTCAGCAGATTCTGCAGGAACGGCACGGATGTGACGCGGCGCGGATTCGTCTCGCTCTCGTAGGAGCTCAGGACCAGCAGCGAGAACACGAACGTCGCCAGGAACACCGACAGCGTGAGCTTGCTGATCCGGCTCCGCACGAAGATCCGCACCACCCGGGGCGTGAGCTGCCCGCTCGCCATCTGCACGGCGACCAGCGAGATGCTGAAGACCACACCGATGAAGGTCATCATCGCCGAGCTGATCGTGACGACGATCTGCTTCGTGTCCTCGGTGAAGGAGATCAGGTCCTTGATCGCGGCGTACGCCCGCTCGTCCTGGAGGAAGGAGACGATCGCCTCGTCGATCGCCGAGGCGATGAACCAGAGCACGAAGGCGCACACCAGCGTCAGGGTCGGGGCGAACCAGAAGGTCTCGCGCAGATGCTCACGCAACGGTGACAGCGCGCGGGGTTGCCGATATCCGCGATCACTCATGCCGGTGAACGTAACCCGCCCCGTGCTTGCCCCGACGGACCCTGCGGCCGACCCTCCGGACACACCCTGCGTACGGGTCCGGCGACGGACCGTGCCCATGTGCCGGGGCGCGCGGTCCGGGACGCCGCCCCGATGACCGCGCACGGCGCTGACCAGCGCACTGACCACCGGATATGCAGGTGAGAGTGACCCCGAACCCCTGGTATTGTTTTCTTTGTCGCCGCGGGAGACCGCGGCTGATCACCCAGTCCGGGTGGCGGAATGGCAGACGCGCTAGCTTGAGGTGCTAGTGCCCTTTATCGGGCGTGGGGGTTCAAGTCCCCCCTCGGACACTTAGGAACGCTTCATCCGTTTCATCCAACTCCCGGTTCGGTCTCCTCCGAGCTGGGAGTTCTTCGTGTCGCCGACAGGTTCGAGAAGTAGTCCGCGACTGCCGCCGCGGCGTCCGGGAGCGGGAAGCGGGCGCCGAGCTGTCCGTCGGGGCGGACGAGGAAGCCGGTCGGACCCTCCGGGCGGTAGAGCCGGGCGAACTCACCGGCGTCGTCCAGGTACCCGGGGGAGGCCGGTGCGGCTCCGGAGGCCAGCACGGTCACGACCTCCGTACCGGCCGCCGTCGCCGTCCCCGCGTCCCCGGCCACGTCCCCGGCATCGTCCGTGTAACGGATGAGCACATGCCCGGCGCGGCCGCGCAGGATGTCCAGCAGGCGCAGCGAGTAGCCGGCGACGGCCGTGGTCAGGCCTCCGCAGTCGGGTGCCCGGTCACCGGGCCGGGGCGCGTCGTCCGGGCCGTACGCGGGACCGACGAGGGGGCTGTCGCGGTAGCCGACGAGGAGCTGGGCCTCGCGGAGCATCACGGTGCGCGGGTCGTCGGGGTCGGCGTCGATGCCGTGGGCGGCGTGCCGGACGGTGCGGCCGACGACCTCCTCACCGATCGGGCGGCGCTCGGTGTCGTATCCCGCGAGCAGGGCGGGCCCGGCTTCGCCACGGACGACGAGGGCGAGTTTCCAGGCCAGGTTGCAGGCGTCCTGGATGCCGGTGTTCATGCCCTGGGCGCCGGTGGGCGGGTGGATGTGGGCGGCGTCGCCCGCGACGAAGACCCGGCCGTCGGCGTACCGGTCGACGATCCGGTGGCTGATGCGGAAGACGGAGGACCAGCGCATGCGGGACAGCGTGGCCGGAGCGGGGGCCAGGCGGTCGACGACCGCCTGGATGTGGGACAGCGCGGGCGTCCGGCCGCCCTCCAGCCCGTGTGCCACTTCGTCGCCGCCGCCCGCCCCGTCCGCTGTGCCGGCGGAGAGCTCGGGCGGGACCAGCATCGACATGCGGTAGCGGCCCGTGCCGGGCAGCGGGATGCAGACCAGCAGGTCGTCGGTCGAACCGTCGTCGGCGAGATGGCTGGAGCGCACCGCGTACCCGGCCGGCAGGTCCCAGTCGGCCTCGACGTCGGCCAGCATGTACTCCTCGGGAAAGGAGCCGCCCCCGAAGTCCAGTCCGAGACCCTTGCGGACGACGCTGTGCGCGCCGTCGCAGCCGATCAGATACCGGGCGCGGACCTCCTCGGAGGCACCGGACGCGGTGGTCAGCCGGGCGATGACGCCGTCCGCGTCCTGGGTGAACGACAGCAGTTCGGTGCCGCGCTCGATCTCCGTACCCAGACCCGCCACGTACTGCTCCAGCAGGCGCTCGGTCTCGTACTGGGGCAGCGCGGCGAATCCGTAGGGCACTTCGGGCGGCAGCCGGAGTTCGATCCGCGCGCGTTCGAGCCCGTTGACGTAGACCAGCTGTCCGCTCATCGGGACGGCGGCTTCCAGCACGTCGCGAACCAGGCCCATCCGGTCCCAGATCTCCAGGGTGCGCGGCTGGATCCCGACCGCCTTCGCATACGGCAGACGGGCCGGCAGCCGGTCGACGAGCCGGCACCGCACGCCGTGGCGGCGGAGCTCGGCGGCCGCGCTCAGTCCGACAGGACCGGCGCCCGCTATCAGTACATCGATCGTCCGGCTGTTGCCCACGGGTGCCTCCCAGCGTCCGGCCGGCCCTCCTCCATGGTGGCCCGGCGGGGCACGGACTGCGAGCCGGGCACGGCGGGTTCCGCCCGGGGCCCGCGGCGCCGGCTGCTACCGCCCCGAGGCGATCAGCGGATAGTGGTCCGAGAGATTCGTGTACGTGTACGCCGTGCCCCAGCTGGAGACGGTCCAGGGCGCGCTCTCCTCCTTGACCACCTCGTTCGTCCACCCGGCGGGCTTCGCGTGGCCGGTGCGGTGGAGGACGTAGTCGAGGTCCTCGCGTGGGTCGTCGGGGTAGCGTTCGGCGGCGATCGAGTTGTCCTGCGTGTCGAACGAGTAGGGGTGCCCGGTGCGGGTGTCCGCACCGGCCAGCCCGGCGTCCGTCAGCATGGACGCGTACTCGGCGGAGCGGGAGTCGACGTTGAGGTCACCGGCCACGACGACCTCCTCGGACGCCGGGATCTTCTTGGCGTCGAGGAACGCGTCGATCTGCCGGAACTGTCGACCGCGGATCTCTGCCGCCTCACCCGCGCCGCACCCCGGGTCCGTCGACTGCGTATGCGTGCCGACGACATGGACCCGGGCACCGTTCACGTTCAACTCCACGTATGCGAAGCCCTTGTTGGACCACCAGTCGCTGCCGCAGGCGTCCTCGTAGATGTGCTGCTCCTGCCGGACGACCGGCCACTTGCTCAGAACGGTGACGCCACCGTCCTCCGGTGTCGCGGCCGAGTAGGACCCGCTGGTGGCGTCCCAGCCGCTCCTGCTCCGGCCGACCACCGGTGTGTGGAACGGGTATTGGGCGGAGGCGTCGCGCGTCAGGGCGTCCGAGGCGGAGTTGTCGAAAGCCTCCTCCAGCACGACGACGTCGTTGCCCCGGAAGAAGTCCGCCTTCGCGATCTCCGCCGCCCGGTGCGCCTGGCCCCAGTTGGGGTAGAGGTTCGTGCTCATCAGGAACGTGTTGTACGTGAGCACCCGCAGCCGCGGGGCGTCGGCCGCGGAGGCCTGCGGGGCGCCGACGGTCAGCGTGACGGCGGCCAGCACGGCGGACAGGGTCACGCCGGAGGTGCGGCGGAGCGCGGAGTAGGGCACAGGGGGCTCCCGATTCTGCTGCTGCGGTTGACGGCGATCGCGTCCTGCCCCATGAAAGCAGGGCGAGTTACCCATGGGTAGACGGTAGGTGCCGGGAGCCCTGCCCGCGGCCGTCCATCAGGTGAGCCGCACTCCCCGGCGCGCCTGTCACTTCCTCTCGGCGTACACGATCAGGTTGTCCACGGGGTGCCCCTGGGCGTCGAACGACCCGTCACAGGTGATCAGCCGCAGCGCCCTGGCATCGGTGTGCCCGTATACGCGCGCGGTCGGGAAGGCCTTCTTGCTCGCGGTCTCGCGGCCGGTGACCTTGAAGTGGATCTCGGTGCCCTTCGCGTCGCGGACGCTGATGTCAGCCCCCTTGGCGATCTTCTTGAGATCGTGGAAGACGGCCCGGCCGAAACGGGTGTCGTTGTGGCCGATCAGTACGGCCGCGCCCGGCCGGCCTGGTACGGAACCCCCGGTGTACCAGCCGACAGTCATGCCCTTGTCTGCGGGCGGTACCTCGACCGTGCGGTCGGGGTTGAGACCGAGACGCATGACCGTGCTGTTGATTCCGAGGGAGGGGATCGAGACACGGGCGGGCGGTGAGGCGGACTGCGTGGAGTCGGAGGGGGACGGCGTTCCCGGACCGGGTGCGGGAGTTCCGGCCGTGGCGGCCGATTCCGTGCCCCGGGCGGCTGCCGCGGACGCGGGCTTCGACGAGGAGGATTCGGAACAGCCGGTCAGCGCGGTCAGCGTGGTCAGCGCGAGGCAGGCGTACACCGGAAGCGCGGTACGCAGGCGGAGTTGCGGCTTGGGTGTGCGGGGCATGAGGGCGGACTCCAGAAAGGGGTGGGTTCAGCAGACGGCAGTGGCGCCGCCCCGGTGAGGGACGGCGCCACTGCCGGCTTTTCGGCTGGGGGCCGGTCAGCCGTTGCGGCGGCCGGCGGAGCGGCGGCGCAGGACGACCGTTCCGGCGCCCGCGACCAGCAGGGCCGCCACGGCGGAACCGGTGACGGCTGCGGTGTTGTCACCCGTTGTGCCTGCCGGACGCTCGCCGGCGGCGACTCCGCCGCGCGGCGTCGCGCCGCGGACGGCGGCCGCGCGGTCTCGCGCCTTCTTGGACGCTGCGGCGGTGGGCACCTCGGAGGGCACCGAGGAGGGTTCGGCGCTCTGCTTCGTCGGCACCGGCGACGGGGCGGTGGAGGAGTCGGCGAAAGCCGAGGTTGCGGGGACGCATACCGCACCGGCCACGAAGGCGGCGAGTACGGCAGTACGCACGGACGAGCGCAGGGACATGGATTTGGCTCCGTTCCAGGTCGGCCTCGACGGCGCCTCGGTGCGGATTCGCACCGAGGCCCGAGGCGTGCCGACAGGTTGTCCCGAAGTTATGAAGAAGCTGTCAGAACGCTGTGGTCATCGCATCAGGGCTGCGCGGATCCGGAGCCGGTCGGGATTTCGGACGCGGCTTCCGACGCGGGACCGGGCGCGGCCGCGGGGGAGAGGGCCCCTTCCGAGCCGGCCGCGGACGAGCAGCCGTCGTCCTGTCCCGATGGCGCGGGCAATCCCTCGCGGTCGGCCGGGATCCGGAGCGTGAACACCGATCCCTCGCCCGGCACGCTCACCGCCGAGACCGTCCCCCCGTGCGCCTCCGTGAGCTTGCGGACGATCGCCAGGCCGAGACCGCTGCCTCCCGTGCGGCGGCTCCGGGACTTCTCACCACGCCAGAAACGGTCGAAGACATGGTCGAGGTCTTCGGGCGGAATGCCGCTGCCTGAGTCGGCGACGTCCACCAGCACCGCCTCGCCCGGCCCGGAGTCAGAACCGGAACCGGTAGCCGGGTGTGGCGCACCGGAACCCGACGGAAGCAAGGTGACCGTCCCACCCGCCGGGGTGTGACGGACCGCGTTCGACACCAGGTTGCCGATGGCCTGGCGCAGCCGGACCGGATCGGCCATCAGCCCCGGCACCGGACGGTCCGGCGGTGCGGGCAGCACTGTCAGTGCGACCCCGGCCGTCTCCGCCCGGGCCTGGTGCGCGGCGGCGACCTGGGTCAGCAGCTCCTCGATCCGAACCGGTTCGGGGTGCACCCGCAGCGCGCCCGCATCGGCCTGGGCGAGGTCCTGGAGGTCGTCGATGATGTGCTGCAACTGCACCGCCTCCTCGTGCAGCGAGGCGATGAACGCCGGGTCCGGATCGGCCACTCCGTCCTGCGCCGCCTCCAGCCAGCCGCGGATGTTGCTCAGCGGCGTGCGGAGCTCATGGGCGACATCGCTGACCATCGCCTTGCGCTGCGCCTCCAGTCGGGCGCGGTGGGCGGACATGTCGTTGAAGGTGGCGGCGAGCCGGCCGATCTCGGTGTCCGCGGTGACCAGCACCGGCACGCTGTCCTCGCCGTCCCGCATCCGCTGCGCGGCGCCGGTCAGCGCGCGCAGCGGGCGTACGAGTCGTGCTCCCACGAGCACCGAGGCGCCGACGGTGAGTGCCAGGACGAGAGCGGCTGTGCCCGCGATCCTGGCCGTGTTGGCCGGGGACAGATCGAAGCCGGGCACCGTGGCTCCGCCGGTGTCGCTGATGAACAGCAGGGCGGGCGAGGCGACGTACGAACTGAGCTGTTCACGGCGGGCCGTGCCGACGCACGAGGCGATGGCCCGGTCGTCCTCGCCGTTGCCGACCGCCTCCGTGGGCGCGAGAGTCGCCGAGGACTGGGGCCGCACACTGGATCCGGGAGCGGGCACGGTGGTGGGCACCGGTCTCGGAGCCATGTCGGGTGTCTTCTCCGCAGGCGTCGGCTCCGACGACTGCCCCCAGGACAGGTCGAGCTTCAGCTGCACGCCGCTGCGACCCTGGCGCTTCAGACAGGCGTCGGCCAGTTGGTTCAGGGCATCGAGGGCCTTTTTCTCGGTCTTCGTCGGAGCGTCCAGGGCCTCGGTGGCGCAGCGGGAGCCCTGCAGCCGGTCGGGGTCGTTGCCCACCACCTGGATCCGGGGACGCCCGCTTTCGCTGCGGACCACGTCGGAGGCGATCCCCTGCGAGCTGAGACAGGCCACCTGCCGCTGGGCGCCCCGTTGCAGTTGCGTGCGCTCCGAGGCCGGCAGACGGAACGGCCCGACCGCACGCGGATCGACCCGGTCGGCAGGGGCGCCGGAGGTGCCGGCGTTCTCCGCGGCCAGCGCGGTGTCCACCGACAGCGGGTCGACGACCGCCGAGGCCTGGGCCGGCAAGGCCGCTGACGCGGGCTCGGCCGAGTCGGCGAGCGGCGAGCGGCGCTCCGTCGTCAGCGCGATCCTGCGGCCGGACTGCTTGGCCAGGTCACGTACCGTCTTGCCGACGCCGTCCCAGGTGGAATGAGCCGCCGCGTAACCGAGCAGGCTGCGGTAGATCCCGGCGTCGGCGGCGAGGTTCTGCCCCTGCTCCTGCCGGATCGCCCCGGACGTCGTCTGCACGGCCAGCCAGGCTGTGGCCGCCACCGAACAGGCCGCCACGAGGGCCGATACGGCCAGCAGCCGTGCGAAGAGGCTCTTGCGCAACGGCAGACGTGCCCGCCGCTCGGAGCCCTGGGAGTGCTCCGGCCCGCGGCCCGCGCTACGACGACGCACGTGCGGCCGCCTTCGCCGGGTCCGTCAGCTTGTATCCGACGCCGAAGACGGTGAGCAGCCGGACGGGCCGTCTGGGAGCGGGTTCTATCTTCTTGCGCAGGTTCATCACGTGCACATCGACCGTCCGGTCGCTGATGTACCGGTCGAAGCCGTGGAGTTCGGCGAGCAGTTGCTGCCGGGAGAAGACCCGGTCGGGCTCAGCGGCGAGCGCGGCCAGGATCCTGAACTCGCCGGGTGTGCACTCGACGGCCTCGCCGCCGACCGACACCACGTGCCGGGTGGGATCGACGACGAGCGCACCGACCGTCAGCAGTGTGGTGTCGGCCGGTTCGGCTCCGGTGGCCCGCCGGCTGCGGCGCAGCAGCGTACGGACCCGCGCCATCAGCTCACGCGGGCTGTACGGCTTGGTCACGTAGTCGTCCGCGCCGAGATCGAGCCCGAGCAGAAGATCGTCCTCGGTGGTGCGGGCCGTCAGCATCAGCACCGGCAGCTCCCGGCACTCGGCGCGCAGGACGCGGATGACGTCCAGACCGTCGGCCCTGGGCATCATCACATCGAGAACCAGCAGGTCCGGCTCCCGGTGCCTGACCTGGTCGAGGGCCGCGAGTCCGTCGCCGACGAGCGTGACGGAGTGGCCCTCCCGTTCGAGGTACCGGCGAAGGAGTTCGGCCTGCTTCTCGTCGTCTTCAGCGACGATCACGTTTGCGCACACGCGCTCGATCGTAGAGGGGTTCGAACGGTAGGCCCCCACCCCTTGCCTTCCGCACGCGTGGACTGCTCTTGTGTACCCGCAGGTAACAGGTGCGCGCGGTCGGCCCGTACGCATGGGCACGGGCATGGACACGGGCAGGAGCTGTACGCATGGGGCGCGGCGTTCACGAGGGCGGTAGCAGGGTGGAGTCAGTGGCGGGGCAGGACGTGCGGGGCAGGCTGCCCGAGGGGCTGGCCGACGCGCTGCGGGCGACGGCCGCGGAGATCGCGGCGCTGCTGCGCGACGCCCCCGACACCGGTCTGCCGGTACCCAGGTCCGAGTGGACCGTGGGGGAGGCGGCGGCGCATCTCGCGCAGGCCAACCAGCTGATGGCCGAGGTCGCCGCCGGGAAGTCGCACAGCTACGGGGACGGGACTCCGGGGGGCCTGGCCGCGGCCAACGAGCGGGCCCTCGCCGCGTTCGGGGAGCGCGCGGGGGAGCCGCTGGCGGCGATGATCGTGGCGCAGACGACGGCGTTCCTCGACGCGATCGACGAGCACCCGACGGACGGGCATTCCACGAACGTGCACCCGGCGGACGAGGAACTGATGACACCTATGGGACCGATGAACCGCGCGGTCCTCGGCTCGTACCTCCTGACGCACATGCTGGGCCACGGCTACGACCTGGCGCGTGCCCTGAAGAGCCCGCACATGGTCGACCGGGACCGCGCCCGGCTGACGCTGCCCTTCCTCGTCCTGGCCATGCCCCGGGTGACGGACCCCGCGGCCACCGCAGGTCTCAACGCCCGCTACGCGGTGCGGCTGTGGGGCGGTGGCCGTTTCGGCGTGACGTTCGCCGAGGGCGAGGTCGCGGTGGGCCACCTGCCGCCGGGCCGCCCGGACTGCACGATCTCGATCGAGCCGGTCACCTTCCTGCTGATGGCACTCGGCCGTATCGCCCCTGCGGGCGCGATGGCCAGGGGGCGGGTTCTCGCGTGGGGACGCAAGCCGTGGCTGGGCCCTCGCTTCCCGGAGTACTTCAAGGCGCCGTGATGCTGGAGAGACTCAAGGCACCGTGACGGTGGAGCGACTCAGGGCGCCTTGACGGTCGAGGCTCAAGGCGCCGTGACGGTAGAAGGCGGGACAGGTGCCGGCAGAGCGGGCGCTGCCACCGGCAACCCGCTACCCGGCGCTGTCACCCGTGCCCGCTACCCGCCGTTGCCACCCGTGCCCGCTCCTTCCGCCTCACCCGCGAGACCGTGGGACTCCATGAGCTCATCGTGCGCGGCGACCACGTCCCGGGCGAGTACGGTGACCATCTCCTCCCGGCTCGGTGTGCTGTCGGCGTGAGTCGCGTACAGCCGCAGGTCTCGTTGCGCGGAGGCCTTCTGGCAGAGCTCTCGCGCGAACCGGGCGTTGCCCACGGTGTCGGCCATACCGCCGTCCACGATCGCCGAGCAGAGCGAACCGAGGACATCGACGGCCCCGGCATCGGGCTCGTCGCCCTGGGAGGCCAGCACGGACCGGGCGATGAGGACGAGTTCACCGGCGGAGTACGAGGGGAAGTCGACGCGGGTGTTGAAACGGGAGACCAGACCGGGGTTGCTCGCGAGGAGCTCGGCCATCTCGGCGCGGTATCCGGCGAGTACGACGACGAGCCGGTCCCGGTCGTCCTCGGCCCGCTTCAGGAGGACCTGCAACGCCTCGTCGCCGAACGCGTCGCCACCGCTGTACCCGCTGTTGGACAGGGCGTACGCCTCGTCGATGAAAAGCACCCCGTTCAGCGCCGAGTCGATGACCGCGCTGGTCTTGAGGGCCGTCGACCCGAGGTGCTGCCCGACGAGGTCAACGCGCTGGGCCTCGACCACATGACCCGAACCGAGCAGTCCCAGCCCGGCGAAGACCTTGCCGATGATCCGGGCCACGGTCGTCTTCCCGGTGCCGGGCGGCCCCGCGAAGACGAAGTGGCGGGGCCGCGCGCCACCGGGGAGGCCCTGTTCCTCGCGTAGTGCGGACATCCTCAACTGAGCGATGAGGGTGAGCACTTGGCGCTTCACCGGCTGGAGCCCGATCATGGCGTCCAGCGACTCCTGGGCCGCGGTGAGCAACCGGGCCCGCTCCTCGGCGGACAGCCCGTCGGTGTCCGTCCCCGCGCCTGTGGTGCCGGAGTGGGAGGGCTTGACCCCGGCCGGCGGCGCGACAGGGGGTGCCGGAGTGCTGGGAACGGGCTCGGGAACGACCGAGGCGACCGGGACGGACGGCGCCTTCGGGCGCGCCTTGGCACGGGTGTCCACGTCGAAGAGCCCCGGGGAGCAACGGAAGGCGTACTGATACCGCTTCAACGCCTCCTCGTGCCGCCCCAGCTCCTCCAGCGACCGCCCCATGAAGTACTTGCACTCGGCGTCGAACCGGCTCCCCGTCTCCAGCTTCCGGGGAAGAGGCGCGAGTACGTTCAGCGCCTCGTGGTACACACCCTGGGCGAAGAGCGAGGCACCCACGTACAACTGCGCCTCGTCGTGCAGGAACGCGTCACCGATCCCGGTGGCGAACCTCAGCACCAGGGCCCAGTCCTCCTTGACGAACGCGTACCGCGCACAGACGAACCGCGTCTCGTCACAGTCGAGCTGAGCGGTGGACAGCCCCGACCAGGCCTCCTCAATACGCCCGTTGTCCAACAGCGACGACGTGGCCGCCAGCCACAGATCGCGCGCGTTCTCCAGCCTGAACGTGACGTAGTGGCCGATCTGGAAGGTGGACCGCAACGGCAGCCCGAACTTCGTACGCAGCGCGCCGAAAGCGGCGGAGTTGCGCGCCATCCCGTCCAGCGCCTCCGGCTGACGCTGCCCGGTCGCGTGCAGTCCCAGCCACGCGTCGGCGGCAGCGGGATCGTGCGACGCGGAGAGCGCGAACTGCGCGGACGCGCCCGAGGTGTCCCCGCGCTGCATCAACAGCATCGCCTGCTGCCAGGCCTGTTCGGATTTCCTGACCGAACCCCGGCTCGCGGCCGCACCCTGCACGTGTCTCTCCCCCCTCGACGGGCGCGCAGCCCGCGCCGGCGGGCCCGCACGACCCCTTGGTCCGCACGGCCCGCCTCATCCGCACGGCCCACCGTGATCAGCTGGAACGCTCGTCAGGATAGCCAACCCCGCGGCGGGGCGCGGTGTGCGTACGGGGCACCGCCCAACTCGGTAGATTGCATCTGCACGGTGGCAGCGGCGGTGCCGGGGAGGGCGCATCGCGCGGAACACCGGGAACGGGGAGTGTGCGACATGCTTGATCCCATTTCGCTGACGGCCGTTACGGCAGTGCTGGGCGCGGTCGGCTCGGGAATGGCCAACGAGGCCGGGAAGTGGGCGTGGGAGTCGACGGGCGGATTCGTCCGCCGCATCGCGGGCCGCGAGGTCCCCGCGCCCACCGCACCGGCCGAACTGGACGCCGTGGCCCGCATGATGTCCGAGCGGCTGCACCGGGACCCCCGACTGGCCTCCGCCTGGACCGCTTTCGCGAGCCGCGTCACCAGCGGTGCGCCAGGAACCGGTGCGGACTTCGCCCCCGGCACCGGGCAACCGGCCCTCCCCGCCTCGATAAGGTTCTTCACCGACCGCAAGGAGGCGCTGAAGAGCCTCGACCGTGAGGCGTCCCGCCGCGCGGACGGCACCCCGAGGCTGGCCCTGGTGCACGGGGCCGAAGGCATGGGCACCAGCACGCTGGCCGTGCACTGGGGAGTACGCCAGGCGGCCATGTTCCCCGACGGGCAGCTCTACGCCGACCTGGCCGGCGGGACCCGCACCGCCCGCGAGACGGGGACGGTACTGCGCAGCCTGCTGCGCCAACTCGGCGTCCGCGACGAGGACATGCCCACCTCGGGCGACCGGCTCGGCGAGTTCTTCCGCCGCTGCGTGGCGGACCGGAAGCTGCTGATCGTCCTGGACCACGCGCACTCGGCCGCCCAGATCCTGCCGCTCCTCACCTCCGCGCCCGCCGTGTTCACGATCGTGGTGGCCCGCAATCCGTTCCCCGGCCTCGACGCGGTACGCGTGCCCGTCGGCCCGCTGACGGACAAGGACGCGGTACGGCTGCTGACCCAGCTCCTGGACAAGCCCGCGCTCACGGCGGCCCGCGCCACACTGCCGTCCGTCCTCGCGCGGTGCGGCGGATCCCCGTACGCCCTGCGCGCGGCAGCACCCCGCCTCACCGCACCCGTCCCAGGCACGTCGGCAGCCGCCGATCCCGTACGGGGAGCCGCGGAGGACACCTACCGCCTGCTCGAACCCGGGACGGCGAGGCTGTACCGCCTGACGGCACTGCGGGAATGGCCGGCCGTGGAAGCGGGCCTTGCCGCCCAGGTGACCGGCACGACGCCCGAGGAAGCGGCACGACGGCTGGACGAACTGGCCGACGGCCTCCTGCTGGAGCGCAACACCACTGCCGCCGGCGAGTCCCGCTACCACTACCGCCCCGCCGTACGCGGACACGCCGAGGCCGTCGCCGTGCAGGAGGACGGCATCGCAGCCTGTTCGGCGGCGATCGCCCGAGCCCTGCGCTGGTACGTCGATCTGTCGACATCCATGGCGCATCAGTCACTGCCGGAGAGCTGGCGGGTCCCCGCACCCTCCACGGCCGGGCACGGCCCGGTCTCCGCCCCGGTCTTCGAGAGCCGGGGCGAGGCACTCGACGCACTGATCGCCGAATCCGGCAACCTGGTCCAAGCGGTGTACTGCGCCGAGGAGTCGGGCGACCCGGCCTCCGCCGTACGGCTGTGCCGGTCCCTCTGGCCGTTGCAACTCAAGGCCGGCCACCACGAGATGCTGCTCCCCGCCCTGCGCATCGGCGTACGCCTCGCCGATGCCCGGCTGCCGGGAACCGCCGAAGCGGGAGCACTGCACGCCCAACTGGCCCACACCCTCACCGAGCTGCGCCTCTGGGACGAGGCCGAGACGGAGGCACTGGCCGCCGCGCGGGCCGAGGAGTCGGCGGGCCACAAGCGCGGTCATGCGTCGGCGACGGAATTCCTCGGGCTGTTGCGGTTGCGGCAGTGGCGTTTCCAGGAGGCCCACGAGTGCTTCGAGGAGGCGGACGCCGTCCTGATCACGATGCGGGCCGAGGACGAAGGGGCCGCCGACGTCCCCCGCGCACGCGCCCTGCTGGAACGCCACCGGGGCCGGGCCCTGCGCGGCCTGGGCAGGCTCGACGAGTCCCGGGAGCGGCTGGGCACGGCACTGAGCCACTTCCGGGCGAACGGCGACACGTACAACACCGCCCGGACCCTGACCGACCTTGCCGAGACGTGGCTGGACGCGTCGGACACCGAGAGCGCCCGGCCTCTGATCGAGGCGGCACTCACCACCTTGAGCGGCCAGCGTGCCGAGTACCACGTGTCCCATCTGCGGAGCATGCGCGAGCGCTGCGAGACCGAGGCGGCCGGCACGGGCTGAACCGGGTCACCCGGCGGCGAGACCGACGACCCGCACCCATCGCCGGGGCCGGTTCGGGCCCCCGAGACGGACCGAGAACCCGCCGCCGTCCACCAGTTCGGCCAGCCGCCGGGCGGCGGGGCCGGGACCGGGCTCTCCGGCCCCCAGCAGCGCGTGCAGAGCAGAGGCACTGACGCCGGGATCGGCTCCGCCCCCGCCCTCGTCCCCCTCCTCCTCGGGCCCGGACACCAGACGCAGGAGCGCCCCGCCCCGCAGCCGGACGACGCACTCGAAGGGCCCGACGGCGAAGGCGGCCAGGGCACAGCCCGGATGGCGCTGCAACACCTCGGCCGTCCAGACCGACGGCGACCCGAACCGGGGATCGTCGGGCAGCCCGTCCCGGAAGATGACATCGGCGAGATCCAGCCGGTCCACATCACGCGTGTCCTCGTGCACAGCGATGTGCAGGTCTCCGTCGAGGCTCTCCGAGGCAGGTGGTGAACCGGCCCAGCGCGACACAGAGACCTCGCCGGGACGGAGAACCCGGGTCAGGACCCGCAGGGGCACGGTGACGGACACGGGCTCATGACCGGGCAGCGGCAAGGTCTCCAGCGAGGCATCCCACTCCGGCTCCGCCACGCCCATCATCGAGTAGAACAGGGTACGCAACCGGGCCGCCGCCTCACCCGGCACCGAGGTCGTGAACTCGGCGGGTCCCGGCAGCGGCCGATGGTCATCGACGAGCCGGTCGATCTGCTCGCGCAGCGGCGCGGAGGCGTCGAGCCGGGGCGCCTCCCGCATGAGATCGGAGATCGGCGCATCGGGATCGAGCTCGTGCAGCGGAGCCGCGGCAAGCATCACCGGAGTGCCGAGCGCCGCGGCGTAGAAGGTGACGGACCCGTGGTCCCCGACCACCGCGTCGGCGGCCAGCAGCGCCTGCCGCCACCCTTCGAGCGGATCGATCAGCGCGAGCCCGCAGCGCCGCGCCCGGTCGAGCCAGGCCCGGACCTGACCGGGGCCGTGCCCGTGCCAGATGTTGGGGTGCAGGACGGCGGCGAACCGGTACTCGTCCAAGGGGAACTCCTGAGCGAGCCGGGGCAGCAGCGAGGGCAGTAGGTCATCGCCCTCTCGGCCCCCGCCCAGGCCCTCACTCCCACTCCCGCCCCCGACTCCGCCCCCGACTCCGCCCCCGTCTCCGTCTCCGAAGAATGACGCGGCGTTCCAGGTGGAGTTGAGAACGACCAGCCGTTGCCCGGCCCGCACTCCGAGCGCCCGCCGGAACCGTTCACGGTAGGGGCGGGCGGCGAGGATACGGTCGAAACAGGGGTCACCCGCCAGCACGGCGGTCGGCGCGGCCTCGGGACACGCGGCGAGCAGCCGGTCGCGTTGTTCGGGATGAGAGAGAACGAGCGCGTCCGCGATGGGCACGCCGTCCGCCAGAACCCACTGAGGAGCCTGCCCGAACACGGGCGCAACAGCGAACGCCCCCGCCCCTGACCCGGTGTCCGGTGTTGCCAGCCTCTTGGTGTACCCAACTCCATGGGAGAGGATGGTCAACTTCCCACGAATGAGCTCCAGTTGCCCCCCGAAGCTGGCGGAGATGGCCAGGTCCACGGGTGTCCGGACGGCCTGCTCCCAGGGCAGCACCGGAACCCCGGTGTCGACAAGCAGTTCGGCGGTGCCGGCCGAGAACGCGGAGGACTCCGGGCAGGTGGCGAGGAGCTGAATCCGCAGATCGCCGTCGAAGAGCGGCAGCACATCGAGGAGCCGCGTTGCGGCGGTCACGTTGTGCACGACGACCAGCACCCGCAGGCACTTCCCCCGCGTGGCCCACCGCGCGGCCCCGTCCCCGACAGGCACCCGCACCCAACCGGCCCGCTCCTGTGCCACCTGCGCCCCGCCCACTCGACTCACCGGCCGTGCAACCGCCCGACCGACCAGCCACGATATCCAATCGGCGCGGACGACCGGCGGGACGGAGGGCCGCGGCCCGCCCTTGCGGGTCAGGCAGCCATGGCCACTGACGTCCGACCGAGCACCCCACCACGGGTCCGGCCGGTCTTCCGCTCCCCGAAGACCACGACCCGCAGGAGCGCGAACCGCCCGACCCCGGCGAGGGCCGACGCCGACAGATACACACTCTGCTCGACCAGCGCCGACGGCTCGGACCGAACGGCGTACAGACAGAGCAGCGCCCCGGTGGTGAAGGCGTAACTCACGGCGACGGTCAGCCCGGACTGAAGGTGGATGCCCCATCCCCGACGCCCGCTCCGGAACGACACCCGGCTGTGCAACTCGGTGGCTATCACGGTGGACACCACGGTGACCAGCGCGTTCGCCACGGCCAACGGCATCGCTCCGTGCAGCATGACCAGCACCCCACTGGACGCGACCCCCACCCCACCGCCGCAGACCACGAAGCGCACAAAGGCCGCGACGAGCGGGTGCGGCCCGCGTGACGGCTGAGGGGTTGGGGCGGTCACGAGATTCCTCCGGGGGCTGTGTGGAGCGGTACGACGATTCCACCCCAGAACCTACGGACCCGGCGTCCTCCGCACGACCCGGTTTCTCCCCGACCTATCTGGGGGTTGTCCCCCAGGGGACGCTGGGGGACGCCCGCTCCGGCGCAGGCGTGGCAGGACCCGTCTCGTGGCCCCGGGCCGAGCTCGCCGACCGCCTCACCCTGCCTGCGCCTGCGGGTCCTGACGGCCGAGGAACATGGCGCGGAGCGCCTCGGCACCGGACTCCTCGAGCCAGTCCGCGAAGGTACGCATTCCGGGGTGCACCACGCGCAGTACCTCGATGTCGGCGTGCCAGCGTGCGCCCTGCGCCCACCGTTCCCTGACATGGGCGATCTCGGGGCCGAGGGAGGCGGCCTCGTCATGGGTGAGCTGCCGGTAGCGCACCGCCGTGCCGGTCGCTTCGGTGATGGCGGCGACGGCCTGCGCAGGGGTCGGGGCGTCCCCGGCCAGCTCCAGCGTCCGGCCGGCGAAACGATCGGGGGCCTCGAACGCCAGCGCGGCGAACTCCGCGATGTCCTCCAGCGCGATGACCTGGACCGGTTCGTCCGGCGGGAAGATGTGCCGGTGCACACCGTCGACGATGCCGTCCAGACCGATGTCCCATGATGCGAGGAAGTTCGTCATGAACCGCACCGGGCGCAGTACCGTCACCAGACGAATCCGCTCGCGCAGGTAGTGCTCGATCTGTTCCTTGCCCTGAGACGCGGCCACTCGGTCCTGGGTGGAAGCGATGCCGGTGAACACGGCGTGCTCGATACCGGCGGTGGCCGCGGCGTCCGCGAGTGCTCGCCCGCGGGCGACTTCCCGCTCCAGATCGGTGCCGCCCGGACCGTAGGCGACGGGCGGCACGGCGAACAACGCCGAGGCACCTCGCAGTGCCACCGGCAGGCTTGACGGGTCGTCGAAGTCGCCGAGGGCGAGTTCGGCCCCGGCGGCCCGCAGCGCGAGGGCCGCCGGGGCGGTCGTGTCACGCACGATCGCACGCACCGGCGTGCCCGCCGCCAGAAGCCGACGTGCGGTGGCGCCGCCCTGCTTACCCGTCGCGCCGGTCACGGCGACGAGTCGGTCACCGCGACGACGGGCGCCGGGAACGGATGCGGGATGTGCCGGTCGAGCAGTCATGTCATCCTCCGCCCAGGGGAGTCTCGAAGGCGCGGTCGGCATGGCGGCCCCGGGGACGATGTGGAATCCTCCACCCGGTTGAACGTGACGGACAAGGGATTACGTGACATGGCTCCTGTTCCCCCTGACACCGGCCGGGCCGACGCCCGGCGCAACCGCGCGAAGGTGCTCGGCGCCGCCGTGGGCGCGTTCACCGTTCAGGGACTCGACGTCTCGCTCAGCGAGATCGCATGGCAGGCGGGGGTCGGCACCGGCACCGTGTACCGGCACTTCCCGAGCAAGGAGAACCTGCTGGAGGCCGTCCTCGTCCACCATGTCGAAGACCTGGTCGCCGCTGCCCGACGGTGGTCCGCCCAGGCTTCTCCTACCGCGGCGTTCTTCGGCTTTCTCCTGGAGACGGTCGACAAGTCCGCGGGGCGCAGGCACGTCTGCGACCTCGTGACCAACGACACCAGCTGGCCGCGTCCGATGCTCCTCGCGTCGGCCCGCCAATTCCATGAGGCACTGGCCGAACTGCTCCGTGCGGCCCAGCAGGCCGGCGGAGTCCGCGCCGGGATCGGCTCGGACGACGTCGCCGTGCTCATCGCCGGGTGCGCGACGATACGGGCCACCCACCGGGACAGCGCCGGGGGAGTCCGCATGGTGCACCTGGCGCTGGAGGGTCTGCGGGGCCCGGCTTCGGTCACGGAAAGGCATGCGTTTCGTTACGGTCCCGGCGAGCGTCACGTAATGAGAACGCGATGCGAGGAGTGCGGAGCCGAGTTCGAGGCCAAGACCGCGGGGCGCCCGGCACGCTTCTGCGGTGCTACCTGCCGGCAGCGGGCCCATCGCCGCCGCAGCGGGCGCTGAGGCCCGGCGGGGGTGGGCCGTCCACGCACGGATGGCTGCCAACGCCGCACTCGATCTCATTGATCTACTGAAAATCGGATCCGCCGGCCGTTCCGTTCGCACGCTCACTGCTCCGACAACTCCCGGAGCGTTGCGGGCGTGCACCGGGAGCCGTCTCACTGGTCTCGTCAGCCCTGTCCAGCGTGGCGACAGCGGCCCGACTGACCCTCACCCTCCCGCTACAGCCGCCATTCCTCGGCCAGCAGGCCGAGGAGTTCCGTCTGGCGCTTCTCCAGGTGCTCCGGTGTCCAGGTGTCCTGGCCCAGCACCTGTGTGGTCAGGGGGAACGTCACGACGCCCCGCTTGAGGTACCGCTCCTTCTTGTCGGTGAAGTCGAGGTTCTGGACCTGGGAGTTCTTCGCGCGGCTGAGCAGCACCAGGTTGGCCAGTCGGTGTGTCCACAGGGCGCGTTCGGCCGTGGTGAAGTCGGCACGCCATTGCGACTGGGCATCGGGGTTCTGGGGGAGCACATGCTCGACCGTGATGCGCGGAGCGTCGTAGGTCGCCACGATGTCGTCCTCGGAGACCAACTCATCGAGCCGCAGCAGGATGTACCGTCGTGTCCTCAACTCGTGATAGACCTCGCCGTCGAGCCGGCGCAGTGTCTCGGCCCGCTCCGTCTCGGTCAGTTGGAAGGCCGAGGCGTCGAGGGCACTGTCCGGGGTCAGCTCCTTCAGCTCGGTCAGCAACTCCGCGAAACGGAACACGCGGGGAGTGGTGTAGACACGTCGGACGAACATGCTTGCCGCGAGACGTTCCAGTGACCGGAGGAACGAACCCAGCCACACCGGATCGTCTCCGTGGGTCGTGAGAGCCCACAGCGCGGCAGGCCACCAGTCGTTGTTGTCCAACAGCAACAGCCTGCGGAACCACAGGTTGACCTGGTCCGAGCCGTCTCCGGCCGCGTATGCCTTGTCGCGGATCACCGCGGACGCCTCGGCGTAGGGAACGAGTACGTGGTCCACGAACTCCTTGGCGCGACCGTTCTTGTAGTGAACGAGGACCTGGCTCTGGAACTCCTTGAGCAGTTCCTGTCGTGCTCGCTCGCCGGAGAAGATCATGCGGATGTGGGAAAAGAGGTCGGAGAAGTCCTCGCGGCCGAGGCTCTCCTCGGAGTCCTCCCACCGCCTGGCGTACGTCTCCGAGACCTCCTGGTCGATCTCTCCGATGATCTGGGCCTTGAAGATGTCGGCAGGCGACAGGTCCAGGCCCCGGGAGTTCATGACGCTGAAGATCCGGTGGGCGCTCTCCAGATCAGGGGTGCTCACCGCGACGAGGAACGTCTGGACCCCCATCAGTTTGCACAGTGAGAGGCGTTGATCGTCGCTCCAGGCGGCCAGGGTGGTGTGCAGTGCCTGTGCGTTCGCCTGTACAGCCCTCTGCGCGTCGGTCCTGAGGTTGTGGGGGTTCAGTTTGAGGAGGGTGCTGATGGAGCCGTCGGTCTGGACGTGCTGCTGGAAGAAGTCGGCGTCCCGGGGCCTCAGGGTGAGTCGGGGTTTGGCCTTCAGGCCCAGGACCGTGTTCCCGGGCTCGGAGATCATCGCCACCAGGTTGGTCACCACATCGGGCTGCTGCGCCAGATCCCGCAACACGGCCAGCAGGATGGTCAGGGTTCGTCAGACGTTGCTGACCGTCGATGACATCGGCCTCGGCGGCTCGGCTGTCCTTGACGAGTACCAGAGAGCCCAGGAAGTAGGGCTCCCCGTCACCTCGCAGAAGAGCTTCCTCGAGGTCGGCGAGGAGTTGCTGGGCCTGTTCGGGCTGCCAAGCGTAGGGGCGCTGATAGTCGGGGATCCGGAAGTCGTAGTCACTGCAGAAGACCTTGTGCAGCGGCACTTCGCGCGCTTCGAGCTGAGCCATGATCCGCATGATTCCTCACCGGACGGTGACTTCGCAGCGAAGTTGAGGAACAGCGGGGAGTGACGGGGCTCGGGCCTGGAGGGCCTTCCAGGCCTTCCAGGCCGGCGGATGGGGCAGGCTTCCCGGTGCGGCGGAGGCCCGGCCCGGCAAGCCCCTCCCGACCGGGGTCGGGAGGGGCTTGCCGCAGGCTGTTGGCCCGACAGGCGTGCGCCGGGTGCTGTCAGCCGCAGTGGGCCGACTTCTCCTCGTCGGTCATCGCCCGGGTGTGCTGCGTCTTGGTGCTCGGCGCGTCCGGCATCGGGCCCGTCGCGTCGAAGGGCACGTACCAGTAGTAGTGGCCGTAGAAGCGGTCCGGGAAGTGCATCTCGTACGTTCCGCTGACGTGCTGCATCTGGGCCTCGCGGGTCACCCAACCGACTTCGCCCGGCCGGACGTTCACTGCCGTCAGCTCCGACTCGGTGTGCGAACTCTCCCACGTGTGGCCGTAGGTGGCCGTGATGCTCATCTTGAACACGAGCGAGAAGCCGTACTCCGCCGTCAGGGAGACACCGACGCTGTTGGACTCGCCTGTCGTGTCCGACCAGCCGACGGTGGTGGTCTGGTTGTCCGGGGTGCAGTTGAAGGCGGAGTCGCCTACCTGATGGGACTCGCCCATCGATATCTCGGCTGCCCCGTCGGGGTGGAAGACGCAGCTGTCGGTTCCGTTGTCGCACTTGTCGAGCAGTTCACGGATGGTGGGCTGGTCCTCGGCGAGCGCGGTGCCCGGAGCGGTCAGGACGGCGCTGCCCGCGGTCACGAGCGCCGCGAGAAGCAGGGGGAGCCGGACTTTCACTGTCATGGGTGATCTCCGTGGGGGGTGATCGAGTCTGTGTGGGGGGAGGAGGGCGCGGTCGCCCCGGTGGGGGCGGCCGTCAGCTGAAGCCGATGGACTGGGTGCGGTCGTTCATGAACGACCCGATGGCGGCGCTGTTCTCCTCGAACGGGCCGTCCCGGTCACCGTTCAGTCCCGGCTCGGGGTAGAGCCAGAGCGCGCAGCCGCCCCACGGCTGCAAGGAGGAGATGCGGTTCTTCCAGTCGTCCCCCAGGTCGAACTGGAAGTTGACCCAGCCGTCCTTCACACACGGCTCGGCGCCCCAGATGGTGAGGGAGTCCCCTCCGTACTGCTCGTCGTCGAAGAAGGTTCCCTGGATGACTCCCTCCTGCGCCTGCTCGGCCATTCGGGACTTGAACGCGTCACTGTGTACCGCTGCGGTCGCGGAGGGCGGCGCGCCGGTGATCCGGCCGCCGCTGGCGGCCTCGATGGCCTCCGTGAACGTCCGGTAGCAGCTCTCGATGCCTGACGTCGCGTTCACTGTGCAGTGCTGGGCTCCACCGTCACCGGCCAGGGGGCCGGACGTGTCCCGGACGGTCGCGCCGGCCGACGGGGCGATCGCGGCGGCCGAGAGCAGCAGGGCCGCGGTCAGAACACCGGAGGTGTGTACGGATCTTGCGCGCATAGGCAACATCGCTTTCCAGAGGGGCAGTTGGCCTCCCCCGCCTTTCCTGGATCGCGCACGGCAAACCGGTCTGGTCGCGCTCTCTTTCTGCCGAACGTGTCGTCCTCGAACTCCGGGTTCACCGCAAGTGACTCCGCATGTGATGGCCCCTCATGTGACCCCGCACGTGACCCAGCGTGTGCCCCCGCACGTGACCCAGCGCGTGGTCCCGCACGTGCCAGCATGTGAGTCCGTAAGTGAAGTCGGCGTCTCAGTACTGGGTCCGGAGGGGGATTCCGGTGTCGCGGTCGGCCGTGATCTCTGCCAGCAGCCGGTAGTAGTCCTTGGTCCGGGACTCGAAGTCGGCCCAGGCCGACAGCCCGTCCCGCGCGCTGTCCGGACCGCGCAGCAGGTCGACCGACGCCTGCCCGAACCGCTGGTCGACGCAGTTCCGCTCCGCCTCGTCCAGTATCTTGCGCAGCCGTCCCACGGCCGACCGGGCCCTTCGGCGTTGTTCCGGGCCGGTTCGCAGCATCCGGGCGTACCCGGACGCGGCGGAGGCCTCGGGCAGCAGCACGTCTAACTCGGCGGCCAGTTCCTTGGCGGTCTCCGTTGCCTGCCGCGCCCCGGGCCCGGCCGCCATCAGCACGTGCAGAGCGGCGATCAGGGCTGTCGTCCGGGGCTCGGGCCTGTCCGCCGCGATCCGGAGCACCACGTTCTCGCTCGTCGCCCGGGCGGTGCGCTGTGCGGCCCCGACCGCCCGCTCGGCGGTGCGGCGGCCCACGCCGGGCAGCTGTCCCAGCTCCCACACGCCGGTGTCGAGGACGTCGCGCACGGTCCGGATGCCGGCCTTCTCCCACTCCTTCGTCCTGAAACGCCTCTTGTCCTCACTGCGCAGCCGTGACACCGGGATGCGGGTCAGTTCCTCGCGCACTCGCTCCCGGTGCAAGGGTGTCCACGCCTGCCGGACCGCGTCGACCGCCCGTGAGTGGTCGCGGGCCACCGACGAGGCTCGCTCGCTCAGCCGGTGGGCGCGGCGGATGAGGTGCGGCTGTACGCCGCTCAGCCGGGACGCCGCACGGATGTTGCCGCCCAGGAGTCCGGTGATCGTCAGGAGCAGGCCGATGATCACGAGCCGGTCGGAGAGGTCGGTCCGATCGGCGGCTTCGTCGTCGTCCTCGCCCAGCGAGTACAGCTCGCCCTTGTCCGAGCCCTCGGCGACGACGAACCCGGTCTCCCAGCCGTGCCCGGACTCGGGGTCGTAGGCCGGCGCCTTGAGGATCGGGTCGCGATCGGCGTCGCACCGGTAGGGGGCTTCGTGTTCGTGGTGGTCGAAGGGGTCGTTCCATTGGACCGTGCACGCCCCGTCCGGCGCCTCCTCCAGCACGGACAGATCGACCTGCCGCAGCTCGGGCATGTCCGGCACGGTTACGTAGACGGCCGCGGAGCACCCGATGAGCAGTACGCCGAGCGTCAGCACCCATCGGAAGAAGGGCATGTGTCTCACCCAGGGCCCCCTCGCATCCGGTCGGTCGGTCGGCCAGCGAGCGAGCGAGCCAGCCGGCTTGCTGCGCAGCGTGCTCGTGCCTGCCTCTGTGAAGCCCGCTCGCGCCCGCCCCGTGCAGCGTGCTCGGTGGCGGGTCGAATCGGCAAGAACAGGAGTCGGCAGCCCTGTGGCCACGGGTCTGCCCGTCTCCGGCAATCCGGCCCCCACCGCGCCCCCACGGTGCCGCCACCCCGCCGCGGCCACCCGTTTCGTCGCTGTTTGTTCGGCCGGACGCCACCGTGTGCACACTGCAAGGGTCTTCCATAGAGCAGGCCGATTCTGGAACACTCCAGTCGCTTTCGCCCCCACGTCTCCTCACCCCGCAGAGGCCCTCACCCATGGCAGAACTGAACCGTCGCCGTCTCCTGCAACTCGCGGGAGGCACGGTCGCCTTCTCCGCGCTGTCGGGCAGTATCGCCCGTGCCGCGTCGCTTCCCGCGAAGGGTCGTACGGGCACGATCCAGGACGTCGAGCACATCGTCGTACTGATGCAGGAGAATCGTTCCTTCGATCACTACTTCGGGACCATGAAGGGCGTACGAGGCTTCGGTGACCCGCGTCCGGTCACGCTGCCCAGCGGGAAGCCGGTCTGGCACCAGAAGGACGGGCTCGGCAAGGAGGTGCTGCCGTTCCGGCCGCCGGCCGATGATCTCGGGCTGCAGTTCCTCCAGGACCTGAACCACGACTGGGCCGGTGGGCACCGGGCGCTGAACAAGGGGGCCTACGACCAGTGGGTGCCCGCCAAGACGGCGACGACCATGGCCCACCTCACCCGTGAGGACATCCCGTTCCACTACGCACTCGCCGACGCCTTCACCGTCTGCGACGCGTACCACTGCTCGTTCCTCGGCTCGACCGACCCGAACCGCTACTACCTGTGGAGCGGGTACACGGGCAACGACGGGTCCGGTGGTGGCCCCGTGCTCGGGAACGCCGAGGCCGGGTACGGCTGGACCACCTACCCCGAGCGGCTGGAGAAGGCCGGGGTGTCGTGGAAGGTCTACCAGGACATCGGTGACGGGCTCGACGCCGACGGTTCCTGGGGATGGATCGACGATGCCTACCGGGGGACGTACGGCGACAACTCCCTGCTCTACTTCAACAGTTACCGGAATGCCAAGCCCGGCGACCCGCTCTTCGAGAAGGCGCGCACCGGCACCGACGTCAAGAGCGGGGACGGGCTCCTCGACGATCTGAAGGCGGACGTCCGGGCCGGGACGCTCCCCAAGATCTCCTGGGTGGTGTCTCCCGAGGCGTACAGCGAGCATCCGAACTGGCCCGCCAACTACGGTGCCTGGTACATCTCGCAGGTGCTGGACGCGCTGACCTCCAACCCCGAGGTGTGGGGCCGGACCGCCCTCTTCATCACCTACGACGAGAACGACGGCTTCTTCGACCACGTCGTGCCGCCGTTCGTCCCGTCCGGGGCCGCGCAGGGGCTGTCCACGGTGGACACCTCCGCCGACCACTTCCCCGGCGACCTCAGCTACGCGGCCGGGCCGTACGGGCTCGGTCAGCGCGTGCCCATGACCGTCGTGTCCCCGTGGAGCACCGGCGGGTACTCGTGTTCGGAGGTCTTCGACCACACCTCCGTCATCCGGTTCATGGAGGAGCGCTTCGGCGTGCACGAGCCCAACATCTCGCCCTGGCGGCGCGCCGTATGCGGCGATCTGACCTCGGCCTTCGACTTCAGCCGTACGGACACCGCGCCCGCCTCGCTGCCCTCCACCGACGGGTACGCGCCCCCGGACGCCGACCGGCACCCCGACTACGTACCGGTACCGCCGGTCTCCGGCAGTGTGCCGAAGCAGGAGGCGGGCGGGCGGCCCACCCGGCCGCTGCGGTACGCGCCCCTCGTGGACGGGGCGGCCGACCCGTCCACCGGGAAGTACCAGCTCACCTTCAGCGGCGGCGACGCGGCCGGGGCGCAGTTCCTGGTGACGTCCGCCAATCGCACCGACGGGCCGTGGACCTACACGACCGAGGCCGGGAAGTCGGTCTCCGACAGCTGGAACACGGCGTACTCCAAGGAAGTGACCGACCTCACCGTGCACGGCCCGAACGGATTCCTGCGCGCCTTCAGGGGGTCCGGCAAGGCCACGGGACCGGAGGTGACGGTACGTCATGACGCGGCGAGCGGCGGGCTCGAACTGACCCTCACCAACACCGCCGACGGGACCGTACAACTAACGGTGCGCGGTGCGGATGCCTATGGGGGAGGGGCGGAGACCGTGGCGGTGCGTGCGGGGGCGACCGTGAATCACGCCGTTGACCTGCGCGGCAGCAATCACTGGTACGACATCACAGTGGTCTCCGACGCGGACGAGACGTTCCTCCGCCGGTTCGCCGGGCATGTCGAGACGGGTGCGGCCGGCACCAGCGACCCGGGCCTCGTCACCGGCTGAGCTGTTGGCCGTACGGGTGGTGCGGTGCGGTGGAAGGGGTACACGGGGGCCGGCCCCCGTGTACCCCTGACCGTCCGTCGGCCGTGCGGTGGTGCCCGGCGGTGCGTGTACGCCGGTGCGTTATCGTTTTCGTCGGGTCATGAGTTCCAGCGCGCAGCCCCGGCTGGCTGGACGGCACCCCGCTCCGCTGCGGGTGCTCCGGGTGACGACCTGCCCCGTGCGCGAGGTGCGGGGAACAGCGGACCGCGGTGCAGAGCGCTCGGGGTCCATTGCCCCGGAAGGCGGGACTCACCATGCTGCGTCACCTCACCGAGAGCGGCTCCGTCCGGAGTGACGGTTGCGACCGTTACGCCCCGGGCCATCGGATGCACTGGATCCACGCCAAGAAGTGCAGCCAGGAGCAGGGGCAGGCCGTCGAGATCCTGTTGACCGCGGGCGACGTCGGGGACGACGGATGGGTCGGACTACGCGCCGCCTTCGACTACGCGGGTGTCCTCCCCACGGTCTGGACCCACACTCCGGACGCGCTGCGCGAAACGCTCGCGGCCCATCGCGGACGCGTGTACTGGCTGCCCCGGTGGCATGCGCTGAAGCTCGTGGACGGCGACAGCCGGGTGGCCGGCCTTGTCAACGTCGCTCTCGACGGTGGGGAGTTGTGCGGTCTCCCCGCTGCCGGGCTGTCGTAGGGAGATGACGGCCGGGAGGTGAGGCGCCGCGAGTAGCCGTGCTCTGTTGGTGGTCGATTGTCAATTATGCCGAGTTGTCCGGGAGTTGTACCGGATGGCTTCTGCTCGGCTTGCAGCTTTGATCGGCATTGACCGATGTGGCGTCACATAAAATCCTTATAGTGAACATGCGTTGATCGCATGATCGTGACGCGTGAAGCCTCCGCCACAGAAGTCAGGATGATGACGCGCCCACCCTCAGCAGAGCCCGCGCCCTCCTCGACCCCGCCGGCGTGTCCCGCCCATGCGGGTGCCGTGCCGCTCGGCGGCCCCTCGTTCCAGACCGAGCCGCGAGCCGTCTACCGCGCGATGCGGCGCGACCACGGGCCGGTCGTCCCCGTGGAGCTGCCCGGCGGCTTCCCCGCCTGGCTGGTCATCGGGTACCGCGAACTGCACCAGGTCACCAGCGACGGCGAGCTGTTCCCCCGCGATGTCGGCCTGTGGAACCAGTGGGAACACATCCCCGATGACTGGCCCCTGCTCCCCATGGTCGGACGGCCCCTGCCGTCCATCTACTTCAGCGCGGGTGAGGAGCACCGCCGTCACGCGAGGATGGTGGGACCCGCACTCGAAGGGGCCGACCCGTTCGAGATCCGCAGCCACTGCGAGCAGTTGGCCGACCGGCTGATCGACTCCGTGTGCAGCCGCGGCGCGGCGGACCTCGTCGCCGACTTCTGCGAACCCCTCCCGGTGCTTGTCCTCGCACGGCTTGTCGGGTTCCCCGACGACGAAGGCGCCGACATCGCACGGGTGTTGAAGGACCTGGCCGACGGGGGCCCGGGGGCGCAGGAAGCCCATCTGCGATTCGGCGAGCACATGCGGCGGTTGGTCGCCGCCAAGCGGGACGAGCCCGGGGACGACGTGACCTCCCGGATGCTCGACTTCCCCGAGGCCTTCACCGACGAGGAGTACATGCTCGACCTGATGGCCATCACGGCCGCCGGGCACCTCACCACCGCCGACTGGATCAGCAACTCGCTCCGGCTGATGCTCACCGAGGACGAGTTCGCCGACTCGATGGCCGGCGGGCGGCGAAGTGTGGCCGAGGCCATGAACGAGGTGCTCTGGGAGGACGGGCCGACGCAGATCCTCGCCGGACGCTGGGCCACCCGGGACACCCGGCTCGGCGGACAGCGGATCGAGGCGGGCGACATGTTGCTGCTCGGGCTCGGAGCCGCCAACACCGATCCCCTGATCCGGCAGAACCTGTCAGGCCGCGGCGCCTCCGAACAAGGCGGCAACGGCGCACATCTCGCCTTCAGCCACGGTGAGTACCGGTGCCCGTTCCCCGCCCAGGAGATCGCCGAGATCATCGCCCGTACCGGAATCGAGGTGCTGCTCGACCGGCTGCCCGATCTGGAGCTACGGGTCGCCGTCGCGGACCTCGTACGGCGGCCGTCAGCGTTTCTGCGGGGGACCACCGCGCTCCCCGTTCGGTTCACCCCCGTTCGCACGACAGGAGACCTCTCGTGAACTGCCCTCACGCCGCCGCGCACGCAGCCGCCCCGGACGCCGGGACCGTCGTCATCGACCCCATGGTCCAGGACCTGGACGGGGAGACGGCGAGGCTGCGCGAGGCCGGCCGGCTCGCGCGGATCGAACTGCTCGGCGTGCCCGCCTGGACCATCACCCGGCACGCGGACGCCCGCCAACTCCTGGTGGACCCAAGGCTGGTGAAGGACCTCGACGCGTGGGGGCTGTGGCGGAGCGGCGAGGTGACGCACGCATGGCCGCTCATCGGCATGGTCGACGCCGGACGGTCCATGTTCACCGTGGACGGTGCCGAGCACCGGCGGCTGCGCACCAAGACCTCCCAGGCGCTGACGCCCCGGCGGCTGGAGGCGATCAGGCCCGACATCGAGGAGTTCACCGAGGAGCTGCTGGACGCCCTCGCCGAAGGCGGTCGGGACGGGGGCGTCGTCGACCTGAAGTCGGTCTTCGCGCAGCCCCTGCCGATGCGGGTCGTCGGCATGCTGATGGGCGTGGACCCCGCCGAGAACGCCATGCTGACCAAGCAGTACAAGGCGTTCTTCTCGATGCTCACCCCGCAGGACGAACGGCTGGCACTGCTCGCCGAGTTGGACGTGTTCTACGCCGGGCTCGTGCGCGAGAAGACCGCACGGCCCACCGACGATCTGACCTCCGCCCTCATCCTGGCCGACGAGGGCGGCGAGCCGCTCACCGAGGAGGAGGTGGTGGGCAACCTCAAGGCGATGGTCGCGGCGGGGCACGAGACCACCATCGGGCTCATCCTCAACGCCGTACGGGCCCTGCTGGCCCACCCCGAGCAGTTGCGGCTGGTGCTGGACGGGGAGGTCTCCTGGGAGACCGTGATCGAGGAGACGCTGCGGTGGGACACCCCGACCACCCATCTGCTGATGCGGTTCGCCACCGAGGACATCCAGGTGGGGGACGACGTCATCGCCAAGGGCGAGGGCGTGGTCATCTCCTACCGGGCGATCGGCCGTGACGTCGAGCAGCACGGCGCCGACGCGGACGCCTTCGACATCACCCGCACCACCCCCATCCGGCACATGACCTTCGGCCACGGACCGCACATCTGCCCCGGAGCGGCGCTCTCCCGGGTCGAGGCGGGGATAGCCCTGCCCGCCCTCTTCGCCCGGTTCCCCGGACTGCGGCTCGCGGTGCCGGACGCGGACATCCGCAAGCTGCCGGTGATGACCCAGAACGACATGGAAGCCTTCCCCATCCTGCTCAACGCCTGAATCGGACGGGTGGGCAGCCTCGCGCGTACTGTGGTGGTCATGAAGATCCGCTTCGGAGTGGGGCTCGGCGCCGGTTCGTCCTTGCCGGATTTCAGCCGGATCGTCGACCGTCTCGAAAGGGACGGCGTGGATTCCCTCTGGCTGTCCGAGCACATCTACTCGGACGCGGTGGACCCGTTCATCGGGATGGCCCACGCACTGTCCCGGACGAGCCGGCTCAAGGTCGGCACCTCGGTCGCGGTTCTGCCGGGCCGGCACCCGGTGCTGGTGGCCAAGCAGTTGGTCTCCCTGGCCGGTCTGGCGCCCCGGCGCGTTCTCCCGGTCCTCGGGCTCCAGCCTGCAAGGCCGGACGAACGAGAGCTGTTCCCCGCGCCGGACGGCAGGCGCGGGGCCCTGTTCGACGAGTCCCTGGAACTGCTGCGGGCCTCGCTCGCCGGCGAGGTCGTCGACTTCGACGGGGAGTATCTCGCGGTGGCGTCCGCACGGCTCGCGCCGCTGCCGGCCAGGCCCCTGGACATCTGGCTCGGAGGCAGCGCCCCCGCCGGGCTCCGCAGGGTCGGGCGGTACGGGGACGGCTGGCTGGGGTCCTTCCTCACGCCCGAGGAGGCCGGCCGGGCTCGCGAGACGATCCGCGCCGCGGCCGGGGAAGCGGGACGGGAGATCGAGCCCGACCACTTCGGGATCAGTCTCACCGTGGCGGAGGACGGAATTCCGCAGGAGCTGGCAGCGGCTGTGCGCCGGCGTGCTCCGGAGAGCGATCCGCGTGAGCTCGTCGCCGATGGATGGCCGGAACTGCACCGGCTGCTGGACGGCTATGTCGAGGCAGGACTCAGCAAGTTCGTGATCTATCCCGCCGGGGCAGTAGCCGGTGCCGGGGTGGGGGCGGCTTCGCGGGCCCAGTCCTTCGACTCCTTCCTGGACCGGTTCGAGACGGAACTGCTGCCCCGGCAGAACTGAGCGCGTCGGGCAGGGGAACACAGGCCCCTGTCCGATCCCGGCGGGGAGCGGTCGTCGACGCGAGTGCAGTCGGGCCACGACGGTCGGGCCAGGGACGTCGGGTCAGGGCGTCGGGCCGGGGGGCGTCCGGCCAGGACGGCCAGGACAGTCAGGCCAGGCCCGCCGCGATCGCGCGCCGTACCGCGTCGGCGCGGTTCTTGATGTCCGCCTTCGCGAAGAGGTTGTTGATGTGCGTCTTCACCGTGGCCTCGCTGATGAAGAGTTTCTCCGCGATGGCCCGGTTCGGCAGGCCCCGGCCGATGAGGGTGAGGACCTCGCGTTCGCGGGGCGTGATGTCGGCGCTCAGCGGCTGTCCGGGCGCCTGAGGCTTGGTGCGGACCGTCGCGAGGAGGCGGTCCTGCACCTCGCGGTCGAGCACGGACTGTCCCGCGGCGGCGGCGCGGATCGCGCGGGTGATGTCCTGGCGCCCCGCGTTCTTGGTGAGGTAGCCGCGTGCCCCCGCGTTCAGCGCGGCCAGGATGGAGTCGTCGTCGGCGAAGGTGGTCAGGACGACGACGGCCACGTCCGGGTGCTCCGCGGTGAGCCGCCGGGTCGTCTCCGTGCCGTCCATGACGGGCATACGCAGGTCCATGAGGACCACGTCCACCGGCCCGGCGGCGACCGCGGCGAGCACCTCCGTACCGTCCGCGGCGGCCGCGACGACATCGATGTCCTCGGCCAGGCCGAGTACCGCGGCCAGCGGTTCGCGTACCGCGGCCTGGTCGTCGGCCACGATCACACGCAACCGCCGGGTGCCCTGCGTCGATTCGCTCATCCTGGGATCACTGCCTCCACCTGCCAGCCGCCCTCGTCCGGTCCTTCGGTGACCGGGCCCGCGGTGATCGTCCCGCCCAACAGGGCGACCCTCTCCCGCATGCCGATCAGCCCCATTCCGCTGCCGACGCCCGCACGCACCGCACGGGTCGGCGGACTGTTGCGGACCTTCAGTGTCGTCGATGCGGCGTCGAACGCCAGCATCACGCGGACCTCGCCGCCGGGTGCGTGCCGTGCGGCGTTGGTCAGCGACTCCTGTGCGATCCGCAGCAGGTTGTGGGTGACCCGGGACGGCACCTCGCGGACGACCCCGGCGACGGTGAGGGCGTCGCGGTGGCCGGAGGAGTCGATCAGCGCGGTCAGGCTCTCGACCAGGGGCAGGGCGTCCTCACGGAGTGCGTGCACGGTCCACTGGGCCTGTTTCAGGCTCTCCTTGACCATGCTGTGCGCCTTCTGGTTCGCCGCGCGCACCCTCTCCAGGTCGCCGGTGTCGATCAGGGCGTCCGCCAGTTCCAGCTGCATGTTGATGCCTGCCAGTGAGTGGGCGAGGACGTCGTGCACGTCGCGGGCTATCCGTCCGCGCTCGGTCAGGACGGCTGTCTGAGCCTCCGCGCGGGCGGCCCGCTCGGCGGACTCGGCGGCATCGATCGCAGCCCGCACGGCGCGCTGACGGCTGCGGTTGACGATGCCCATCACGACGGGGACGCCGGTGGTCAGGCCGAGGGTCCAGGGCAGCAGGTGGTGGCCCGGGCCGAGGCGGAAGTACAGCACGCCGCCGCACAGCAGGCTGCACATCGCCGCGAGGGTGACGGCCTGCTTCACCGGCAGCCGGAATCCGGCATGACCCACGACGAAGTACGCGAAGAGATAGCTCGAACCGCTGCGGCTGACGCCGATCAGGGCGGCCGCGGCGACGATGCCGAGGCCCAGCCAGATCACGGCCGCGCGGGGCGGGACCTTGGCCTCGGGCAGGTGCCGGGCCGCCAGGGCGAGGGAGTTCACCAGCAGGAGCGCGGCGACCGCGAGGCCCCGCCCGCTGAACCCGAGCGGGCGGACCGTCGCGAAGGCGGCGCCGATGATGAACAGGGTCAGGACCCACTGCACACGGGGGTCCTGACCGGGAACGTGCCGTGGGCCGGGCTCCCCGTGCGAGGACGCTCCCCGGCCGGGGGTGTTCTGCGCTACGGGCACGTTCTGCTCTTCGGGGGCGCTCTGTGCTTCGGGCACGGCGTGACCATAGCCCACGGTCAGGCCGTGCGGTCGAATGCGGGTGCGGGCGCCGCGGTACCGAGCGCATCGGGCCGGGCGACCATCCGGCTCCGGACGAAGATCGTCGCGAGCCGCGTGACGACCTCGGTGAGCGCCATCAGGACGAAGGCGGCGACCCAGGCCTGGTCCGTGGTGATGTGGTGGGCGATGCTGAACCGCGCCACGTCGTCGGCGCCCCCGCCGTGCGATACCCAGATCTGGAAGCCCATGCGGGCGCCCATGCCCAGCACCCACAGGACCGCGGAGATCACACCTGCCTTGATCAACAGGTGTTCGCCCGCGACCCGGACGCGGGTGAAGACTCCGCCGGCGATGCCGAGGGCCGCGCCCACGGCCACCAGTGCGCCGATCAGCACCAGGTCGTTGCCCGCGGTGGGCACGCTGTGGAGGTACGAGTGCGCCACGAATGCCACGATCCCCAGCGGGAGCAGGAAGGTCTTGAGGTCCAGGCGGCCTTCCCGCAACTGCCGGAAGACGATCAGAACGAGAGCGATGTCGGTGATCCAGTCGGTGGTTGTCATGCCCTCAAGACTGCTTTCGCACGGGCTCTCGCACCTGGACCCGTGGGTGGAACGAGGGGTGGAGATCGGCGGTGGGGGCACGTCCACCCGCACGGTCCGGACCCCTCGTCCGTACCGCTCGGCTCTTCCGCACCGCTCGGCCAGGAGACGCCGACTGCTGGGCGACCGGGCACCCGCGGTCCAGCACCCGCGGTCCCCTGAACGCGGACGCACCGGTCCCGCCGATGCAACGGGTCGGCTGTCCGGCATATCGTGGCGGTAGTCGTAGGGTCGGCGGTCACGGCCGCCGAGCCCGGCGGCGGCTCGGAAAGAGGGCGGGACTACGAGTCGAAGCGCTTCGACTGGGCTATGGACACGCTGTGCACACGCGTCTAGGCTCGCGTTATCCGTGCATGTTGCAGGGAGATGGTGCAAGTCGAAGCGCTTCGCCGCACCTGCTCGCGTCTGCTCGTATCCGCCGGTGCAGGCCGGTCCGCGTGCCGGTGTCCGACATCGTCCTGTGATGGAGAGCTGAATGGTCACCCTTGCCGAGGTCGCGCAGCACGCCGGAGTCTCCGCGAGCACGGTGAGCTACGTCCTCAGTGGGAAGCGGTCCATCTCGGTGCCCACCCGGGAGCGGGTGGAGGCGAGCATCAAACAGCTCGGCTACCACCCCAACGCCGGTGCGCGAGCGCTCGCGAGCAGCCGGTCCAACATCATCGCCCTCATGGTGCCGCTGCGTACCGACATGTACGTCCCCGTGATGATGGAGATCGCCATCGCGGTCGCCACCACCGCCCGCACCCACGGCTACGACGTCCTGTTGCTGACCGGCGAGGAGGGCCCCGCCGCCGTCCGCCGGATCGCCGGGAGCTCTCTCGCCGACGCCATGATCCTGATGGACGTCGAGCTGCACGACGAACGGCTGCCGCTGCTGCGTGAGACCGACCGGGCCGCCGTGCTCATCGGACTGCCCGCCGGCACCGACGGACTGACCTGTGTGGACCTGGACTTCGAGGCGACCGGGGCGCTCTGCGTGGAACACCTCGCGGACCTCGGGCACCGCGAGGTCGCGGTGATCGGAGAGGCCGCCGCGGTGTACGAGCGGCACACGGGATTCGCCGAGCGCACCGTCGACGGAGTGCGGGCCAAGGCGCGCGAGAGAGGTGTGCGGGTCCTGCACCGCCCCTGCGAGGGCGGCTATCCGGCGATGGCCCAGACCCTGTCGCGGATATTCGACGAGCGGCCCGGCACCACCGGGTTCATCGTGCAGAACGAGTCGGCGGTCGAGCCGCTGCTGAACCTGCTGCGACAGCAGGGCCGGGCGGTGCCCGAGGACGTGTCCGTCGTCGCGATCTGCCCCGAGCAGGTGGCGGCCCAGGCCTCGGTGCGGCTGACCTCGGTGGCCATACCCGCACAGGAGATGGGCCGCCGCTCGGTCGAACAGGTCGTCGCCAAGCTCTCCGGTCGTGGCACGGACGAAGTGGAGCTGCTGGCGCCGGAGCTGACCGTACGGGAGAGCACCGGCCCTGCCCCGAGGTGAGACCGGGGCGCCGCAGCGAGCACGAGCCGGCCCCTCGCCTCGCGGGGGCCGGCTCCTTGCGGGTGCGGCTCGTACGGCTCAGCTCGCGGAGACAGCGAACCCGTTCGTCGTGAAGTCCAGGCCGTCCGGAGACGAGGTGATCTCGTAACCGAACTGGACGTCCCCGATGGTCTCGTCGCCCCACCAGCCCTTGGTGTCCTTGATCCACTTCAGGATGGGCAGGATGTTCACCGATCCCGAGGTGGAGTCGGAGGTGCGCAGGAACGAGAACACCTGGTTGGCCCCGTTGTCTCCCTTGTAGACGGTCCATGAGTGGCCGCCGAGTGTCACCGTGCCCTGTGAGGTGCCGAGCGGGCCCACGGCGCCGTTGTAGTTGACCCAGAGCATGAGCTCGTAGTCGTAGTCGGTGTCCCAGATGTCGTACGAGGTGTTGTAGGCACCGGACGAGGGGACCGTGACGTTGTAGTCGCTGGTGAGCGACGACAGCGACGTGATGGGCTTGCCGACGACCTTCTTGGCGTTGGGGTAGGACTTGATTCCGCCGGTGTTCGGGTGGTTGGCCGAAACGCCCCAGTTGCCGGACGAGTTGGCCCAGATGGACTGCGAACCCGCGCCGGAACCCCAGATGTTGTTGTACAGGGTGTATCCGTCGGAGGTGGTGTAGTTGCCCCACTGGTCCGATGAGGACCAGATCGCTGCCTGGGCGGGGGCGGCGGCGAAGCCGATGAGGGCCGCCACTGCCGTTGCCGGGGCCAGTACGAACCTGCTGAGGGTGCGGGTACGTGGTGCCATGGTTGTCCCTTCCATGGTGGGTGGGGGGAGTGCTACCGCGGCTCCAGACGGAGGACGCGGTCCACACCGGCCGTCAGCTCGACAGAAGCCGCGGTGGTTCCGGCGGAGGAATCGGTGAGTGTGCTGCCGGTCCCCGTGCGGACATCGACACGGGCGTCCCGGGTGGGACGCAGCACCGCCGTCGCGGTGCCGTCGGCGGACCAGCGCAGGTCGAGGCCCGCACCGAACCGCGTCCGGATGCCGCGGAGTTCACCGCCGGAACAGCGGGCGAGGGGCGCGGGCAGCAGGACCAGCCGGCGCGGGGTCGAGTGGACGAGCGACTCGATCACCGCCGCGGGCAGCGCGTGGGCGGCGTCGGCGTTGTAGACGTCGCGGCCCGGGTAGTGCGCGCTCATAAGGGAGTTGTGGAAGAAGTCACCCGCCAGCACGGCGTCCAGGGCAGCGGAGACCCGTGCGCCGTCCCGCAGCCGTGCGGCGATCAGCGCGTGGTGCAGATGGCCGTGGGCGGAGTCGTTCTCCGCTCCCCGCAGTTCCAGCGCCCGATGCGCGGCGGCCGACAGCTCCGGGGTGTCGTACGGGTTGATCGCGTCCAGCGGCCACACCGGGTAGAGATGGCTGAGATGACGGTGGTCGTAGTTCTCCTCCAGGCCCGGCCACGCCCATTCGGTGAGCGCTCCGTCCCCGTTGACCGAGTAGTCCGGGAGCCGGCCGGCCAGGGCGCGCCGGCGGGGGGATGCCGGGTGGGTGGGGGAGCGGTCGGCCGACGCGGTCAGCGCGTGACGGGCGGCGGCCAGATCCATCGTCGCGTTGACCGTGACCCAGCTCGCGTTGGCCGGACGGTTCTCCGGCGAGTACGAGGGCACGACGGCGACGGACCCGTCCGGGCCGGTACGGGACAGGAAGTCCTCGTAGAACAGTGCGGCTTCGTGCAGCGCGCCGGTCAGTCGCGGGTCCGTCACCCCGCCGGCCTCGGCGTGTTCGAGCAGCGGTTGAAGGAGCCAGTCCGCACCGGCGGTCCACAGGTGCAGTGGGTACGCGCGCTGGAAGTGGCGGGTGTGCCCGGACTCGCCGTCGGTGTGGGACGGGGCGACGATCCCGCGCGCCCCGAAGATCGCACGCGCGTTGTCCCGCCAGTCCCCGAGCTGTCCGTACACCAGGGCGGCATGGGCCTCGGACACCTCCGGCAGCGCCGCGGCGGCCGCGGAGGCGACCTGGAGGTTGAGATTGGCGTTGGTGGTGAACGCCCCCGACCAGGCGGTGTTCCAGTCGCCCGTCCACAGCCCCGTCAGCCGGGGCGGCAGCAGTCCGGAGGACGAGAGCAGGTGGTAGCGCCCGGCTGCGAACAGCCGCTCGATGAGCGCCGGGCTGTCCGGCAGCCGCAGCAAGTCACTGCCGGACAAGGCCCGTTCCGCAGGATCGGCGTCCAGAGTCAGAGTGGCCCGCTCGAAGGCGGCCCGGTGCAGCGGGAGATGGCGGGCCAGTAGCGCCGGATAGTCCTGCCGAGGCAGGGCGGCGCGCTCCGCCGTGAGGTCGAGATCGCCCGTGTGCCGCCGTACCCGGGTGATCAGCAGCAGGCTCCGCGCCCCCTGGACACGGATGCCCTCACCCGACACCGACACCTTGCCGCCGTCCGCCCGGACGACCGTCACCCCCGTGTACGCCGTCTCGCTGTCCGGGTAGCCCACCCGCAGCGCCAGCCGGCCGCCGCCCGGGCTCAGCACGGTGCTGCGGCCGATGGCCAGACGGGGCGGCGCTCCGGGCAGGGCGTGGTCGAGCACCAGGTCCACCGCGAGCGCGGGGCCGGTCACCGACTGGACGATCACGTCGTCGGCACGGGACACGAAGACCCGGCTTCGCCGCCCCTCGCACACGGCCGTGATCTCACCCGTCGCGAAGTCGACCGAGCGGCGGTAGCCGGTGATCTGCCCGCCCCCGCCGGCGACCTGCCCGCCCCCGCCGGCGACCTGCGCGCCCCCGCCGGTGGACGGGGCGGTGGCATGGATGGGGCGGATCCTGGTCTGGAACGCCGGGTGGAACGGCTGGACCCACGCCAGGGGCCGCCCGGCCCCGAACCGCTCGCCGGCCGTGGTGTCACCCGCCAGCAGCGCGTCCCGCAACCGGTCCAGCCGGTCCGCCAGCTCGGGCGGCCTGCTGTGTTCGCTGCCGTTGGGCCGCACCAGGCTGTGGTGGTTGACGATGACCCGGTCGTCGGCCGGATCCCCGTACACCATCGCTCCGTGCCGGCCGTTGCCGCCGAGGAAGGCATCCTCCCAGCGGGTGGCGGGGCGCGGTTCCCAGGTGCCGTCGATGTGCGCGCGGCCCGTCATGGTGCGGCGCTCCGCAGCACGGCCACGCCGTGACGGCCCAGCTCCACGGGACCGTCCACCGCCCCACCGGTCAGCAGGTCCTCCCCGCCGCCGGGTACCGCGACGGTGACCGGAGCCCGCCCGTGGTTGAGGAGGAAGAGCAGCTCGCCCCTGCGGACCGCCTCCACACCGTCGGGCAGCCCCTCCAGCACCGGATCGGCACCGGCCTCCCGCACCACCTCGCCGAGCAGTGCGCGCAGCGCCCGCGGTTCGGGCAGCGTCGACAGGTACCGGGCCCGGCCCCGGCGCAGCACCGCGGGCAGCCCGGCCAGCTCACCGTCGAGATAGGCGGACACCACCTCGGTATCCGCCTCCGCCTCCAGCTCCTCCGACCACAGGACGCCCCGGAACCCGTCGCACTCCACGGTCGCGCCCGCGTCCAGCGGCCACCACTCGTGGAGCGTGCGGATGCCGAAGAGCTCGCGCAGCCGTACGTCCATACCGCCCGGCCTGATCCGGTCGTCCACGTCCGCGACCCCGCTGAAGAAGCCGCAGACCAGCCTGCCGCCGTCGCGCACGTACGCCACCAGGTTGTCGATCGCGGTGTCGTCCAGCAGGTACAGGTGGGGCACGGCCACCACCTTGAACCGGCTCAGATCGGCGTCCGGCCGGGCGAAGTCCGTGACGACCCCGTTCTCCCACAGGGCCCGGTGCCAGCTCCGCACGACCTCGGTGTAGTCCAGCAGCGAGGACGGCCGCCCGTCCTGCGCGCCCGCCCACCAGGAGTCCCAGTCGTGCAGGATCGCGACGTCGGCGGGCACGTCACTGCCGCTCACGGCCGGTCCGAGTGCGGCCAGTTCGGAGCCGAGCCGCTTGATCTCCCGGAAGGTGCGGCCCTGTTCGCCCGCGTGGGTGAGCATTCCGGAGTGGAACTTCTCCGCGCCCTGCCGGGACTGGCGCCACTGGAAGTAGCAGACGGCGTCCGCGCCGCGCGCCACGGACTGGAGCGACCAGAGCCGGTTCAGCCCCTCCGGCTTGGGGTGGTTGACCCCTCGCCAGTTGACCGGGCCGGCTGCCTGTTCCATGAGCATCCACGGTCCGGCGGCCTGCGAGCGCGTCATGTCGGCGAGCATCGCGTTGTACTGGCCGCCCCCAGGGTCCTTGGGGTCCGGATAGATGTCGACGGAGACGATGTCCTCCTGGGCCGACCAGGCCCAGGCGTCCTGCCCCGACCACAGCGGCATGAAGTTGGTGGTCACCGGTATGTGCGGGGTGTGCCGGGCGACGATGTCGCGCTCGGCGACATAGCACTCCATCAGCGCGTCCGAGGTGAACCGTTTGAAGTCCAGAGCCTGTGCGGGGTTCTTCATGTACTGCGCCTTGCGCGGCGGCAGGATCTCGGTCCAGGAGTCGTAGCGCTGGCTCCAGAACGCCGTGCCCCAGGCCTCGTTGAGCGCGTCGACCGCGCCGTACCGGCTCCGCAGCCAGCGCCGGAAGTGCGCTGCCGTCCCGTCGCACCAGCAGTGGGTGCAGTACTCGTTGTTGATGTGCCAGACGGTGAGCGCGGGATGGTCCGCGTACCGCGCCGCCAGGTCCTCGGTGAGTGCGGCGGCGTAGCGCCGGTAGACGGGAGAGCTCGCGCAGAACTGCTGACGCGAGCCGTACCAGACGATCGAGCCGTCCTCCGTGCGCGGCAGCGTCTCCGGGTGGCGCGCGCCCATCCACGGCGGCGGGGAGGCCGTCGGGGTGGCGAGGACGACGCCGATCCCGTGCGCGTGCATCAGGTCCATCAGCCGGTCCAGCCAGCCGAACTCCCTCGCACCCGGACGAGGTTCGATTCTCGCCCAGGAGAAGACGCCGAGGGTGACGGAGTTGACCCCGGCCTCCTTCATCAGCCGGGCGTCGTCCTCCCACACCTCCTCGGGCCACTGCTCGGGGTTGTAGTCGCCTCCGAAGAGGATGCGGCCGCGGGCCGCGTCGCGCAGGGACGGCATGGCGTCTCTCGTTCCTTGGGACGGTCTGGCAACGGCGAGGGGGCGCGAACGGGTGCCGAGGGTCATCCCTTCACGGCGCCGGTGAGCATGCCCTTCTGGAAGTGCTTCTGGACGAACGGCGACAGCACCGCGACCGGGATCAGCGCGAGGATCATGACCGCCATCTGCACGGCGAGGCTGTTGATCGCGCCACTGCTGACCGCCGCGCCCATGGCGCCCGGTGGCACCTGGTGCTGGAGGACCAGCTGACGCAGGATCATCTGCAGCGGGTACTTGTCGCTGTCCTGGATGTAGAGCATCGCGTTGAACCACTGGCTCCAGTAGCCGACCGCGTAGAACAGCGAGATCACGGCGATCACGGCACGGGACAGCGGCATGACGATCTGGAGCAGGATCCGCCACTCACCGGCTCCGTCGATGCGGGCCGCGTCGATGAGTTCGGGCGCGGTGTCCATGAAGAAGCCGCGCAGCACCAGCACGTTGAAGACGCTGATCGCGCTGGGCAGGATCATCGACCAGTAGCTGTTGCTCAACCCGATTCCGGTGACCAGCAGATACGTGGGGATGAGTCCGGCGCCGAAGAACATCGTCGCCATCAGCGTCATCAGCAGCGGACGGTGGGCGTACGAGTCGCGGCGGCTGAGTCCGTACGCGCACAGGATCGAGACCACCATGCTGACCACCGTGCCGACGACGGTGAGGCCCACGCTCACCGCTGCCGCGCGGGTCACCGCGCCTCCGCTGAGCAACTCCTTGTAGGCGACGAACGTGATGTGCTTCGGCCGGACGACCAGACCGCCCGCGTCGTTGATCGTCCTGGTGTCGGAGAGGCTGGTGACGAGCACCACCCAGATCGGGATGATCACGATCGCGCAGATCGCGACGAGGCCGATTCCCTTGAAGGCGAGCCCCGCCCTGGTGGGCTCCTCCTCCCAGACCGGTCGGGGTTCCATCCGCAGGGCGCGCTGGAGCGGGGTCTCCGCGCGGGGCGCCGGCTCCACCGGGTCCTTCTCGAGTTCCACTTCCGCGAGAGTTGTCATTTCTTGGAGTACACCCCCTGCTCGCCCAGCATGTGGGCGACCTTGTTGGCACCCAGCACCATGGCGACGCTGAACAGCCCCTTGAAGATTCCGGCTGCGGCCGCGTAGCCGAAGTCACCGGTCTTGATGCCCGTCCACCAGATGTAGGTGTCGAGGATTTCCGAAGCGCCGGCGCCGACCTGGTCGCGCTGGAGCAGGATCTGCTCGAAGTCGAGGTTGAGCGCGCTGCCCACCCGCAGGACGAGCAGGAGCGCGATGACCGGTCGCAGTGCGGGCAGCGTGACGTGCCACATGCGCCGCCAGCGGCCCGCCCCGTCCACGGCCGCCGCCTCGTACAGATCGGTGTTGACGGCGGCCAGGGCGGCGAGGAAGACGATCACTCCCCAGCCCGCGTCCTTCCACACGGCCTGGGCGGAGACCAGGAACTTGAAGAAGCCCGGGTTGGTCATCAGGTCGAAGCCCGTGTGACCGTGGTCGCGCAGCCACTGGGCGACCAGACCGGCGCCGCCGAACATCTGCTGGAAGACGGTGACGACCAGCACCCAGGAGAAGAAGTGCGGGAGGTAGACGACGGCCTGCACCCAGGCCCGTACCCGGGTGCTCATGATCGTGTTGAGCAGCAGCGCGATCGCGATCGGGATGGGGAAGAAGAGGACGAGCTGGGTGACGAAGATGACGAGGGTGTTGATGAGGACTTCCCAGAAGCGGTAGTCCTCGAAGATCCGGGTGAAGTTGTCGAAGCCGACGAAGGGGCTGCCGGAAATTCCCAGGTCGTAGACGTCGTAGTCCTGGAAGGCCACGATGTTCCCGAGCAGCGGGACGTAGTTGAAGATCAGCAGCAGGGCGATGGCCGGCAGCGTCATCAGTACCAGGGTGCGGTCACGCCGCAGCCGTTGGCGCCAGGTGATGCCACCCGCACGCGGTCCGGTGCCCGAACGCCCGTTTCCGACCGGTGTGTTGTCCGCGCGGCGGTCCTTCGCCGTACGCTTCCCGCCGGCGCCGGCCGCCCGGGGCCTGCTCGTCCGCCCGCCGCGCGTGTCCTTGCCGCCGCCGTCACCGCTCCCGCCGGCCGGGGTGCTCGCCCCGTCGGAGGTGCGGTCCGGGTCGGTCGCGACCGTGGCCCGTGGCTTCACCGTGTGCTCCCCATGTCGTGCTCCTGGCCCCGGCCGCCGGCTCCGTACGTCCGGCGGCCCTGTCACCGCGCACTGGTGCGCGTCGTACCCGTCAGTTGCCGGAGCCGTTCTTGTCGAGAATGTCCTGGTACCAGGCGCGCAGCTTGTCGCCGCCGCTCTTCCTCCAGGTGTTCACGGCCTCGTCGACGTCGCCGACCTTCTTGCGGCCGCGGCGGATGTCCTTCTGCAGGTCGTCGAAGGGCGTGTACAGCGAGGCGTACCGCTGCGGTTCGACGATCTGCATGCCGAAGAAGAGCGGCTTCCTGATGTGCGGGGCCTGCCGCGCCATCCAGGCCGCGTAGTCCTTGGCCAGCTGCGGCTGGTCCGGGTACGCGATCGAGGCGGGCGGCGACGCGAGGAACAGGAAGGTGGAGGGCTGCGCCTCCTCGACTCCCTGCGGCGTGTAGGTCGGGGCGCCGCTCTTGATCGTGTAATGGGTGCCCTTCACGCCGTAGTTGGTGAGCATGAACTCCTCGGTGCCGAACGGCGCGGCCGCGTAGTCGGCGATGGCGAGGAACTCCTCGATCCGCGCCTTGGACAGCTTCTTGCTGAGGAAGGTGAAGATGCCCGCGGGGTCGTCCTGCCACAGCACCGGCCTGCCGCCGTCATGGCTGAAGAAGTCGAGCGCCTGCATGTCGAACTTGGCGTTGGCGGAGGCCTGTTCGGTGACCATGCCCTTCCAGCCGCCGGTGCCGTCGTTGTACATCACCACCTGTCCGCCGGTGAAGCGGATCTTGGCGTCGGCGTCCTTGCCGGCGTCGGCGTCCGGGTGGACGTATCCGCCGTCGTGGAGCTTGCGGGCGAAGGCGAGCGCCTCGCGGTACTCCTTCGTCTCGATCTTGTGGACCAGCTTGCCGTTCTCCAGCTGCCAGTAGTGCGGCGCGTCGGGCAGCAGGCCGTAGATCTTCTGGACGCAGGTCCAGAGGTCGTCGAACGCCCAGACCTTCTTCCTGCTGTCGGTGTACTCCTTGCCGAAGGCCAGCAGGTCGTCCGCGCTCGCCGGGACGGCGCCGGAGCCGACGAGGTCCTTGCGGTAGAAGATCGCGTTGCCGATGACCGGCGTCGGCATGGGCAGTCCGCGCAGCTTGCCGCCGAAGACGGAGTACTGCCAGGCACCCGTCGGAATGTTCGCCAGGTTGGGGTACTTCTTGACCGCGTCGCCCGCCAGATAGGGGCTCAGATCGGCGAACTTGGCGGTGATGGCGTTGCGGATCTGGCCCTGCATGTTCCAGCCGGGGATGGTCATGACGTCCGGGATGTCCGAGCCCGCCAGCACCGCCCCGATCTTGTCCTGGTAGGTGTTGCCGTCCTGCGGGTCGAAGTTCAGCGTGGCGCCGACGGCCTTGTTCACCGCCGTGTAGTACGGGTTGTTCTTCTTCGGGACGGTGCCCCACAGCGGGGTCATGACGCGGAACTCGGACCCCTTGCCCGGGACCGACTTCACCGAGGTGACCAGCGGGTCCGGCAGCTTGGTGAAGCCGGGGCTGGAACCGTTGACGCTCACGACATCCGGCTCGACCAGGTTGAGCGGAGCGTAGGCCGGCACGACCTTCTTCAGCGCCTTGCCCGTCGTCGTGCCCTCCTTGCTGCCGGAACCGGAGCCGGAACCACCGCAGGCGGCGAGCAGCGGCACCCCGCCGGCCACGGCGACAGCTGCCACCGCGCCGGTGGCGAGGAAGCTTCTCCGGCTCGGAGCCGTGGAGGAGGGGGAGGAATTCGGCGTCATTGCGTCAACCCTTCGAGGCGCACCAGGACGACACACGGCAGGCGTCCGCCGTTCGGTTCCTGTGTCTGAGGTGGAGCGTTGCTGACTGAGCCGGCGTGACCGGCCGCAGGTGAAGCGGTTCAACAGGGAGGCGGCAGAGCCTGTCGCCGTCCCGGAAAGCCAAAGGCGCCGGGCGCCCCGTCGAAACTCCGTCGAAGCGCTTCGATGTTGCAGCGAGGTTAAGTGAAGGGTCCCGGCCGCACAAGAGTCCGTTTCCAGATTCCTCCGACCTGTTTCCGAACCGCTTCCTGGTCCTGCGGGACACTGTTGGGTACGAAGGTTGCCGTCGAGGCCTTGACATGCGCGGGGTCGGCCGTTGAGCATCGAAGCGCTTCGAAGGATCTTCCGGTGCGCCGCGGGAGGTCGAACGAGGCCCTGGCGCCGGAAACCTCCCACCTCTGCAAGGGGACCCGCACGTGACGGAACAACCGCAGCCCTTCCGCGACCCACAGCTGCCCTTCGCCAAGCGCGTCGACGATCTCCTCCGGCGGCTCACGCTCGACGAGCGGATCGCGATGCTGCACCAGTTCGCGCCGGCGGTCGGCCGGCTGGGGCTCGGCGCCTTCAGGACCGGTCAGGAGGCCCTGCACGGCGTCGCCTGGATGGGGCGGGCGACGGTCTTTCCGCAGGCGGTCGGGCTCGGCGCCACCTGGAACGACGAACTGGTGCGCAGGGTGGGCGAGGCGGTCGGCAACGAGGTCCGGGCCAAGCGGGCCGAGGACGACCGGGTCGGGCTCAACGTCTGGGCCCCGACAGTGAATCTGCTGCGCAATCCGCTGTGGGGGCGCGGTGAGGAGGGGTACTCCGAAGACCCCGGCCTCACCTCCGCCATCGCGGTCGCCTACACCCGGGGGCTGCGCGGCGACCATCCGCACTACTGGCGGACCGCCCCGGTCCTCAAGCACTGGCTCGCCCACAACAACGAGACCGACCGCGCCACCGCCTCCTCCTCGGTCCGTCCGCGGGTCCTGCACGAGTACGACCTCAAGGCCTTCCGTGACGCCGTCCTGGCGGGCGCGGTGGCCGGCGTCATGCCCGCGTACAACCTGGTCAACGGGCGCCCCAACCACGTGTCGCCGCTGCTGTCCCAGCAGTTGCGCGGCTGGACCGACCGGTCGCTGGTCGTCTGCTCCGACGCGGGCGCACCGTCCAACCTCGTCGACTCCGAGCACTACTTCGACACCCATGAGGAGGCGACGGCCGCCGCCCTGCGGGCCGGCGTCGACAGCTTCACCGACCACGGCCAGGACCCCGACATCATGACCGGCCGCATCAGGGCGGCTCTGGAACGCGGGCTGCTCGACGAGCACGACATCGACACCGCCGTCCGCCGGCTGCTCGAACTCCGTTTTTCGCTCGGCGAGTTCGACCCCGGGCTCGATCCGTACGCGGCCGCCGCCGACTTCGACACCGCCGGCCACCGGGCGCTCGCCCAGGAGGCCGCCGAGCAGGCTGTCGTCCTGCTCAAGAACGACGGGCTGCTGCCGCTCGATCCCGCCGCGGGGAAGACGGTCGCCGTCGTCGGGCTCCTCGCGGACGCCTGCAAGCTCGACTGGTACAGCGGCACGCTCATCCACCGCTCCACCCCGCTCGACGGGCTCCGGGAACGCTTCGGAGCCGAGCGCATCGTCTTCGCGGAGGGCGCCGACCTGGTCAGGCTGAAGTGCGCGGACGGCTGGCTGCACGTGCCGGCGGCGGGGAACGGCCGGGAGCCGGTACGCGGCGAGGAGGGCGCCCTCGACCCGGCGCTCCTCGCGGGCCGCACCGACCTGCCGCCCCTGACCTGCGGCGACACCCCGACCGAGCTGGCGCTCGTGGACTGGGGCAACGGAGTCATCACCCTGCGGGAGCCGGCCGGCCGCTATCTGTCGGTGGCCGAGGACGGCTACGTACGCGCCTCCGCGGACGAGCCCGGTGGCTGGATCGTCCAGGAGACGTTCCGCCTGGAGGCGGTGGAGGGTCATGCCGGCGGTCACCGTCTTCTGCACATCGGAACGGGTAGGTATGTCTCTGTCGCCGCCGACGGCGTAAAGGTTGCCGCCCCCGGCGAAGGAACTTCCGCCACCGGAGAAGAAACCTCCGCCACCGGCGAAGCGGATTCCGCCACCGGCAAGGAGACTTCCGGACCGGGCGGCGAGCATCCGGTACCCGCGAACACCCTCGGAACCGTCTTCGAGACGGAGGTGACCGAGCGCGGCGAGGACGCCGTGGCGCGCGCCGCGGCCGCGGCCGACACCGTGATCGTCGTGGCCGGCAACGACGCCCACATCAACGGACGCGAGACCGAGGACCGCACCACCCTCGACCTGCCCGCCCAGCAGGAACGCCTCTGGCGCGCCGCCCACGCCGCCAACCCGCGCACCGTCCTGGCCGTCACCTCCGCCTACCCGTACGCACTCACGGACGCGGCGGCCGCGCTTCCGGCACTCCTGTGGACCGCGCACGGCGGTCAGGCCGCCGGAACCGCGCTCGCCCGGGTCCTGGCCGGCGACGTCTCCCCGGCCGGACGGCTCCCGCAGACCTGGTACGCCTCCGACGCGGAGCTGGCCGGCCTGCTCGACTACGACATCATCGGCTCCCGCCAGACCTACCTCTACTACGAGGGCAAGCCGCTCTACCCCTTCGGTCACGGCCTCTCGTACAGCGAGTTCAGCTACAGCTCCCTGACCGCCGAACGCCGGGACGACCTGCTGCGGGTGTCACTGACCGTCACCAACTCCGGTTCCGTCGCCGCCGACGAGGTCGCCCAGCTCTACACACGGGCGGTGGCGCCGTCCGTCGTACGGCCGCTGCGTCAGCTGGCCGCCCACCGGCGGCTGCACCTGGCACCGGGAGCCGCTCAGCGCGTCGACTTCACCGTCCCGGTCGCCGAGCTGGGGCACTGGGACGTGGCGCACTCCCGCTGGAGCGTCGAGCCCGGCGCGTACGAGATCCAGGCCGGCGCATCGAGTGCGGACATCCGGGCCGTCGCCGTGGTCACCGTAGACGGTGAACCCGCCGGCCCCCGGCCCGTCCTGGTGCGCGGCCTGGCGGCGGCCGACTACGACGAGCAGCTGGCCACCGAGATCGTCGACCGTACGAAGAGCGACGGCGACGCCGTGACCGCGGTCGCCGGGGCCAACGAACTCCTCTACCGGCGCTGCGACTTCGGAGCCGGGGTACGGGAGGTCTCGGTGTCGGCGTCGGGGGAGGGGGCCGTACGGATCACCATCGACGGCACCACGGTCGCCGTCCCGGTGGCCGCCACCGACGGACCGTACGACTACCGCACCGGGCGGGCCGCCATCCGCGCCTCGGGCATCCGTGACGTGCGCATCACCCTGGACGGCTCCGTGCGTCTCGACCGCCTCGTCTTCGCCCCGGACGCCGAATGAACGGGGACGCGCCGCGAACCCCCCTGCCTCTCGATTCAGTTGTTTCCGGCAAGGAGTCCTCATGAAGTTCACCGACGGCTTCTGGCTCATGCGCGAGGGCGTACGCGCCTGCTACGCGACCGAGATCCGTGATCTGCACGTACGCGACGACCGGTTCACCGCCTACGCGGCGGTCAAGCACGTCGCCGAACGGGGCGACACCCTCAACACCCCACTGATCACCGTCGAATGCTTTTCGCCGGCCGAGGGGATCATCGGCGTGCGCGCCACCCACCACGCCGGAACGGTGAACCGCGGACCCCATTTCGCGCTCCCCGGCCTGGACGCGACATCCGCCGGGGCCCGCACCCGGAGGGACGGCACGGTCACCGAACTGACCAGCGGCCCGCTCACCCTGCGGATGGACGGCGCCGGGCCGTGGGGCATGACCTTCCTGGACGCCGACGGCCGCCGCCTCACCGGAGTCGACACCAAGGGCACGGCCTTCGCCACCGCCCCGGACGGCACGCACCACATGGTCGCCCAACTCGCCCTGGACATCGGGGAGAACGTCTACGGGCTCGGTGAGCGCTTCACCCCGTACGTGAAGAACGGCCAGAGCGTCGACATCTGGCAGGCCGACGGCGGCACCAGCAGCGAACTGGCCTACAAGAACATCCCCTTCTACCTCTCCTCGCGCGGCTACGGCGTCTTCGTCAACCACCCCGGAAGGGTCTCCTTCGAGATCGGCTCGGAGTCGGTGGGCCAGGTGCAGTTCAGCGTCGAGGACCAGTCGCTGGAGTACTACATCGTCGCCGGGCCGACACCCAAGGAGGTGCTGGACCGCTACACCGCGCTCACCGGCCGGCCGGCCCTGCCCCCGGCCTGGTCCTTCGGCCTCTGGCTGACCACGTCGTTCTGCACCTCCTACGACGAGGCGACGGTCACCTCCTTCGTCGACGGCATGGCCGAACGCGAAATCCCGCTCTCCGTCTTCCACTTCGACTGCTTCTGGATGCGCGAGTACCAGTGGTCGGACTTCCTCTGGGACCCGGACGTCTTCCCCGATCCGGAAGGCATGCTGGCCCGGCTCAAGGAACGCGGCCTGCGGATCAGCATGTGGATCAACCCGTACATCGCCCAGAAGTCCCCACTGTTCGCGGAGGGGGCGGAACACGGCTACCTCGTGCGCAGGGCCGACGGCTCCGTCTGGCAGTGGGATCTGTGGCAGCCCGGCATGGCCCTGGTGGACTTCACCGACCCGGCGGCGCGCGAGTGGTACAACAGCAAGCTCCGGATCCTGCTCGACCAGGGCGTCGACTGCTTCAAGACGGACTTCGGCGAGCGTGTGCCCACGGACGTGGTGTGGCACGACGGTTCCGACCCGGAACGGATGCACAACTACTACGCACAGATCTACAACCGAACGGTCTTCGAGCTCCTGGAGAAGGAGCGCGGCCACGGCGAGGCGGTCCTGTTCGCCCGCTCCGCGACGGTCGGCGGCCAGCAGTTCCCGGTGCACTGGGGCGGCGACTGTTTCGCCTCGTTCACCGCCATGGCCGAGTCGCTGCGCGGCGGGCTGTCCCTGAGCCTGTCCGGCTTCGGCTTCTGGAGCCACGACATCGGCGGCTTCGAAGGCACCCCCGATCCGGCGGTGTTCAAGCGCTGGCTCGCCTTCGGTCTGCTCTCCTCGCACAGCCGGCTGCACGGCAACGTCTCGTACCGGGTGCCGTGGGCGTTCGGCGATGAGGCGGTGGACGTCACGCGGAAGTTCACGCTGCTCAAGCACCGGCTGATGCCGTACCTGTACGGGGCGGCGGCCACCGCCCACCGGACGGGTGTGCCGATGATGCGCCCCATGCTGCTGGAGTTCCCGGACGACCCGACCACCCGGATGCTGGACCGACAGTACATGCTCGGACCGGACCTGCTGGTCGCCCCGGTCTTCACGGAGGACGGACAGGTGGAGTTCTACGTTCCCGAGGGCACCTGGACCTCTCTGCTGACCGGCGAGACCGTCACCGGACCGGTCTGGCGACACGAGACCCACGGCTTCGACAGCCTGCCGATCCTGGTGCGGCCCGGTGCGGTGCTGCCCTGGGGGGCCGACGACCGGCGCCCGGACGGGGACTGGCTGGACGGGCTCACCCTGCGCGCCTTCGGCCCGGTGGCCGGCGGCGCCGGCACGCTGGTCACGGTGCCGGACCTGACGGGGGCGACCGCGGCCACGTTCCGGGTGGTCCGGGACGGGGCGGCCCTGAGCGTCACGGCCGAGGGCACGGACCGTGCCTTCCGGGTGGTCGCCGAGCCGACGGGCGCCACGGCGGAGGGGAGGGGCACGGTCACGGTGCGGGGCGTGTGAGGGCGCCGGGGCGGTGGCCGCCGCGCCACCCCGGCCTGTGGCTCAGCGCGTCGCGGCGGCGAGCGCCCGGTCGGCCGCGGCGCGCGAGGTGTGCCACAGCGTGGTCACCGGCTCCCAGACCCGGATCCCGTGGTCCATGCCCACGGTCGCCCCACCGAAGGTGACGCCGTAGTGCGAGGGGTCCGCCGCCACGGACAGGGTGCTGACCACGTGCCCCTCGGTGGTGCCGGGCGCCGCCGTACGCACGGCGGCGTACCCGCTCTCGCCCGGCGAGAGCGAGTACGCACCGCTCGTCGCCGGCGGCACGGGCTGGGCCGAGCCGTCCAGCCCCCGGAAGGTGACGGTAGGAATGCGGTCCACCACACAGGTGCCGCCGCCCCGGTTGGTGACGGCGATCCGCGCCACGTTCCGCCCCCCGCCGGGGGAGGCCGTGATCCGGAGTGCCTGCTCCTGACAGATGCCCGGACGGGCAGCCGCCCCGGTGGAAGCGGCATCGGGGGCGGCCGAAGCGCCGGTGGCCGTGAGGGCCACGGCGGCCGTTGCGGTGAGGGTGGCGGTGAGGGCGGAGGACAGACGCATGATGTTTCTCCCCTTGGATCGACAGCCGATCGGACAGCCCGCGGTCGCGGCCACCGGGCCCCTGCGGCCGCACAGCCGACAGGGACATTCTTGACGGTATGCCTTGTTCCTGGCGATAGACCGGACATATCGGTTCAGTATCTGTGGGGCCCGCGCGGCTGCCGCCCGTCCGCACGCCGTGGTGTGGCCGCCGCTACCGCGCCCGCACCGTCGCCAGCACCTCACGGTCCGGCTGTAGCGTCAGCGTCGGCACGGGGCCGACCGTGCCCGGGTCCACCTCCAGTTCGAAGCGGCGCGCGAGCACCGCCAGGATCAGCACCGCCTCCACCATCGCGAACCGGGTGCCCAGGCAGACCCGCGGGCCTCCGCCGAACGGGAACCACGCGTACTCCGCGATCTCCTCGTTCGCCTCGGCGCCCCAGCGCTCGGGGCGAAACGCCTCGGGCTCCGGGAACCACCGCTCGTCGCGGTGCGTGGCCCACTGGCTGCTCCACACCCTGGTTCCCTCCGGCATCGGTATGCCCCCGATCCGCGCGCCCTCCTTCGCGACCCCGGTGACCAGCCAGATCGTCGGGTACAGCCGGAGCGCCTCCTTGATCACCGACTGGGTGTACGTCAGCCGCGCATAGTCGTCGAACCCCGGCTCCCGGCCGCCGAGGACCCGGTCCAGCTCCTCGTGCAGCGCGGCGCGCGCCGCTGCGTTGCGGGAGAGCAGGTACCAGGCCCAGACCAGCGTCGAGCTCGTCGTCTCGTGGCCGCCGATGTACAGCGTGACCGTCTCGTCCCGGATCTCCTCATCCGTCAGCCGGGTCCCCGTCTCGTCCACGGCGGTGAGCAGCCGGCTCAGCAGGTCCGGGCGATCGTCCCCGCCGTCCCGGTGACGGGCGACGACCCGGCCCACCTCGGCGTCGATCACCGCGGCGGCCTTCCTGATCCTGGCCCGCCCCGGCGTCGGTACCCAGTCGGGCAGCAGGGCGCCGATCCCCGCGAACTCCTTGCCGATCTCCGCCTGGGCCACATCCATCGCCCGGCCCATCGCCTCGGCGTCGGCCGGAGTGTCGACGCCGAAGATCGTGCGCACGGCGATCCGCTGCGTCAGGGCCGCCATCTCCCGCTTGACGTCGATGCGTTCACCGCCCGCCCAGGTGTCCGCCAGCTCCACCGTGCTGCCCGCCATGGTCGCCGCGTACGACCGCACCTGCTTCGGACGTACGGACGGCTGCACCAGCGACCGCTTGCGCCGCCACTCCGCCCCGCGCGCCACGACCACGCCGTTGCCCATCACGGTGCGGAACGCGATGCCGAGGGCGGGCTGGTCGAAGGAGCGTTCCGTCTCGGTGAGCAGTTCGCCTATGCACCCGGGATCGGCCACGAACACACAGGAGTTGGGGCCGAAGCGCCACTGGACCAGGTCTCCGTGGCCGCGCAGCCGCTCGAAGAACGCGAGGGGGTCCCTGGCGAACTGCGGCATGTTCCCGAGGAGCGGCAGCCCTCTGGGGCCCCGCACGATCCGGTGGCCGCGGGGCTCGGCATCGAGGGCCGGGCCGGTCTCCGTGGACATGAGGGTCTCCGCTCCCTGCTGGCGCGCCACGGTGGGCGCGCGCGAGATGGCTCCGGCTGGTCCGCTGACCTTTGCACCCGTCACCGGCCTTACGGAGTACGTGAGTTGTCGAGGTTAGCCGCCCGCGGCGCCTGACGTTCGGCTTCGGCTGCCAGGGGGCGACGCTTTGGCCGGGCCGGCGGCGCGGGGCGGCGTCCCTCTCGTGCGGCGACGGGCGGGTCTCGCTGGTACACAGCATTTGCCTAAAGCTATTAGGTAAATGCATAATGGGTTTCGGCTGATGAAGGGATGAGCATGGTGCGTGCAGGGTTGACGGCGGAACGCCTGGTCCGGGCCGGAGCGGAGCTGGCCGACGAGGTCGGCTTCGACCAGGTGACGGTCTCGGCGCTCGCCCGCCGGTTCGACGTGAAGGTCGCGAGTCTGTACTCGCACCTGAAGAACTCCCACGAGCTCAGGACCGGAATCGCGCTGCTCGCCCTGGAGGAACTCGCAGACCGGGGCGGGGCCGCGCTGGCCGGACGGGCGGGCAAGGACGCGCTGAGCGCCTTCGCCAACGTCTACCGCGACTACGCCCGGGAGCATCCCGGCCGTTACGCGGCGGCCCAGCTGAAGCTCGATCCGGAGGCGGCGGCCGCGAGCGCGGGAGGCAGGCACGCGCAGATGACGCGGGCCATCCTGCGGGGCTACGACCTGACCGAGCCCGACCAGACGCACGCCGTGCGGCTGCTGGGCAGCGTCTTCCACGGCTACGTCAGCCTGGAGATGCAGGGCGGGTTCAGCCACAGTGCCCCCGACTCGCAGGTGAGCTGGGCACGGACCCTGGACGCTCTGGACGCCCTGCTGCGGAACTGGCCCGCACCCTGACAGCGCTGTTCCGGGCGACGCGGGTCCGAGCCGCGCGTTCTCGGCGACACCCGTCCGAACACCACGTACCGAGCAACAGGCAGAGACATGAGCACTGAAAACGACCTGATCAGCACACCGATCACCGCAGGCCTCCTGCGCGGGGCGCTCGACCTGGAGCGCACCGAGCACGGGCTGCGCCCGCACCGGCTGCCCGCCCGGGCCCGTGCCCAGTGCGCCGACGGGCAGCTCGCCATGGCGGAGGCCCAGCCCTCCGGCGTACGGCTGGTGTTCCGTACCCGAGCCACCACGATCGAGCTGGACACACTCCGTACCAAGATGGCGTACGCGGGCGCACCGACCCGACCGGACGGCGTGTACGACCTGCTCGTCGACGGCCGGCCGGCCGGGCAGGGGAGCGTGACCGGCGGCAACGTCCGCACGGTCGACATGACGACCGGGTCCGTGGAGACCACGCCCGGCCCGGTGGGCACCGTCCGGTTCGCCGAACTCTCCGAGGGCGCCAAGGACGTCGAGATCTGGCTGCCGTACAACGAGTCCACCGAGCTGGTCGCCCTGCGCACGGACGCCCCCGTCGAGCCCGCGCCCGACCGGGGCCGCAAGGTGTGGCTCCACCACGGCAGTTCGATCAGCCACGGTTCCGACGCCGCGAGCCCCACCAGCACCTGGCCCGCGCTCGCCGCCTCCCTGGGCGGCGTGGAGCTGATCAACCTGGGCCTGGGCGGCAGCGCCCTGCTCGACCCGTTCACCGCCCGCGCGATGCGTGACACCCCCGCGGACCTGATCAGCGTCAAGATCGGCATCAACCTCGTCAACGCCGACCTGATGCGGTTGCGTGCCTTCACCCCGGCCGTGCACGGCTTCCTCGACACCATCCGGGAGGGCCACCCCGGCATCCCGCTCCTGGTCGTCTCGCCCGTCCTGTGCCCGATCCACGAGGACACCCCGGGGCCCAGCGCCCCGGACTTCAGCGACATCGGCGAGGGACGGCTCCGGTTCCGGGCCATGGGCGACCCCGCGGAACGGGCCATGGGGAAGCTCACGCTCAACGTCATCCGGGACGAACTGGCCCGGCTTGTGCGGGAGCGCGCGACGGACGATCCGCATCTGCACTACCTCGACGGCCGTGCCCTCTACGGGGACGCGGACTTCGCCGAACTCCCGCTCCCCGACGCGCTCCACCCGGACGCCGCCACGCACCGCCGGATGGGCGAGCGCTTCGCCGGCCTGGCCTTCGCGGCCGGGGGACCGTTCGCCGACGGCACCGTCTGAGCCGCACGGCATCCGGTCCGCGATCAGCCGGCCGATGGCGGACCGGGCCGCACCAGACCGGACCGGTAGGCGATGACGACGAGTTGGGCGCGGTCGCGGGCTTCGAGCTTGTTCATGGCGCGCTGGATGTGGGTGCGCACGGTGAGCGGGCTGAGGAAGAGCGATGCGGCGATCTCGGCGTTCGAACTGCCGTTGGCGGCCAGCGCCGTCACCTCACGTTCGCGCGGGGTGAGCGCGGCCAGCCGCGCCGGCAGCTCCCCGCCGGTGCCGGGCTCGGGCGTGGCGAGGAAGCGGGTCACGAGCAGCCGTGTGGCCGCGGGGGACAGCAGCGCCTCACCGGAGACCACGGTACGAATGCCCTCCAGGAGCGCGTCCGCCGACACGTCCTTGCCGAGGAACCCGCTCGCGCCCGCGCGCAGGGCCCGGGCGACGTACTCGTCGGTCTCGAAGGTCGTCAGGATCAGGACCCGGATCGCCGACAGTTCCGGGTCGCCGCAGATGACGGTGGTGGCCTCCAGACCGTCGGTGCCGGGCATCCGGATGTCCATGACCACGAGGTCCGGGCGGAGCGCGCGAGTGAGCTCGACGGCCCGCTCCCCGTCGGCCGCCTCACCCACGACCTCCATGTCGTCACAGGAGTCGATCAGCATGCGGAACGTGGCGCGCAGCAGAGCCTGGTCGTCGGCGAGCAGGACGCGGAGGGGCATCGGGGGTCCTTCGGGGATCAGAAGTGGATGGGAAGTTCGGCCGTGACGGTGAAGCCGCCGTCGGATCGCCGGCCCGCCCGGAACTCGCCGCCGGCCGACCGGGCGCGCTCCCGCATGCCGATCAGGCCGAAGCCGCTGTCCTGCGCCGCGGGAGCGGAGCCCTCGGCGCCGCCGCCCTCGTCGCTGACCGTGATGGTGAGCAGGTCGCCGGCGTAGGCGAGGGTGACCTGGGCGGCGGTCGTGGCGGCGTGCTTGGTGACGTTGGTGAGGGCTTCCTGGACGATGCGGTACGCGGTCAGGTCCACGCCGGGAGCGAGCGGCACCGCGTCCCCGGTGGTGGTCACGGTGACCGTCAGTCCGGCGTTCTCGTGCGTGGCGACCAGCTCGGGCAGACGGGCGAGCCCGGGGGTGGGTTCGAGCGGGGAGTCGGGGTCGTCGGGGCTGCGGAGCAGCCCGACGGTCGCCTTGAGCTCGCGCAGGGCGGACGAGGTGGTGCCGGCCAGCTCGGTGATGAGCTGCTCGGCCTGGGCGGGGTTGCGGCGCACCAGGTGGGCGGCGGTCGTGGCCTGCGCGTTGGCGAGGGCCAGATGGTGGGCGACGACGTCGTGCAGTTCGCGGGCGATGCGGACGCGCTCTTCCGCCACGCGATGACGGGCCTCGTCCTCGCGGGTGCGTTCGGCGTGCTCGGCACGGGTGCGCAGCGACTCCAGGTATGCGCGGCGCAGCCGGGCCGCCGAGCCCCAGGCGACGGGGAGCAGCAGGCAGAGGGCGGGGTTGAGCGTCGCCAGGACGAGGGTGGAGGACCGGCCGGTGATCAGCGCCGTCGGGAGCAGGAGGGCGATGGCGGCGAGGCTGTAGAGGCCCGCGGTCCGCCGGTCGGTCCCGGTGGCCAGCCAGTAGAGCGCGACCATGGCGGGGGCGAGCAGCAGCGGTGTCCCGAGGTACCCCACACCGGTGGCCGCGCTGGCGCACAGGGCGGTGATCACGACGACGGCGCGGGGATGGCTGCGACGCCACCACAGGGCCGTGCAGGCGATGACGGAGAGGACCACCCCAGGACGCCAGTCGATGTACTCGGCGGTGGTTCCCCAGGTCCCGACCGCGCTGGCGAAGACGGCGGCGGCGAACGCCATGGGGATCACGACGGCGTCGACGGTCCGCGGGTGGTCGCGCAGCCGGCGGGTGAGGGCGTGTGGCATCAGGTCTCCGATGGGAGGGACTCGGGGTCCATCGTGCGTGACGGGCTGTCTCCGCGTGGGCAGGGGCCGCCCGTGTCACATGACACGGG
>NZ_JBHXUW010000046.1:0-67333 GCF_042672475.1 Streptomyces sp. NPDC127177
GCGACCACCGAGAGGCAGGCCGTCCAGGACCGGGAGGCCGGCGCGCTGCTCCTGCGGGACGCGGGATCACCCGCCGACACCCGGTGGATCGACGACCGCGAGGATCTGCCGAAGATCATCAGGGCCGGCCGGCACATCGCCAGGACCCGGCGCTACACGAGGAACTACGCGTACGAGATCGAGCCGGACGAACTGGTGGCGTACGTGGCGCAGGAGGCGCGCCGCGGCGACGGCTGGGTGAAGCTCGTCGGCGACTGGATCGACCGTGAGGTGGGCGACCTGAGCGCGTGCTGGCCACGCGAGGAGGTGGGTGCGGCCATCGCCGAGGCGCACCGGCTGGGTGCCCGGGTCACCGCGCACTGCTTCGCGGAGGACTCACTGCGCGATCTCGTCGAGGCCGGGATCGACTGCGTCGAACACGCCACGGGGCTGACGGAGGAGACGATCCCGCTCTTCGCGGAGCGCGGGGTCGCGATCGTGCCCACGCTGGTCAACATCGCCACCTTCCCCGCGCTGGCGCAGGGCGGGGAGGCCAAGTACCCGCGCTGGTCGGCCCATATGCGCCGGCTGCACGAGCGGCGCCACCGTACGGTCGGCGCCGCGTACGACGCGGGGATCCCCGTCTTCGTCGGCACCGACGCGGGCGGTGTGCTGGCCCACGGGCTGGTGGCCGACGAGGTCGCCGAGCTGGTGAAGTCGGGCATTCCGGCCCCGGAGGCACTGTCCGCGGCGACCTGGGGTGCCCGGGAGTGGCTCGGCAGGCCGGGTCTCGAGGAGGGTGCCCCGGCCGACCTGGTGGTCTACGACGAGGACCCGCGGGCGGACGTACGGGTGCTGGCCGCGCCGCGTCGCGTCGTACTGAACGGGCGTGTGATCGGCTGACGGGCGGGCCCCGGGCCCGGAACGGCCCGGGGTTGCACCGTGTTGACCGGCAGTTACCACGAGTCGGCCCGCTCGTTGAATCACTTCTGTGTACGCTCCCGCGCGGCCGGCTCCGAGCCGTCCACGCTCAGTGAAACGGGTGAACTCGAGGAACGCACGTGCCGAGATATTCGAATACAGGCTCGGAAACCCCCCTTTGGGGTGAACTCACCTCAGGTGTCTGTACGTTCACCCTCTGTGCGTAAAGATTCACGGAGTCGAGGCCACCGGTGCCCGCGATGTCCCCCATTGGACGGCGCCGGTGGCTCCATGTCTCTTGTGGGGGTTCCACCATCTTGAACAGCAACACCTTCCGCCTCGCCGCCCTGGCGGTCGCCGCAGCTCCCGTCGCACTGCTTGTCGCCGTCCCCGCGCAGGCCGCCACCGCGACCACCGACACGACCACCGGTGACGGGAAGGCGAGCGCGGTCGTGCTCCGTACCGCGCTCGACGTCTCGCTCCTGAACAAGACGATCAACGTGCCGCTCAAGGCCGCGCTCAACGAGGTGCACGCCCCGGCAAGCGCCAAGGAGACCGCGCTCAGCGTGCGGCTCGACGGCGTGGACCACGGAAAGCCGTTCAGCGTGCTCCGTGCGGATGCCGCCACGGCGGACGCCACGGTCGACAAGCACCGTGCCGAGGGCCACAGCAATATCGTCAAGGCCCGGCTGCACCTGCCCGGTCTGCCGCTGCTGTCGTTGATCGAGGTCGAGCAGATCACCTCCAAGGCGGTCTGCGAGGCGGGCCACAAGCCGGTAGCCGAGTCGAACGTGCTGGGCCATGTGAAGGTCCTCGGCAAGCGCGTCACGCTCACCGCGGGAGGCGCCACGCAGGTCAAGGTGCCGGGCGTCGGGGAGGTGGAGCTCGATCTGTCGAAGACGCTCACCACCTCACGCACCGCGGCGGCCGCCGCACTTCAGCTGACGGTCTCGGTGAACCCGCTCGACCTCAATGTCGCCGAAGTGAAGGGCGAGGTCACGCTCGCCGAGGCCACCTGCGAGACCCCGAAGGCACCCCGCCCGGGCGGCTCCACCGGCGGTGGCTCGACCGACGGCGGCTCGTCGGACGGCGGGTCCGGTGACGGCGGCTCCACCGACGGCGGCGGTTCCGGCACCGGCGGTTCCGGCGGCTCCACGGCGGGTGAGTCCGGCGGCAGCGGCGGTGATGTGAAGACGCAGACCGGCGCCGAGAAGGCGCCCGCCGCCACTGACGCCGACCTCGCCGAGACGGGCAGCAGCTCCACCACGCCGTACATCGCGGGTGGTGCGGCGCTGCTGCTGGCGGTCGGCGCGGGCGCGATGGTCGTGGCGCGGCGGCGTGCGCAGGACTGACGTGCGGGGGAGGGAGTCAGGGCCCGAGGGGACGGCCGGGGGGCCGTAAAGGGGAAAGGAAGGGGGGCGGCCGGGGGGTCGCAGGGGGAAAAGAGGGCGGCCGGGGGGCCGTGAGGGGGGAGGGGGCGGCCGGGGGGCCGTAAGGGGGGAAACGGGGGAAACGGGGGAGGCGGGGAGTGGTGTTCCGTGGGTGGAACACCGCTCCCCGCCTGTGACGCGTCACAGGCCGGTCCGGGCGGTCGCCGGTCGTGTCACAGGCCGGTCGGGCCCTTCACCGGCTGACGACGGTCATCGCCTGCACCGCCTGGTCGAGCACCTGCAGAAAACGGTTGGTCGTCGTACGGTCGCGCACGGCCAGCCGCAGCCAGTCCTCGCCGAGCCCGGGGAACGTGTCCCCGCGCCGGGCCGCGAAGCCCAGCATCCGCAGCCGCTCGCGTATGTCCGCGGCCCGCTCCAGCCGGATGAGGACGAACGAACCCTCGGCCGGCTCGACCACCTGTACCTCGGTGAACTCGCGGAGCCCCGCGACCAGGTGGCACCGGTCCACCGCGATGCGCTCCGCCGCTGCGGCGGCCTCGGACAGCGCCCGCGGTTCCATGCACGCCTCGGCTGCCGTCAGCGCCGGCGACGACACCGGCCACAGCGGCTGCGCCTGGGCCAGCCTGTGCACGGTCTCCGGGGCCGCCGTGACGTAACCGATCCGCAGCCCGGCGAGCCCCCAGGTCTTGGTGAGGCTGCGCAGGACCACGAGCCCGGGGATGTCCGTGCGGCCGCACAGTGCCTCGCGCTCACCGGGCACCGCGTCCATGAACGCCTCGTCGACCACCAGCGTCCGCCCGGGGCGCGCCAGTTGCTCCAGAACGGCCGCGGGATGCAGTACGGACGTCGGGTTGGTCGGATTGCCGACCACCACCAGATCCGCGTCCGGCGGAACGGCGGCCGGGTCCAGCCGGAAACCGTCCTCGGCCCGCAGCAGCACCCGCCCGACCTCGTGCCCGGCCGCGCGCAGAGCGGCCTCCGGCTCGGTGAACTGCGGATGGACCACGACCGGGCGCCTGGCCGGCAGCGCGCGTGCGATCAGCACGAACGCCTCCGCCGCACCCGCGGTCAACAGGACCTGGTCGGGCGGCAGTCCGTGCCGTGCGGCGACCGCCGCACGCGCCGGACGCCCGTCCGGGTAAGCGGCGAGCGAGCCCAGCGACGCGGCTATCCGCTCCTTCAACCAGGCCGGTGGGGTACCGGCCCGTACGTTGACGGCGAGATCGGTCAGATCCCGTCCCCGTACCTCCGCGTCACCGTGGTGCCGCAGATCGTGCGCGCCCGCGCCTGTGGCGTCGGGGCGTTCAGTGGGAGTGTGCATGACCGCCATGGTGGGGGTGTGTGTGGGGGTGATGGCCGTCGTCGTCAGGGTGGAAGTGCGGCTGTTGCGGCAGTCCCACCTTGTCCTCGAAGCCCGGCAGTGCGATCCGGTACACGCAGGAGTCACAGTTCATCCGCAGATCGCCCTTGACGGCCTCCCGGTAGCGCTCCATGACCAGATCGAGCAGTTCCTCCGCGGCGCCGATCACCTCGGCCGACCGGACGTCCAGCTCCGGATGGGCGGTGGCCCACTCCTCGGTCTGGTGACGTACCCGGTCCGGCAGGATGCCGGTGAAGAGGAAGTACGGCAGAACGACTATGCGCCCCGCACCCAGCTTCACGCAACGGTCCAGACCGGACGGCACATCGGGCGCGGCCAGCGAGACGAACGCCGTCTCCACCCCCGCGTACCCCCGGCCCTCCCAGAACAGCCGCGCCGCCTTGTACACCTCGGCGTTGGCGTCCGGGTCGGTGGAGCCGCGCCCGACCAGCAGCACCGTGACCTCGGAGCGGTCGGTGTCGCCCAGCACCGCGTCCACCCGCCGCTCCAGCACGTTCAGCAGCGCCGGGTGCGGGCCCAGCGGACGGCCGTAGGTGTACGAGATACCGGGGTGGCGCTCCTTCTCCCGGGTCAGCGCCGCCGGGATGTCCCCCTTGGCGTGCCCCGCCGACACCAGCATCAGCGGAACGGCGGCGAAGTGCTTCACGCCCTGCTCGACGAGCTCGGTCACCGCGTCACCGAGCGGCGGCGGAGACAGCTCGATGAAGCCGCCCGCGACTGGCAGCTGCGGGTTGCGGGCGCCCAGTTCGGCCACGAAGTCACGGAAGGCGGCGGCCCCGCCCTCGTCCCGGGTGCCGTGGCCGGCGATCAGCAGTGCGGGCTGGGCGGACGGGGTGTTCACAGGTTCTCCTCGGTGTTCATCGCTCGGTGCTCATGGGGGGTGGGGGTGGGGGAGGGGGTGGCGGGCCGGATCACGGCGCCGTCTCCCGGGCGGGCGCGGCCGTGGCCGACTGCCAGCGGTAGCCGCGCGGGGTGACCATGCGACCCGCGATCTCCCGGGTGGCCGTGTTGCCGACGGTGACGACGGTCATCATGTCGACCTCTGCCGGGTCCAGTTCGGCCAGTGAGGTCACCCGGCTGCTCTCGTCGGGGCGCGAGGCATTGCGTACGACTCCGACCGGAGTGGCCGGCTCCCGGTGCCCGGCCAGGATCGACAGCGCCTTCGGGAGCTGCCAGTCGCGGCCCCGGCTGCGCGGGTTGTAGAACGTCACGATGATGTCGGCCTCGGCCGCGGCCCGAACCCGGCGCTCGATGACCTCCCACGGTGTGTGCAGGTCGGAGAGGCTGATCGAGACGTGGTCGTGGCCCAGCGGGGCGCCCAGGATCGCGGCGGCCGCCAGCGCGGCCGTCACCCCCGGCACCCCCACCACATCGATGTCCGCGCCGGCTTCGGCGAGGGCGGGTGAGGCCATCGCGTACACGCCCGCGTCACCACTGCCGATCAGCGCCACGGCATGTCCCTCGCGGGCCTCGGCGACCGCGGTACGGGCCCGCGCCTCCTCCGCGCCGAGCCTCGACTCCAGGACCGTGGTGCCGGGCCGCAGCAGGTCCCTGATCTGGTCGACGTACTGGTCGAGCCCGACCAGCACCGAGGCCCGCCGCAGCTCCTCGCGAGCGCGCGGCGTCAGCAGGTCTCGGGCACCCGGGCCGAGCCCGACGACGGCCAGGCGCCCGCGCGGGGGCCGCCGGACCACCGCGCAGGTGGCCATCGCGGCGCGCCCCTCGGGCTTCGACTTCCGCTTCGGTACGAGGAGTTCGCCGCCCCCGGCGAGCGCCGCGGCCTCCGCGACCGAGGGCGTTCCGACGGCGGCGAGCGGCGCGTCGGAGGGGTGCGGCACCTCGATCCGGGCCAGTTCGGCGGCCGGGTACGTCCGCAGCGGCACGCCGAGCCCCGCTGCCGCGGCCACGATCCCCGGCTCCTGCGCCTTCGCGTCCACGGTCACCAGCTCCGCGACGCTCAACGGAGTCAGACCCGCCTCCTCCAGGGTCTCGCGGATCAGCCCGAGCACCTCGTCCCCGGGCGCGTCCTTGGAGGCGCCGACGCCGACGGCGAGTGAGGCGGGCCGCAACACGGCCGCCCCCGAACCGAGTTCCACGATCCGGTCGGTGATGTACAGCGCGGCGGGACCCGTGGCCGCGGGGGACACGTTCGGCGGCAGCGCGGGCAGCGGCCACACCGCGTCCGCGCGCAGCGCCACCGGAGTCCCGTCGAGCATCGCCCGCGAGACCCCCGCGACATCGCCCTCCACGGGAAGCCCGAGCACGTCCAGACCGGCGATCCCCACCGCGTCCGTCGCCGTCGTCACGACAGGCGCGGCGCCCAGCACCTCACCGACGGCCACGGACAGGGCGTTCGCCCCGCCACCGTGCCCGCCGAGCAGCGCCACCGCATGGCGCCCCGCCTCGTCGACACAGACGACACCCGGATCGGTTTTCTTGTCCGCCAGCAGGGGCGCGACGAGCCGCACCACCGCCCCCGTGGCCAGGAAGCACACCAGTTGCTCGCACTCGGCGAACGCCCGCCGTACGGCCTCGCCCACCGGGCCGTCGTAGACCACGGCACGACCGGGCCAGGCCGCGGCCAGCCGGTCGCGGGCGACGGCGCCCGCCGCCGTCGCGGAGATGAGGCCGATCACTGGACTGCTCCTTCACTCGCACGAACCGCGGGGCGGGTGCCCCACAGCAGAAAGACCGGATTGGCCGCGGCGAGCCGGGTCACCTCACCGGGCAGCGGCGCCAGCCGGGACGACTGGAGCAGCACCCCCTCCGGTTCGAACCCGGCGGCCGCCAGGGCCGAGCGCACCTGCGGCACCCGGTCCAGGGCGGCCACCGCGACCACCACGGCACGCCGCGCCCGGCGGGCGCACGCGGTCACTATCGCGGGCAGTTCACGCCCGCCGCCCCCGACGAACACCGCGTCCGGGTCCGGCAGTCCGGACAGCACGGCCGGTGCCTCGCCGTGCACCGCCCGCACGTACACCGCGTGCGAGGCCGCGTTCGCCCGGATCCGCTCGACCCCGTCCGCCGTCCGCTCGACGGCGACCGCGGCGGCACCGAGCCGGGCGCACTCCACGGCCACCGACCCCGAGCCGGCACCGATGTCCCAGACCAGGTCACCGGTGCGCGGCCCGAGCCGGGCCAGCGCCAGCGCCCGCACCTCGAACTTGGTGATCATCGAGTCGCGGTGCTCGAACTCCGTCTCGTCCAGCGCCCACCCGGCCGGACCGGCGGCCGGACCCGCCACCGTCCGTACCGGCGACAGGGCCCGCGACTCGTCCAGGCACAGCACCACGCTCACCGGATCGGGCCACGCGCGGTCCGCCGCCTCCCGGGGCGTCAGCCGCTCGACCCGCTCGTGCTCCGGATCCCCGAGCGCCGTCGCGACGACCAGGACGCGCTCCCCGCCCCGGTCCGCCAGCCCGGCCGCCAGCTCGGCAGGCCCGGCACCCGGCCCGGTCAGCACCGCGACCTTGGGGTGCGCGAGGCACACGTTCACCGCCGTACGCGGATCCCGGCCGTGCGCGCTGACCACCACCGCGTCGTCCCACGGGACACCCAGCCGGGCGAACGCGACCGCGACCGAGGGAGCCCCCGGCCGCACATCGAGCGCCGCAGGACCGAACCGCTCGGCCAGCGCCCGTACGATCCCGAAGAACCCCGGATCACCGGAGGCCAGCACCACCACCCGGCCGTCGCCCCCGGCCAGCTCCTTGCCGATCCGGTCGAAGGCCGGGGCCAGCGGCCCCAGGACCAGCCGGCCGGTGCCCGCCGGCAACCGGGCACCGTCCAGATGACGCCGCGCCCCGACCACCAGCGTGGCCCCGGCCAGCGCCGATTCGGCCTCGGCACAGAGCGGTGCCCCCGTCCCCGTACCGAAGACCCGGATCACGAGCCGGACCGCTGGGCGCGCAGCTCGGCACGGGCCGCCTTGTCCGCCTTGCGGTAACCGTGGAAATGACCGGGGTGGTAGAGGTGCGAGCGAGTGCCCGACGCCGACAGGGCGGGGCCGACGAGGAAGAGCGTGTGCTTCCAGAGCTTGTGCTCCTTGACCGTCTCCTCCAGCGTCTCGATCGTGCAGTGCAGGATCAGCTCCTCCGGCCAGGTCGCCTGGTACGCGACCACGACGGGCGTGGACGTGGGATAGCCGCCCTCCAGTAGTTCCTGCGTCAGCTGACCGGACCGGGCAGCCGACAGGAACAGCGCCATCGTGGTGCCGTGCCGGGCGAACTCCCGTACGTCCTCACCCGGTGGCATCGGCGTCTTGCCGCCACCGAGCCGGGTCAGGATCACCGACTGCGCCACCTCCGGAATGGTCAGCTCGCGCTGCGCGATGGCCGCGACCGCCGAGAACGACGAGACACCGGGCACGATCTCGACCGCGACCCCCAGCTCACCGCACCGGTCGACCTGCTCCTGCGTACCGCCCCACAGCGCCGGATCGCCCGAGTGGATACGGGCCACCTTCAGCCCCTCGTCCGCCGCGCGCCGGTACACCTCGACCACTGCTTCGAGGGACATCTGCGCCGAGTCGAGGATCTCCGCGCCCTCCCTGGCGTGATCGAGGACCTCGGCCTGCACGAGACTCGCCGCCCAGATCACGATGTCGGCGTCCGCGATGGCCCGTGCCGCCCGGAAGGTCAGCAGATCGGCGGCGCCGGGCCCGGCACCGACGAACGTCACGGTGCCGCGGGTGGGCGCGGCGACTGCGCCGGCTGCGTCGACTGCTTCGGACATGGAACGGTCCTTTCGGGACAAGAAACAACGGGACAGGACGGTGGGCGCCCAAAGATGCGGGCACCGGGGTCAATCGGCTAGCAAGAGCCCATGGCGGTGTTCGTCGCGCTCGGCGCGTTCCTGATGACCCTGGCCGGTGGCTGGGTCGCCCAGCGCGTCACCGACCGCCGCCACCTGGTACTCGGCTTCGCCGGCGGACTGATGCTCGGTGTGGTCGGCCTGGACCTGCTGCCGGAGGCGATCGAGGCCGCGGGCGGCCTCGTCTTCGGCGTACCGGCCGCCCTGCTGCTCTTCGTCGGCGGCTTCCTCGTCGCCCACCTCGTGGAGCGGCTGCTCGCGGTACGCCAGGCGGCGCACGGCGCGAGCGAGGAACGCGTGCCCCAGGTCGGAATGACAGCGGCTGCGGCGATGGTCGGCCACAGCCTGATGGACGGCGTGGCGCTCGGCGCCGCCTTCCAGGTCGGCGGCGGCATGGGCGCGGCCGTCGCCCTCGCCGTCATCACCCACGACTTCGCGGACGGCTTCAACACGTACACGATCACCAGCCTGTACGGGAACGCCCGCCGCAAGGCCCTCACGATGCTGTACGCGGACGCGGCGGCGCCCGTCGTCGGCGCGGCGACGACGCTCCTGTTCACCCTTCCGGAGGAACTCCTCGGCTGCTATCTCGGCTTCTTCGGCGGCGTACTGCTCTACCTGGCCGCCGCCGAGATCCTGCCCGAGGCACACCATGACCACCCGGCCCGCTCCACCCTGCTCTGCACGGTGGCCGGAGTCTGCTTCATCTGGGTGGTGGTGGGCGTCGCGGGGTGAGCGCCTCACAGCTTCCCGCCCCGCCCACCGTCGCGCGGCGCGGGCGCGATCAGCGTGGAGAGATACGGCAACGGTCCGTCGGCCAGCTCCGCCGCGGGCCGGATCGACTCATCCGGCAGCCCGAGCGACGAACCCCACACCGCGTCCTCGGTCCGTCCCGTCTCGCGCAGCGCCGTCGCGACCTCTGCGGCCAGCCGCCCGAACTTGTACGCCACGACCGTCCCCGGCCCCTCCAGGGCCTCCTTCAGCACGGCCGCCCCGGCGGTCACCGGCACCAGCGTCAACGGCTCGGTGCCCTCGGTCAGCACCGCACCACTGCGCGCGGCCAGCTCCTGCATGGCCGTGATACCCGGCACTGTCACCACGGCCGTCCCGGGCAACAGCTCCCCGATGGTGTGCGCGAGATAGGTGAACGTCGAGTACACATTGGGGTCGCCGATCGTCGCGAACGCCACCGAACCATGGGTACGCAGCAGCTCGGCGACCCGTGCCCCCGCCGCGTCCCACGCCGCCTCCCGGCGCGCCCGGTCCGTCCGCTCGTTGAGCGCGAACACCACGCGTACGACCTTCTCGGCACCGACGTAGTGCAGCACGGTCGCCTCGGCGCGCCCCCGCTCACCGGTGTCCATCACCGGTACCACGACGACGGCGGCCTCCCGCAGCGCGTTGACGCCCTTGACGGTCACCAGCTCCGGATCACCGGGTCCGACCCCGACCCCGACCAGTGTGTTCATCCCTTGCACCTCTCCACGAATCGGCGAGCCGTACCGGGCACCGAAGCCCAATGCGTATGCAGATAACTCGCGTGCACGCCCTGCTGCACGAACCCCTCCACGCGCCGCTCCGGCCGGTGCATGCCCCACGCCGGCGCTTCCCCCGCGCCCGGCTCCAGCACGGTGCGGTGGAACTCGTGTCCCCGCATCCGTGTCCCCGCCACCGCCAGCACACTGTCGGAGAGCGCCACGGCGTCCCGGTACCCGAGCGTCAGCCGCTCGGACATCCGCCCATCGGCCGCCAGCACCCCGCACATCGGCAGCCCGTCCAGCGACCGCGCCAGATACAGCAGCCCCGCACACTCGGCGGCCACCGGCGCCCCCGACGCCACCAGCCCGGCGACGGACCTGCGCAACGGCTCGTTGGCGGACAGCTCCGGCGCGTACACCTCGGGAAACCCGCCTCCGACGACAAGCCCCGCGGCCCCTTCGGGCAACGCCTCGTCCCGCAAGGGATCGAACGGCACGACGGTGGCTCCTGCGGCGGCCAGGAGCTCACTGTGCTCGGCGTAGGAAAAGGTGAACGCGGCCCCGGAGGCGACGGCAACGACAGGCGCCCCGCTCCCGGCACCGCCCCCCGCGGCCTCCGCCGCGTCCCACACCTCACCCGGCGCGGAGGGCGCGGACCTGGCCAGAGCCATCAGGGCCTCCAGATCACACCCCGCCTCCACCAGCGCCCCCATCGCCGCGACAGCGGCCACCGCCTCGGCGCCCCGCTCAGCCACCGGTACCAGCCCCAGATGCCGCGAAGGCACCGCCACATGCCCGGCCCGCCGCAACACCCCCAGCACCGGCACCCCGGACTCGTCCAGCGCATCGCGCAGCAGCGCCTCGTGCCGGTCCGAGCCGACCTTGTTCAGGATCACCCCGCCGATCCGCACCTGCGGATCCCACGACGCGAAGCCGTGCACCAGCGCGGCCACCGACCGCGACTGCGACGACGCGTCGACCACCAGCACCACCGGTGCCCGCAGCAACTTCGCGACCTGAGCGGTCGAAGCGAGCTCCCCCTGCCCCGACGCCCCGTCGTACAGCCCCATCACGCCCTCGACGACCGCCAGGTCACACCCTTGCGCACCGTGCGCGAACAGCGGAGCGACCAGCTCCGGCCCGCACATGTACGCGTCGAGATTGCGCCCCGGCCGCCCGGTGGCGAGGGTGTGGTAGCCCGGATCGATGTAGTCCGGGCCCACCTTGTGACCGGACACGGCGAGCCCCCGCCCGGCGAACGCGGCCATCAGACCCGTCGCGACGGTGGTCTTGCCGCAGCCGGACGAGGGCGCGGCGATGACCAGGCGCGGAACACTCACCACTCGATGCCCCTCTGCCCCTTCTGCCCGGCGTCCATCGGGTGCTTGACCTTCGACATGTCGGTCACCAGATCCGCCGCCTCGACCAGTGCGGCGGGCGCGTTGCGCCCGGTGATCACCACATGCTGGTTGCCCGGCCGCCCGCGCAGCACCTCGACGACCTCATCGGTGTCGACCCATCCCCAGTGCATCGGGTAGGCGAACTCGTCGAGGACATACAGCCGATAGGTCTCGGCGGCCAGATCACGCTTGACCTGCTCCCAGCCCTCCCGCGCCGCCGCCTCGTTGTCCAGCTGCTGATCGCGCTGGACCCAGGACCAGCCCTCGCCCATCTTGTTCCAGACGACGGACCCGCCCTCGTCGCTCGCGCCGAGCACCTTCAGCGCGTTCTCCTCGCCGACCTTCCACTTCGCCGACTTCACGAACTGGAAGACCCCGATCGGCCACCCCTGATTCCAGGCGCGCAGCGCAAGCCCGAAGGCCGCCGTCGACTTCCCCTTGCCGATGCCGGTGTGCACCACCAGCAGCGGCCGGTTACGGCGCTGGCGGGTGGTGAGCCCGTCGTCCGGCACACTGACCGGCTGTCCCTGCGGCATTACGCTGCCCTCCTGCTGCTGCCCTGAACGTCCTTGACCAGCCCGGCGATCGAGTCGGCCCGCAGTTCGTCGAGCGTGACGGCGGTGCCGCCCAGCTCGCCCGCGAGGCTCCCCGCGAGACCGAGCCGTACCGGCCCCGACTCGCAGTCCACGACGACGGACGCCGTGCCCTCGGCCTCGTGCAGCCGGGCCGCCCGCGCGGCCAGCGCCACCGGCTCCGGCCCGCCGGTCGCCCGCCCGTCCGTCACCACGACCAGCAACGGCCGCCGCGACGGATCACGCAGCCGCTCGACCCGCAGCACGTCATGGGCCTTCAACAGCCCTGCGGCCACCGGGGTGCGCCCCCCGGTCGGCAGCGTCTCCAGCCGTGCGGCCGCCGCGTCCACGGACGACGTCGGCGGCAGCACCACCTCCGCGTCCTTGCCCCTGAAGGTGATCAGCCCGACCTTGTCGCGTCGCTGGTAGGCGTCCAGCAGCAGGGAGAGCACCGCACCCTTCACCGCGGTCATGCGCTGCCGCGCGGCCATCGACCCGGACGCGTCCACGACGAACAGCACGAGGTTCCCCTCGCGCCCCTCCCGCGTCGCCTGCCGCAGATCGTCCCGCCGCACCACCAGACCGCGCCCGGACCGCCCCCGCGCCCGCTGATGCGGGGCGGCGGCCTGCACGGTCGCGGCCAGGTGCAGCTTGGTCAGCGCGCCCTGCGGGCGCCGCGCCCCGGTCGTGCGCCCGTGCTCGGTACGCGCCCGGGACCGCCGCCCCGCCGCGCCCTCGCCCAGACCCGGCACGCTCAGCATCTTCGTACGGAACGGCTCACCGGCCCTTACGGGCTGCTGCTCGCCGCCCCCGGAGGACTGCCCGCGCGCGGGCTCCTGCTCCTGCTCCTTCTCCGTGCCCTGCTCGGGCACGGACTGCGCGGGCGTGTCGTCGCCCCCGTCCTCGCCCTGCGGCGGCGTGTCCGGCCCGTCGCCCTCAGGTGGCCGGCCGCCGCCACCGGGGCCGTCCGGGTCCGGATCGTCGTCCTCGCCGCTGTTCTGCTCCAGCGTGTCGTCGAGCTTGTCCTCGTCGAGCCCCGGCGCGTCGAACGGATTGCGCCGGCGCCTGTGGGGGAGCGCGAGCAGGGCGGCCTGCCGCACGTCCTCGGCGAGCACGTCGGTGCGCCCGGCCCAGGCGGCCAGCGCCGTGGCGGTCCTGGCCATCACGATGTCGGCCCGCATCCCGTCGACCTCGAAGGCCGCACACGTCGCGGCGATCTGCCGCAACGCGCCATCACCCAGCCGTACTTGCGGCAGCAGCGCACGCGCGCCCACGATCCGCGCCCGCAACGCGCCCTCCTCGTCGGCCCACCGAGCCGCGAACCCGGCCGGATCGTCGTCGTACGCGAGCCTTCGCCGCACCACCTCGACCCGCAGATCGGTCTCCCGGGAGGCGGCGACCTCGACGGTCAGCCCGAACCGGTCGAGCAACTGCGGCCGCAGCTCGCCCTCTTCGGGGTTCATGGTCCCGACGAGCAGGAAGCGAGCGGCATGCCGTACGGAGACGCCTTCGCGCTCCACGTACGAGGCGCCCATGGCGGCGGCGTCCAGCAGCAGATCGACCAAGTGGTCGTGCAGCAGGTTGACTTCGTCGACGTACAGGATTCCGCGATGGGCGTCCGCGAGCAGCCCCGGCTCGAAGGCCTTCACGCCCTCGGCGAGCGCCCGCTCGATGTCGAGCGCCCCGACGAGCCGGTCCTCGGAGGCGCCGACGGGCAGCTCCACGGTCCGCGCGGCCCGCGACACGCCGGACCCGGCCTCGTGGGGGCCATCGGGACACGCCGGATCGGGGGAGTCGGGAGCGCAGGAGAACCGGCACCCGGGGACGACGGCCACCTCGGGCATCAGCGCGGCCAGGGCGCGTACGGCGGTGGACTTGGCGGTGCCCTTCTCACCACGCACGAGGACGCCGCCCACGGCAGGCGAGACGGCGTTGAGCAGCAGGCCGAGCCTGAGATCGTCCTGGCCGACGATGGCGGTGAAGGGATAAGGCGTACTCACAGAGCCTCCTTGACGAGGGAGCGTTCAAGCCGGTCCGGGGCACAACCCAGCCCCTGCGGCGATTGAGGAGCGGGCGTCCGGGGGCCGAGCCCCCGGTTACGGGAGGGGGCGGGCCGGGGGAGAAGGCCCGCGGAAGGCGCACCGCACACCGCGCGCACCCCGCTCACTCGTCCCCCTCCAGTTCCCCTTCGAGCTCCAGATACGTCGCCCGCAACCGCTCCAGCGTCTCCGCATCCGGCTCCGCCCACAGCCCCCGCTCCGCCGCCTCCAGCAGCCGCTCCGAAATCCCGCGCAGTGCCCACGGGTTGGACTTCTTCATGAAGTCCCGGTTCTCCGGGTCGAAGACGTACTCCGCCGACAACTTCTCGTACATCCAGTCGTCGACGACCCCCGCCGTCGCGTCGTACCCGAAGAGGTAGTCCACGGTCGCCGCCATCTCGAAGGCGCCCTTGTACCCGTGCCGCCGCATGGCCGCCATCCAGCGCGGGTTCACGACCCGCGCACGGAAGACCCGGTGCGTCTCCTCGCCCAGCGTCCGCGTCTTCACCTGATCGGGCGTGGCGCTGTCACCGACGTACGCCTCGGGCGACTCACCGGTCAGATGCCGCACCATGGCGACCATGCCGCCGTGGTACTGGAAGTAGTCGTCGGCGTCGACGAGGTCGTGCTCCCTCGTGTCCACGTTCTTCGCCGCCACCGCGATCCGCCGGAACGCCGTCTCCATGTCGCCGCGGGCCGCCCGCCCTTCGAGCCCGCGCCCGTACGCGTAGCCGCCCCAGACGGCGTACACCTCGGCCAGGTCCGCGTCCGACCGCCAGTTGCGGGCGTCGATCAGCGGCAGCAGCCCCGCCCCGTACGCCCCCGGCTTCGAGCCGAAGATGCGCGCCGTGGCCCGTCGGCGGTCGCCGTGGACCGCCGTGTCCTCGTCGGCGTGCGCCCGTACGTAGTTGGCGTCGGCCGGCTCGTCCAGCTCCGCCACCGCCCGTACCGCGTCGTCGATCAGCCCCACCACGTGCGGGAACGCGTCCCGGAAGAAGCCGGAGATGCGGACCGTCACATCGATGCGCGGCCGGCCGAGCTCGCTCACCGGCACCACCTCGAAGCCGGTCACCCGGCGCGAGGCGTCGTCCCAGACCGGGCGGCAGCCGAGCAGGGCCAGGATCTCCGCGATGTCGTCGCCCTGGGTGCGCATGGCGGAGGTGCCCCACACGGTCAGGCCGACCGACTTCGGGTAGTCGCCCGTGTCGGCGAGGTAGCGGGCGATCAGCGAGTCGGCGAGCGACTGGCCGACCTCCCACGACAGCCGGGACGGAATCGCCTTCGGGTCCACGGAGTAGAAGTTGCGGCCGGTCGGCAGCACGTTGACGAGCCCGCGCGTCGGCGAGCCCGAGGGGCCGGCCGGCACGAAGCCGCCGTTCAGCGCCAGCAGGATGTGATCGATCTCGTCCGTCGTGCGGGCCAGCCGGGGCACGACCTCCTCGCAGGCGAAGCCCAGGACGGCGACGGCGTCCGGGAGTTCGAAGCCCAGCACCTCCCCGACCAGACCGGCCGCGGCACTCACGTCCCAGCCGCGCGCCTCCATGCCCTCCGCGAGGCGGCGGCACAGCTGCTCCAGCAGATCGATCGCGTCCGCGCCCGTCCGCGCCGGACCGTCCACCAGCTCACTCAGCTCGACGGGCACCTTCACGGCCGCGCCCGGCTCGCCCAGCAGCTCCTTCTCGACGAGCCCGAAGTGCTCGGCGATGGCTGCCCGCAGGCCCGGCAGCGCGTTCGCCGTGCCGCCCCACACCTGCGAGGCCCGAAGCACGGCCAGCACCAGGTTGACCCGGGCCTCGTCGACCGGCCCGCCGCCGAGGATGTGCAGTCCGTCGCGGATCTGGACGTCCTTGATCTCGCACAGGTAGCCGTCGATGTGCATGACGAACGAGTCGAACTCGCCGTCGTCCGGCTGCTCGTCGACATGCAGGTCGTGGTGCAGCTCGGCGGCCTTGACCAGCGTCCAGATCTGCGCCCGCACCGAGGGCGCCTTCGTCGGGTCCAGATCGCTGACCAGCGCGTACTCGTCGAGCAGCTGCTCCAGCTTGGCCAGGTCGCCGTAGGTGTCGGCGCGCGCCATCGGCGGGACGAGGTGGTCCACCACGGTGGCGTGGCCGCGGCGCTTGGCCTGGGTGCCCTCGCCGGGGTCGTTGACGATGAACGGGTAGATGAGCGGCAGTTCACCGAGCACCGCGTCAGGTCCGCAGCCGGCCGACAGGCCGAGGCCCTTGCCCGGCAGCCACTCCATCGTGCCGTGCTTGCCCATGTGGACGACGGCGTCCGCGCCGAACGTGTTCTCCAGCCAGCGATACGTCGCCAGGTAGTGGTGCGACGGCGGCATGTCCGGGTCGTGGTAGATCGCGATCGGGTTCTCGCCGAAGCCGCGCGGCGGCTGGATCAGCACCACCACGTTCCCGAACTGGAGCGAGGCGAGCACGATGTCGTCGCCGTCCAGGTACAACTGGCCCGGCGGCTCGCCCCAGTGCTCCAGCATCGAGTCCCGCATCGCCGGGTCCAGCTCGGCGAACCACTGCTGGTAATCGGCCAGCGGCACCCGCGCCGGGGCGGCCGCGAGCTGCTCCTCGGTCAGCCACTCCACGTCGTGGCCACCGGCGTTGATGAGGCGGTGGATGAGTTCGTCACCGTTGTCCGGGTGCCCCTCGACGCCGTAACCGGCATCGCGCAGCGCGTCCAGGACACGGACCGCTGAGGCGGGCGTGTCCAGGCCGACCGCGTTGCCCACACGGGAGTGCTTGGTCGGGTAGGCGGTGAAGACCAGGGCGAGCTTCTTCTCGGCGTTCGTCTTGTGCTTCAGCGCGGCGTGGCGCACGGCGATCCCGGCGACGCGGGCGGCCCGTTCGGGGTCGGCCCGGTACACCGGAACGTCGTCCGGGCCCTGCTCCTTGAAGGAGAACGGGACGGTGATCAGCCGCCCGTCGAACTCCGGGATGGCGACCTGCATCGCGGCGTCCATGGGGGAGAGCGCGGCGTCCGAGGCGTCCCAGGCGGCGCGCGAGGACGTCAGGCACAGCCCCTGGAGCACCGGTACGTTCAGATCGGCGAGCGCGCCGATGTCCCAGGCCTCGTCGTCACCCCCGGCGGAGGCGTCGGACGCGCGGGTGCCGCCGGCCGCGAGGACCGTGGCGACCAGTGCGTCGGTCCGGCCGAGCAGCTCGTACAGGGCGGCGTCCGCGCCGCGCAGCGAACCGCAGTACACGGCCAGCGCGTTGGCGCCGCGCGCCTCGACGGCGTCGCACAGCACATCGACGAACGAGGTGTTCCCGGAGAGCTGGTGCGCCCGGTAGAAGAGCACCCCGACGGTGGGCCGGCCCTCGACGAACTCCCGGTCGCCGTGCACCCCCCACTCGGGCATCTTCTGCGGTTCGGCGAAGCCGTGCCCGGTCAGCAGGACGGTGTCGGAGAGGAAGCGGGCCAGCTCCACGAGGTTGCCCGGGCCGCCCTCCACCAGGTAGCGCAGCGCCTCGGCGACCACACCGGCCGGTGCGGACGACTCGGCCATCAGCTCCGCGTCCGGTACGGCCTCACCGCCGAGGAGCACGGTCGGGATGCCGGACGCCTTCAGGGCGGCGAGCCCGTCCTCCCAGGCGCGCTTGCCGCCCAGCAGACGGACGACGGCGACGGAGGCTCCCTCGATCAGCGCGGGGAGCTCCTCCTGGACATCGATACGGGTCGGGTTGCCGATGCGGAAGGGCGCGCCCGATGCGCGGGCGGCGAGCAGGTCGGTGTCGGCGGTCGACAGCAGCAGCACGGGGCTCAGCGGGGCGGTCGGCGGGGCGTTCATGCGAGTGCTCCAGGTGCTCCGGGGGCGATGAAGGGAAGGCCTGCCGGTGCGCCCGACTCGATGAGTCGCCACAGCGCATCGGTGTCCGCGTGTTCTTCGACGAGGTCGCCGAGGCGGTCGAGTTGTTCCTCGCGCAGCTCGGCGAAACAGGTGTCGGGGGCCGGTACGAAGCGCCGGCCGGCGGCGCGCGCGATCTCGGTCAGAAAGCGGCGGCGGAAGGTGTCGCTCTCCAGCGAGCCGTGCCAGTGGGTGCCCCACACGGCGCCGGACCGGCAGCCGTCGAGGCGTCCGCCCCGGCCGTCGGTGAGGAACGGTTCGCCGCCGCGTACATCGGCGACGCCGTGGTGGATCTCGTACCCGTCGACGGGGGCTCCGAGCGCCTCCCCGGCCGGCCGGGCGAGGGTCTTCTCGCGGTCGAACCGGACGCGTACGGGGAGCAGTCCGAGTCCGTCGACGTGTCCGGCGCGCGACTCCACCTCGTCCTCGATGTGTTCGCCGAGGATCTGGTAGCCGCCGCAGATGCCGAGGACGGGGCGCCCTTCGGCGGCGCGCCGCAGCAGTGCGTCGGCGAGCCCGCGTTCGCGCAGCCAGGCGAGCGCCTTCACGGTGCCGCGGGTGCCGGGCACGATGACGAGGTCGGCGTCGTGCAGTTCCTCCGCGCGGTCCACGAACCGCACGACGACGCCCGGTTCGGCGGCCAGCGCGTCCACGTCGGTGAAGTTCGACATCAGGGGCACGGCGCACACGGCGACGCGCAGGATGTCCTCGCCGTGCGGCGGAGCGAGGACCGACTCCCGTACGGTGCCGCGCATCGAGACCCGCAGGCCGTCCTCCTCGTCGATGCCGAGCCCATGGGCGTACGGCAGCACACCGTAGGTCGGCCGTCCGGTGAGACCGAGCAGCATGTCCAGGCCGGGCTCCAGCAGCGACACGTCGCCGCGGAACTTGTTGACCAGGTATCCGGCGATCAGCGCCTGGTCCTCGGCGGCGAGCAGCGCCGTCGTCCCGAAGAAAGAGGCGAAGACCCCGCCTCGGTCGATGTCGCCGACGACCACCACCGGGAAGCGTGCCGCCCGTGCGATGCCCATGTTCACGATGTCCGTGCGCCGAAGGTTGATCTCGGCCGGACTGCCCGCCCCCTCGCAGATCACCGCGTCATACGTGCCCCGAAGCTGCTCCAGGCAGTCCACGACGGTGGACAGCAGCGTCTCCTGCCGGCCGCCGTGGTAGCCGCGCGCACTCATCTCGCCGACCGGACGCCCCATCAGGACGACCTGGCTGGAGCGGTCGCTGCCGGGCTTGAGCAGCACCGGGTTCATCAGCGCGGTCGGCTCCACCCGGGCGGCCTGGGCCTGCATGGCCTGGGCGCGGCCGATCTCGGCGCCCTCGCGGGTGACGAAGGAGTTCAGGGACATGTTCTGCGCCTTGAACGGCGCGACCTTCACGCCCCGGCGCACCAGCCAGCGGCAGATGCCCGCGGTGACGACGCTCTTGCCCGCGTCCGATGTGGTCCCGGCGACCAGCAGTCCGCCGCTCATGTCGCTCTCCGTCCTGAGATGCGGGGCGCCTTTGGGCGCGTGCGGGCGATCCGTCGTGCGGCGAGCCCCGCGCCCAGGCGGGCGGCCACGCTGACCCCGAGGGCCAGCACGCCCACCCGGCGCGACAGCCGTACGGCACGTTCGATGTCCCGGGTCCCGACGGCCCGGCCGGTCTCCCCGTTGAGCACGGGGCGGTGCTCGACCCGGCCGCCGTAGGCGAGGGTCCCGCCGAGACGTACGCCGAGGGCGCCCGCGAAAGAGGCTTCCACGGGACCGGCGTTGGGGCTCGGGTGCTTGTCCGCGTCCGCCCGCCAGGCCCGCAGCGCGCCCCCGGGGCGCCCTCCGGCGGCGACGGCGAGCACGGCCGTCAGCCGGGCGCCGGGCCAGCCCGCGAGGTCGTCGAGGCGGGCCGAGGCCCAGCCGTAGCGCAGGTAGCGGGGCGACCTGTGGCCGACCATGGCGTCAAGGGTGTTGGCGGCCCGGAAGCCGACCAGTCCGGGCACGCCGCCCAGCGCACCCCACACCAGTGCGCCGACCACGGCGTCCGAGGTGTTCTCGGCGACGGACTCCACGACGGCGCGGGCGATCCCCGGCCCGTCCAGGGACTGCGGGTCGCGGCCGCACAGATGCGGCAGCCGCTCCCGGGCCAGTTCGACGTCCCCGGCGGCGAGCGCCCCGCCGATGGCGCGCGCCTCGCGCCCCAGCGACGTACCGCCGACCACGGACCAGGTGGCGGCGGCGGTCAGGGCGACGGACGCGGCGGGACGGCCGCGCAGCGCGCGGGCGGCCAGGGCGGCACCCCCCGCGGCGCCTCCGGCGCAGACCAGGGTGTGCAGTGCGCCCCACCCGCGGTGGTCGCGCCACAGACGGCGTTCGACGCCTGCCGCGGCCCGCCCGAAAGCGGCGACCGGATGTCCCCGGCGGGGATCACCGAGCAGCAGATCGCCGATCAGACCGGCCGTGGCGCCGTACGCGAAGATGCGATCGGCACGCACGGTTCAGCCGGCCGTTGCGCCTCGAAGGACCTTCGTACAGGCAGTGCGTGGAAGGAGTGGCACGGGAACGGGCGCACGGCGGCCGGGCATGGCGATATGTCCTCACTCAGGGTCCGCGCCCTGGTTCGACGTGACCGGCGACGAGAGTCTCCTGGCTTCCGGATCCGCAGTTCCCCCGGTCTTCCAGTCCGCTTGCGTGGACCGTGACTTCCGGTGGTGGGGGACTGCTCCCCGGTGACAGTGGCGGGACCGCGCCGGATTCGCACCGGCTTCCTCTGCTGTCGCCGTAATTGGCTCCGGCAGTCCACCACGCTCCGCGAACGTCAGTCAACCTGCCGTTGACCTGCGACGGTGCAGTGTGCTGAGACGCACATCGGGCCGGGCGCACCCGAGGTGCGTCCGGCCCGATGCGGTGGATCGTCGAAAGGGCTGTGGTGTCAGGCGACGATCAGGTAGATGCCGTACGCGACCGCCGCCGCGCACAGCCCGAAGCAGACGTACGCGCCCGCGCGGGCCAGCATCAGGGACCCGCCGGCCCGGCCGTCCTGCGCGGCCGGTTCCGGCTGCCTGGAGAGGCCGGCGATGCCGAGGGTGAAGAGGCCCACCAGGGCGACGGTGGCGACGAGAGAGACGCCGAACACGGTGCCGAGGGCTGCCCAGTCGATGTTCATTCGGGTTCTGTCCTTACACCGTGGCGGGTCGGGCGGGGTCGGCCACGGCCGGGGCCGGGATGGTGGCCGTGAGGTCGTGGGCCTGGGCGGCCGCGGTGGGCGGCGGGCTGACGGCCGCGATGGCGGTGGTGACGACGCCCGCGGGCTCGGCGATCGGCGCGTCCTGGCCGGTGGGGCCGACGTCGTCCTGGCCGACGGGCTTGCGGCGCGACAGGATCCAGATCGCTCCGGAGCCCGCGACGAGCAGCGCGGCGACGAGCACGACACCCCAGGTGCCCTGCTTGGTGAGGTACTCCGCCCCCGCGCCGACCAGTCCGGCGGCCGGCAGGGTCAGGCCCCAGGCGACGAACATCCGGGTGGCGGTGGACCAGCGGACCACTCCGCCCCGGCGGCCGAGGCCGGCGCCCATCACCGCGCCGGAGCAGGACTGGGTGGTGGAGAGGGAGAAGCCGAGGTGGGAGGAGGCCAGGATGACCGTGGCCGCACTGGTCTGGGCGGCGAAGCCCTGCGGCGGCTTGAGCTCGGTGAGGCCACTGCCCATGGTGCGGATGATGCGCCAGCCGCCCAGGTAGGTGCCGAGCGCGATGGCCATACCGGCGCTGACGATGACCCAGACGGGCGGGTTGGAACCGGGGGAGAGGACCCCGCCGGTGACCAGGGCCAGCGTGATGATGCCCATGGTCTTCTGCGCGTCGTTCGTGCCGTGGGCGAGGGAGACCAGTCCGGCGGAGGCGATCTGTCCGGCGCGGTAGCCCTTGGCGGTCGCCTTCTGCTGGGCGCCGTCGCGGGCCTGCCCGCCGATCCGGTACGTCAGCTTGGTGGCCAGCAGCGCGGCCAGACCGGCGACGACCGGGGCGGCGACCGCGGGGAGCAGCACCTTGGTGACGACGGTGCCGCCGTTGACCGACGACCAGCCGGCGGACATCACCGCTGCGCCGATCAGACCGCCGAAGAGGGCGTGCGAGGAGCTGGAGGGGAGTCCGACCAGCCAGGTCAGCAGATTCCACAGGATGGCGCCGACGAGCGCCGCGAAGATGACCTCGGTTCTGAGGCCGTTCTCATTGATGATCCCGCCGGAGATCGTCTTGGCGACCTCCACCGACAGGAACGCGCCTACGAGGTTGAGAACGGCGGACATCGCCACCGCTGTCTTGGGTTTGAGTGCGCCGGTCGAGATGGTCGTGGCCATCGCGTTGGCGGTGTCGTGGAAACCGTTCGTGAAATCGAACACTAGAGCTGTCACGATCACAATCGCGAGCAGCAGCGTGATGTGTTCCATTTACCCAGGCAATCGTTCGACGGCAGTGGCACGTGGAACGTAGGCAACCTGAGTGAACGGAAGATGAACTGAGCAGGGCGTTGTGGTGACTCCGGTCGCGGCGGCGGCACGCCGTCCGGCCGGCGCGTGACGACGGGGGGCGGGCGGAGGGCAGTGCGGGCCCCGATTCCGGGGCCGGGACGGACCCTCGGGGGAGGCGGAATCATGGGCTGCTCATCGGTGGAAAGGATCTTCGTATGAGCGAGCGGCGACGCGGCCCGGTCGAACAGGCCGGGGACATCGAACGCGGTGGGGGCACCGGACAGCCCGGGGGCACCGGACGGGCCGGGGACATCCGGGACATCGAACGAGCCTGGGAGGCGGTCGTCTCCACCGCACGCAGGACGGCGGCCGACGGTCTGGTCGTCGGGACCTCGGGCAACGTGTCGGCCCGGGTCGGCGGGATCGTGCTGGTCACCCCGAGCGGAGTGCCGTACGACCGGCTCCGCCCCGAGGACGCCGTCGGGGTCGACCTGGAGGGCAACCGGGTCCTGGGCGAACTGGCCCCGACCAGCGAGCTGCCGCTCCACCTCGCCGTCTACCGGAACACCGGGGCGGCCGCCGTGGTACACACCCACGCGGTGCACGCCACGGCCGTCTCCACGCTGGTGGGCGAGGTTCCGCCGGTCCACTACGCGGCCGCGCTGCTGGGCGGTCCCGTGCGGGTCGCGGCCTACGCCCGCTACGGCACCGACGAGCTGGCCCGGAACATGCTGGCGGCCCTGCGCGACCGCACCGGCTGCCTGCTCGCCAACCACGGGACCGTCACCTACGGATCCACCCTCGACGAGGCGTACGACCGCACCGCCCAGCTCGAATGGCTGTGCCGCCTCTGGCTCGCCGCGAGCTCCGTCCCCGGCCGCTCCCCGGCCCTGCTCACCCCGGACCAGCTGGGCGATGTCGGGGAGGCGCTGAAGGGGTACGGGCAGCCGGGCTGAGCCCGCCGGGGCGCACGGCCGCCACCGGACGGCCCCCGCCCGCTGGCCGAGCGGGGCGGCGCCGACGACACTGAAGCGGTGCGCCCGGCTACAGCGACGGCAGCAGTCGTCACCTCCATCCTCGGCGCCGGTGCGGCAGCGGTCGCGGCCGGCCGGTACGCCGGCGACGTCGCCCTCGGCGCGTCGCCCGGCCGCCCCTTCCCCGCCGACCGCAGACTCACCGTGCACGCGACGGCGGCGGGACAGGTCACCCTGACCCGGTCCTTCGCCGCGCTCAGGCCCGGCACCTACGGGCTGGTGGGTCACGACGTCCACGCCGTCGTCGGCCCGGTGATCGACCAGGCCCACCAGGCGGCCGACACCGTCGTGCGCCGGCTGGAACGCGTCAACCGGGGCACCCTGCTCCCGGGGGCGAAGGTCCGCCTCACGCCCGAGGTGTACACCGGTGACCCCGCCACGGCCCTCGGCCTCGACCACAGCGAGGTCGAGATCCCCGGCGAACTCGGCGCACTGCCCGCCTGGTTCGTGCCCGGCGCCCGCGACACCTGGGTCATCACCGTGCACGGCATCGGCACCACCCGGGAACACCCCCTGAACCTGATGGGCTTCCTGAACCAGCAGCAGCTGCCGGTCCTGGACATCGCCTACCGCGGTGACGCCGGAGCCCCGCGCTCCCCGGACGGCCTCAGCCACCTCGGCGAGTCCGAATGGCGCGACCTGGACGCCGCGATCCGCTTCGCCGTGCGCTACGGCGCGGAGAAGGTCGTGCTGCACGGCTGGTCCACCGGCGCCTCCATGGCCCTGCACGCCTGTGCCAACTCCGCGCTCAGGGACCGGATCAGCGGCCTCGTCCTGGACTCCCCGGTGCTGGACTGGGCCACCACACTGCGGGCGCTGGCCGCCGCCCGCGGGGTCCCGTCCGTCCTGCTGCCCCTCGCCGTCCGCGCCGCCCAGGGGCAGACCGGACTGCAGGGCGCCCGGCTCCTGGACGGCTCACTGCCCCGGACCCTGCACGTGCCGACGCTGATCTTCCACGGGCCCGACGACACCCTGGCCCCCTGGCAGCCGTCCCGCAGGCTCGCCGCCCACCGCCCCGACCTGGTCGAGCTCCACGAGGTGGCGCAGGCTCCGCATGCGGCGATGTGGAACGCCGGCCCGGACCACTACGAAGAGACGCTGCGACGCTTCCTCACGCCCCTGATGTGACCTGATGTGCGGCTTCGGCCGGTTGGTCCCGGGCGGTGCGGACCCCTCGGACTACCGGCAATCAGGGTTCCGTTTGGGCTTTCGGGCTGTCAGAGGCAAGACTGCTCCTGTGACGTCCCGTACCCCGCGCGACTCCAGGCTGCGACTTGTCCGCCCGCGACCCCTCGCCACCGCTCGCAAGGCCGTGATCACCCGGCGCACCAGGCCGGCGCCGCGCCCGCCCGAGGGCACCCCGCCCCGGGCGGAACTGGCCCGGCAGGCCAGGGCGGCCCTCGCCGACGCCGTGCGGATCGCCCGCTGGGCGGCCGGCGGCTCCCGCCCCGGCACGCCGCCGCTGGCCACCCAGGCACTCGAACGGGCCGCTTCCGAGCTCGAGTTGTCCCCGGCCCAGGTGCGCTCCGGCTGGGACCGGGCCCGCCTCGCCGGACTCGTCGAACTGCACGGCGAGACCGCCCGCCCCGGCTGGCGGCTGCGCGCCTGGGACCGCGACGACTCCGCCGTGCTGCGCGGCTGGGTGGCGCTCTTCGACGCCTGGTCGCTCGTGCACGCCGCTCCGCAGGACATCGAGTCCACCGCGGTCGCCGAGGCCGTCGAGGCAGTGCCCCAGGTGCTCTCCCTCCTCCAGCTCTCGGCGGGCCCGGTCACCGTCCCCGCCCTGCTCGACCTCCTCGGCCAGCGCGTCGCCGAACTCCACGAGGAGCGCTGCGAGGTGCCGTACGGGCCGCAGCCGCTGCCTGCCCAGGCGCCCGCCGCCCACTCGGAGGCGCTGGTCGCCCTGCTGCTGGACTGGGCCCTGGAGGGGCTGGCCGCAGTCGGGGCGCTCACCCTCGGATCCGGGCACGCCACCCTCACCCCGCTCGGCAACTGGGCGGTCTGGGTCAAGCTGGAACAGATCTGCGTCGCCGCCCAGAGCCCGGCCGGGAACATCGAGCAGTCCGCCGCCGACATGCTGCTCGGCTGCGCCCGGCTCACCCCAGGGCCGGCCCGTGCCGAATACCGCGCCTGGCTGGCCGCCCGCCCCGTCGGCAGCGCCGTCGCCGAACTCCTCGGGGTGGCCCGGGGCGAGGACGCGCTGCTGCGCGGGCTCGCCTTCGAGGCGCTCCGCGTGGTCGGCGCACCCGCCGAGCCCGAGGTGCGCTCCGTCGTCACCGACCCGTCGCTGCGCCCCTACGCGCTGCTCTGGCTCGCCGAGTACGACGGCGCCGACCCCGAGGACGCCCAGGAGGTCCTCAGCCGCGAGGAAGCCACCTGGCTGTGGGTCGACACCGCGGCGGCCGTGGCCGACCACGGCGAGACGGGGCTGCTGGTCCGCCACCTCGACTCGGCCGTGCAGGGCACCGTCCCGGCCCTGCTCGACGAGGTGCGGGCGGTCGGTCATCCGCGCACCGTCCAGGTACTGGTGGCACTGGCCGCGGCGCACCCCGACCCCGCGCTCGCCAAAGCGGTCCGCAAGGCGGCCTTCCAGGTGCACACCGGCGGAGCCTGACCGGGCGGTCCGGCCGTCCGGGGCGGGCCCCCGGCTGGCCGGCCGCACCGGCCTCAGCCCGCCGCCCCCGGGGCGTACGTCCCGAAGCTCCACACATTGCCCTCGGCGTCCCGCGCCATGTAGTCCCGGGAACCGTAGTCCTGGTCGGTGGGCGGCATCAGGATCTCCACCCCGTACTCCACCGCCCGCGCGTGGTGCGCGTCGATCCCGTCGACCACCACATAGACGCCGACCGGGCCGGACCCCCGCATCGCCCCGGCGAAGATCCCCTCGCGGCCCCTGGAGCCCAGCATCACCCTGCCGTTCCCGCAGGACAGCTCCGCATGCATCACCGTGTCGTCCTCGCCCTCGTACACCGCTTCCTCGGTGAAGCCGAGGCCCTCCGTCAGCGTCTTGATCGCGGCCTTCGCGTCGTCGTAGAGGATCGTCGGAAAGACCGACGGGCCGCCTGCCGTGGCGCCTGCCATCGCGCTCACCCCTTTCGCGTGTCGCCCGGGGACTCGGACCCCATTCGTGTGTGATCTGTGTCTCAGTCTTCCACCGGGCACTGACAATGCCCTGCCGGGCGCGGAGCGGATGGCGTTCCCGCAGGTCAGCCGAAGGTGTCGCAGTCGGCCACATCGCCGCCGCGGAAGCCGGCGGTGAACCACTGCTGCCGCTGTGCCGCCGAACCGTGCGTCCAGGACTCGGGGGTGACCCGCCCCTGGAACTTCTCCTGGATCCGGTCGTCCCCGACCGAGGCGGCCGCGTCGAGCCCGTCCCGGATGTCCGCCCGGTTCAGCTCGGTGATCAGCGGCCGTCCCGTCGACTCGTCCGGTGTGGTCGTCGCGTGGTGCGCCCAGACCCCGGCGTAGCAGTCCGCCTGCAGCTCCACCTTCACCGCGTTGCTGTTCTCGCCCGTCCGCCCGTCCTGCGCACGGCCCAGCGTCCCCATCTGGTTCTGCACGTGGTGTCCGTACTCGTGCGCGACGACGTACGCCTGGGCGAACGGTCCGCCGCTCGAACCGAACTTGGTCCGCAGCTCGTCGAAGAAGCCCAGGTCCAGGTAGACCTGCCGGTCCCCGGGGCAGTAGAACGGCCCCACCGCCGAGGTCGCGGAGCCGCAGGCTGTGTTGACCCGGTCGGTGAACAGGACCGTGCGGGCGTTCCCGTACGTGGCGTCCCGCCGGGTGAACTCCCGCTTCCAGTAGTCCTGCACGCTGTTGACCACCGCGACGACGCGGCAGTCGTCCTTGGTGTCGGCGTCCCGGCCGGTCCGGCAGCTCTGCTCCACCTGGGCGGCCGACGACGCGGTGGCGGTCGTGCCCGAGTCGCCCGATGAGAGGCCGAGCTGATCGGGGCCGACACCGAAGAGCAGCCCCAGGATCAGCGCGATGACCCCGGCGATACCGCCGCCCACGGTGGCCCTGCCGCCCGGGACCCGGCTGCCGCGCACATCCCGGACCTCGGACGTGTCCAGATCGGCGTCGTCGTCGAACTGCATGGCACCACCCTCTGCTCCGGTCGTGGCTGCCGCCCAGCCCTTCGCCGAGTATCGGATAATTCACACAGAAATGCTCCGTTTTGTTCACTCGGTGGAGCCGGCCGACGGCAGCGGGCGAGCCTTCGGCGGCTGCCGAAGGAGCACGCGGAAAAGCAGTTGGACACCGCCAGTAGACTGGTCCTCATGCCAACCCTCCTTGTGCGTGTGCGTGAGTAACGGCGTCGAGTCGTGAACCGCTAGCCGTTCCTCCGCTGTCCATTCCGCCCTGGAGTTTTCCCCGTGATCACCGCTTCCGGCATCGAGCTGCGCGCCGGCGCCCGCATGCTCATCGAATCCGCTTCCTTCCGCATCGCCAAGGGCGACCGCATCGGCCTCGTCGGCCGCAACGGAGCGGGCAAGACCACCCTCACCAAGTGCCTCGCGGGTGAGGGCACCCCCGCCGCCGGCACCATCACCCGCTCCGGCGAGGTCGGCTACCTCCCGCAGGACCCGCGCACCGGCGACCTCGACGTGCTCGCCCGTGACCGCATCCTCTCCGCCCGCGGACTCGACGAGATCCTCCGCAAGATGCGCGAGAACGAGGAGCGGATGGCGAACGGCAAGGGCGCCACCCGCGAGAAGGCGATGAAGAAGTACGAGCGCCTGGAGACGGAGTTCCTCACCAAGGGCGGATACGCCGCCGAGGCCGAGGCCGCCACCATCGCCGCCGCCCTCAGCCTGCCCGACCGGGTGCTCTCCCAGCCGCTCCACACGCTCTCCGGTGGTCAGCGCCGCCGTGTCGAGCTGGCCAGGATCCTCTTCTCGGACGCCGACACCCTGCTCCTCGACGAGCCCACCAACCACCTCGACGCGGACTCGATCGTCTGGCTGCGCGACTACCTCAAGAGCTACCGCGGCGGCTTCATCGTGATCTCCCACGACGTCGAGCTGGTCGAGACCGTCGTCAACAAGGTCTTCTACCTCGACGCCAACCGCTCTCAGATCGACGTCTACAACATGGGCTGGAAGCTCTACCAGCAGCAGCGCGAGGCCGACGAGAAGCGCCGCAAGCGCGAGCGCCAGAACGCCGAGAAGAAGGCCGCGACCCTCAACGCCCAGGCCGACAAGATGCGCGCCAAGGCCACCAAGACCGTGGCCGCGCAGAACATGGCCAAGCGCGCCGACCGGCTGCTCTCCGGCCTGGAGGCCGTACGGGTCTCCGACAAGGTCGCCAAGCTGCGCTTCCCGGACCCCTCGCCCTGCGGCAAGACCCCGCTGATGGCGGAGGGCCTCTCCAAGTCCTACGGGTCGCTGGAGATCTTCACCGACGTCGACCTCGCCATCGACAAGGGCTCCCGGGTGGTCATCCTCGGCCTCAACGGCGCGGGCAAGACCACCCTGCTCCGACTGCTCGGCGGCGCGGAGAAGCCCGACACCGGCGACATCATCGAGGGCCACGGACTCAAGCTCGGCTACTACGCCCAGGAGCACGAGACCCTGGACCCGAACCGCACCGTCCTGGAGAACATGCGCTCGGCCGCGCCCGACCTCGACCTCGTCGCGGTCCGCAAGACGCTCGGCTCGTTCCTCTTCTCCGGGGACGACGTCGACAAGCCCGCCGGAGTGCTCTCCGGCGGTGAGAAGACCCGGCTCGCCCTGGCGACGCTGGTGGTCTCATCCGCCAACGTGCTCCTGCTCGACGAGCCCACCAACAACCTCGACCCGGCCAGCCGCGAGGAGATCCTCGGCGCGCTGCGTACGTACAAGGGCGCCGTCGTCCTCGTCACGCACGACGAGGGTGCGGTCGAGGCCCTCCAGCCCGAGCGGATCATCCTGCTGCCGGACGGTGTCGAGGACCTGTGGGGTGCGGACTACCGGGACCTGGTCTCGCTGGCCTGACCCGGTGCGCGGCCGTCGGCACGGCGGCCGGACTGCGGGCGCCGTGCCCGCTGATCCACTCCCACTGGATCATTCGGCCTATACGTGATCCATCATCTGCGTGAGTACGTCTCGTACCTCGGCGCGGCGCCCGGCAGATAGCTGCCGGGCGCACTCATTCGCGGTCGCAATCCCCGTACGGCCCTGACCTGGACATTCCTCCGCAGGGGATTCCCGCAGCCCCTCCACAGCCCCACGGAATAGGGGATTCCGGTCTGCCCGGCGCGCCCCGGGGGCGCGAACCCGGTTGCACGGACCTTGCCGAATGGGTGGCCAGGAAGCGCGGGAGGGGTGATCATGAGAGTCCAGAGCGCACTTCCCACGAGGAGGCACGGGTGGCCGAGACTCTGAAGAAGGGCAGCCGGGTAACCGGCGCCGCGCGCGACAAGCTCGCGGCAGACCTGAAGAAGAAGTACGACTCCGGTGCGAGCATCCGGGCGCTGGCCGAGGAAACCGGCCGCTCCTATGGATTCGTCCACCGGATGCTCAGTGAGTCCGGAGTGACGCTGCGGGGACGCGGCGGCGCGACACGAGGCAAGAAGGCCGCGGCGGCCTGAGGGTCGTCGATGGATCGGAGCGGGTCGCCGTACCCGCTCCGCGGCTCACCGGTTCCGGTGGTGGCCACCCGGTCGATCGTGCGGTCGACCGGGTGGTTACTGTTCAGTCACTTAGCTTCATGTGCTGACTGCACCCGATCCGGAGGCGCTCCATGACCTCGCTCGACTCCGTGCTCGACAAGGACGGCGTACGACTCACCGTCGATGACGCGATTGCCACGGTGACCCTCACCAATCCGGCCAAGCGCAACGCTCAGTCCCCCGCTCTGTGGCGGGCGTTGACAGAGGCCGGACGGGCTCTGCCCGGCAGTGTGCGGGTCGTCGTTCTGCGGGGCGAGGGCGTGTCCTTCTCCGCGGGTCTCGACCGGCAGGCGTTCACCCCGGAGGGGTTCGACGGTGAGCCGTCCTTCCTCGAGATGGGACGTGGTCCCGAGGCCGAGCTCGACGCGGTCATCGCCGAGTACCAGGAGGCGTTCACCTGGTGGCGCCGCAATGACATCGTGTCGATCGCGGCCGTCCAGGGGCACGCCATCGGTGCGGGCTTCCAGCTCGCCCTCGCCTGCGATCTGCGGATCGTCGCCGAGGACGTGCAGTTCGCCATGCGCGAGACCAGCCTCGGCCTGGTACCCGACCTCACCGGCACGCACCCCCTGGTGCACCTGGTGGGGTACGCCCGCGCGCTCGAAATCTGCGCCACCGGCCGCTTCGTGCACGCCGCCGAGGCCGAGCGCACCGGACTGGCCAACCTCGTGGTGCCCGCCGAGGAGCTCGAAGGAGCCGCCCGTGATCTGGCCGGAGCGCTGCTCGCCGCCCCGCGCGACGCCCTCGTCGAGACGAAGGCCCTGCTGAGCGGCGCCGTCTCCCGTACGTACGAGGACCAGCGCACCGCCGAACGGGCCGCGCAGGGCCGTCGGCTGCGCGACCTCGCGGGCATGTTCGACTGACGTGTCACCCGGCCGGAGGCACAGCGCCTCCGGCCGCACCGCCACGCCCGGGTTCAGCCTTCCGGCGCAACGGGCGTACCCGGCGGCGCCGATGCGTCCGGCGCCGGCGTCACCGCCGTGACGATCACCGCGACCGATGGGCGCCCGTCCACCGCCGCCGTCACCGCCGCCCGCACCGTGCGCGCCACGTCGAGGGCGCGGTGGCCGCCGTCCGTCGCCAGCTCGACCCGTACGTGATCCGTTCCCGTGTGCACCGCGGCGCCCAGCACCCGGGTCAACGTGGCGACGCCCGTCACTCCGACGGCCGCGTGGCCGGCGGCGTCCTCGGGTTCCGCCGCGTGCACCTCGTCCGGTGCCGGATCCGACCGCTCCGGTGCGCTCTCCAACAGCTCCGTGACCCGGAGGTCCACCCCGGCGACCACCAGGCCGAGCCGCTGCGAGGCCGCTGCCAGCAGCGCCGAGCGCAGCGCGGCGGCGGCGGCGGGCAGCGGCTGGTCCGCCATCGCCGACATGGTCGCCTCGATCCGCAGCGGACCGGGCCGCAGCGCGCTCGGGGGTGATGGCACCTGGGGCTCGGGCGCCGCCTGCGGATCCGCCACCGCGATCCGCAGTTCGCCGAGCACCGGCCCGGTCGAGGGACCGCGCACCGCATGGCGCAGTACCGCGGCCGCGGCCCGTTCCGAAATCCAGGCTCCGTCCGCCGGACCGCCCAGAGGGAGTAGTCGCCCCAGGCCGAGTCGTTGCCGAACCGCAGCCGTCCATCCGTCGGCCCTGTGCGGGCTGTCAGCCGTCGTCATGACCCCAGACTGCCGCATCCGCGGCGCGAGTCGGGGCAAGCACACCTAATGTGGGCAATGAAGTCCAACCCTGCCCCGAAGGGAAGAGCGGCGATGACCGAGACCCCACAGCGGAACCGGCCCGAGAACCCCGACAAGGACGCGTCGGGCGGCGACAGCAGGAACGCGCCCCTGAGCAAGCGCGGCGGAGGAGACCCCGCCACCCGCGGCCGTACGACGATCGCCGACGGCGTGGTGGAGAAGATCGCCGGAATGGCGGCACGCGACGTGTTCGGTGTGCACGCGATGGGCAGCGGCCTCTCGCGTACCTTCGGCGCGGTGCGCGACCGGGTGCCCGGCGGCGGCAAGTCCGTCACCCGGGGTGTGAAGGCCGAGGTCGGGGAGTCGCAGGCCGCCCTGGACCTGGAGATCGTCGTCGACTACGGCGTGTCGATCGCCGATGTCGCGCGTGATGTGAGGGAGAACGTTGTCTCCGCGGTCGAGCGGATGACGGGTCTCGAAGTCGTCGAGGTGAACATCGCGGTGAGCGATGTGAAGCTGCCCGACGAGGACGATGACGATGACCAGTCCGAGTCACGTGTCCAGTAGTCCTCTCGTCCGAGGCAGTTGAGGAGCGCACGATGAGCATGGCTGTGGTCGGCATGGTGGCAGGCATGGCACTTGGGTTCGCCGGATATTTCGGCGGATTCGGGGCCTTCCTGCTGGTGGCCGCGCTGGGGGCGATCGGCTTCATCGCCGGTCGCTTCCTCGACGGTGATCTGGAGCCCGGCGACTTCTTCCGGAGTCGCGATCGCGGCGACCGGCGGCGGTGACGGCCGTGTCGGGGGAGAGCGGCCGGGTCGCCGCCGCGGAGCGGGGGGAGACCCGGATCGCCGACCGGGTGGTCGCGAAGATCGCCGCGCAGGCGGCCAAGGAGGCCGTCGAGGAGCCGGCGAAGGACGGCACTTCGCCGCGTGCCACGGTCACGGTGCACCGTGACACCGCACGCGTACGGGTGAGTCTGGAGCTCGGGTATCCCTGTGACATCGGCCGTCAGTGCGGTGCGGTGCGTCATCGGGTCGCCCAGCGGGTAAAGGCGTTGGCGGGGATGGAGGTGCCCGAAGTGGCCGTACAGGTCGAGCGCCTGCACCCCTCAGGAGCGAGCCTCGCGGCGCAGGGGAGGATCCGATGACCGAGCCCCAGAACCCGGAACACAGCACGCAACGCCTGCCCACGGTCGAGCCGGTGGACCACGGTGACGTGCTCGAACTCGACCAGTCCGCCTCGGGCGCGTCGTACGAGCCGGTGCCGGACAAGGGACGGGGCAAGGGCGGTGCCGGCCGGTTCTGGTCCGCGCGCCGCATCCCGGCGGGCATCCTCGCCCTGGTCACCCTCGGCGCCGCCGGACTGCTCCTCTACGACGTGGCGGCGGTCCGCGCCGACCACCCGGCGATGCAGTGGCGCCGCTCACTGGCGAACGAACTCGCGCGGCGGCCGCTGGACGACGTCTGGGTGCTCACCGGCGCGTCGATCGCGGCGGCCATCGGCCTGTGGCTGCTGATCCTCGCGCTCACGCCGGGCCTCCGCGACCTGCTGCCGATGCGCAGGGACCGTCCAGAGGTAAGGGCCGCCCTCGACCGGACCGCGGCGGCGATGGTGCTGCGCGACCGGGCCGTCGAGGTGTCCGGTGTGCAGTCCGTCCGGGTCCGGATGAGCCGGAGGAAGGCCAAGGTGCGGGCCGTCTCGCACTTCCGTGAACTCGACGACGTACGGGCCGATCTGGACTCCGTGCTCTCCACGGGCATCGGCGAACTCGGACTGGCCCGGCCGCCGAGCCTGTCCGTCCATGTCCGCCGTCCGGCGAAGAAGGGGTGAGCGGCGTGCGCAGGACCGTCAACCGGGTACTGCTGGGTCTTGCCGGGCTGGTGCTGGTCTGTGTGGGCGGCGGGGTGCTGGCCGCCGCCCTCGGACTCTCCGTACCGTCCTGGTGGCCCTGGTACGGCAAGCACGATGTGCTGCTCAGCCGGGCCGACCGGTTTCGCTGGCGCTCGGAGGGCTGGTGGTGGCCGACGGTGATCGCGGTCCTCGCCGTGCTCGTCGTGCTCGCGCTGTGGTGGCTGCTGGCCCAGCTGCGCCGGGGCCGCCTCTCCGAGGTCCTGGTGGACAGCGGGGACGGCGAGGGCGCGCTGCTGCGCGGCCGGGCGCTGGAGGGTGTGCTCGCCGGGGAGGCGGAGGGCCTGGACGGAGTGGCCCGAGCCCAGGCCGTCCTGACCGGCAGGCGCAGTACGCCACAGGCCAGGATCCGGATGCTGATGGAGCCGCACGCGGCGCCGGACGCGGCGCTCGGTCGGCTGGCCGACGAGGTACTGGCCCACGGCCGTGACTCCGCCGGGCTGGACCGGCTGCCCGCCGAGGTACGGCTGAAGGCGGTCAAGCACCGTGCGGAGCGGGTGAACTGACGAACTGACGGGCGGTACGGCGGTTCGAGGACGCCGGGCGGGCCGGGACACCCGGCCCGCCCGGCGTCGTACGTGCGGCCACGGGCGTACCGGCCCGCCCGGCGCGCGGGAGGCCGGATCAGAAGCCGTGCCGGGAGCCGCCGTCGACCGGGACCATGATGCCGGTCAGATACGAGGCGGCAGGCGAGAGCAGGAAGGCCGCGGTCCGGCCGAACTCCTCCGGGGTGCCGTAGCGGCGCAGCGGGATGCGCGCCTCGTTGGCCGTGCGGGAGGCCTCCGCGTCGCCCGAGAGCGCGTCCAGTTCGCGTACCCGGTCCGTGTCGATCCGGGCCGGCAGCACACCCACCACCCGGATGCCGCGCGGGCCGACCTCGTCGGCCAGTGACTTGGCGAATCCGGCGAGGCCGGGGCGCAGGCCGTTGGAGATGGTCAGTCCGGCGATCGGCTCGTGGACGGAGCCCGAGAGCACGAAGCCGATGACACCGCCGTCACCGAGCACAGCGGCGGCCGCACGGGCCAGGCGCACCGCGCCCAGGAACACCGAATCGAAGGCCGACCGCCACTGCTCGTCGGTGTTGTCCGCGGCGGAACCGGGCGCCGGTCCGCCGACGCTGATGAGGATGCCGTCGAGCCGGCCGAACCGCTCGTGCGCGGCGTCCACCAGCCGCTGCGCCGAGGCCGGGTCGCCGTTGTCCGCGGCGATGCCCGCCGCGTCCGGCCCCAGTGCGGCGGCGGCCTCCTCGGCACGCTTCGAGTCCCGGCCGGTGACGATCACCTTCGCGCCGTCGGCCGCCAGGGCGTGCGCGGTGGCGTTGCCCAGCCCCCGGGTCGCACCGGTGACGATGTACACGCGGTCCTTCAGTCCAAGATCCATGGCTCTATCCTGCCGCCTCGTCCTCGGCCGCGTCCTCCAGGGTCCGTGCCTCGGCCAGCGCGACGGCCGTGCCCACCAGACCGATGTGGCTGAAGGCCTGCGGGAAGTTGCCGAGCTGACGCGCGGCGGCGGTGTCGTACTCCTCGGCGAGCAGCCCCACGTCGTTGCGGAGTGCCAGCAGCCGCTCGAAGAGTTCGGTGGCCTCCTCGGTGCGTCCGATCAGCCGCAGGGCGTCCGCCAGCCAGAACGAGCAGGCCAGGAAGGCGCCCTCGCCGCCCGGCAGCCCGTCGATGGAGGCGCCGTCCGTGCTGTAGCGGCGGACCAGACCGCCGTTGCCCAGCTCGTCCCGGACCGCTTCGACGGTGCCCACGACGCGCGGGTCGTCCGGCGGCAGGAACCCGGTCCGGGCGATCAGGAGCGTCGCCGCGTCCAGGTCCCGTGAGCCGTAGGACTGGGTGAAGGTGTTGCGCACGGGGTCGTACCCCTTCTCGCAGACCTCCCGGTGCACGGCGTCCCGCATCGCCCGCCAGCGGTCGGCGTCGCCGGTCAGCGCCGGGTCCTCCTCCAGGCTCCGCACGGCCCGGTCGGCCGCCACCCAGGCCATCACCTTCGAGTGGACGAAGTGGCGGCGCTGTCCGCGGATCTCCCACAGCCCCTCGTCCGGCTCACGCCAGGTGGACTCCAGGAAGCCGAGCAGGCTGAGCTGGAGGTTCCAGGCGTGCGGCTTGTCGCCCAGACCCGCGTCGCGGGCCAGCCGGAGCGAGTCGATGACCTCGCCGTACACGTCGAGCTGACGCTGACGGACCGCGGCGTTGCCGATCCGGACGGGGGCTGAGTGCTCGTAGCCGCGCAGCCACGGCAGCTCCGACTCGGGCAGTCTGCGCTCGCCCGCGAGCCCGTACATGATCTGCAGATCGGCCGGGTCCCCGGCGACGGCCCGCAGCAGCCAGTCCCGCCAGGCCTCGGCCTCCTCCAGATAGCCGGCCGAGACCAGCGCGCCGAGGGTGAGCGTGGAGTCCCGCAGCCAGCAGAAGCGGTAGTCCCAGTTCCGTACGCCGCCGATCTCCTCGGGCAGCGAGGTGGTGGGAGCGGCCACGATGCCGCCCGTCGGAGCGTAGGTGAGCGCCTTCAGGACGATCAGTGAACGGATCACCGCATCCCGGTAGGGCCCCTGGTACTTGCAGCGGGCGGACCACTCGGCCCAGTCGGTCAGGGTGTTCTCCAGCGCCTCGTACGGGTCGACGAGATCGGGCCTGGGCGAGTGCGAGGGGTGCCAGGTCAGCACGAACGCCACCTTCTCCCCGGCCGAGACGCTGAACGAGGAACAGGTGGAGAACTGCTGGCCCCACGTCTTGACCGGCGGCTCGCTGCGCAGCCAGGCGGAGTCGGGCCCCGCGACCGCGACCCGGTGGCCCTGCGAGCGGCGCATCCACGGCACCACGGAGCCGAAGTCGAAGCGCAGCCGGAGCACGGAGCTCATGTCCACGGTGCCGCTGACGCCCTCGACGATCCGCATCACATCGGGTTCCTGGTCGCGCTGCGGCATGAAGTCGATGACCTTGACCGTGCCGGTGCGCGTCTCCCAGAAGGTCTCCAGGACGAGGGAGTCACCCGCGTAGGCGCGCCGGGTACAGGTGTCCGCGCCCTTCGGGGCGATGCGCCAGTGGCCGTTGTCCTCGTCGCCGAGCAGTGCGGCGAAGCAGGCGCCCGAGTCGAAGCGGGGCAGACAGAGCCAGTCGACAGAACCGTTTTTTCCGACGAGGGCGGCGGTCTGGAGATCGCCGATGATGGCGTAGTCCTCGATGCGTGGGGTCACGTTCTGGCGTGTTCCCGAACACGGCCCTCGCTAAGCAGCCGTCGCGCGACGTGAGGCGGGAGTCACCCCGGCGGGCGACGGTGCCGACGCCCCGTCAGGCCTTGGCGGGCTCGGGCGTCCCGGGCTCGGCCGCATCGGTCCGTGCCGCGGCCTCGGCCGCTGCCGCCACCAGATCGCGCTTCTCGCGGCGGGCCAGCACCACGTAGCCGACCGGGACGCCGGCCGCGAACAGCCACCACTGCACGGCGTACGCCATGTGCGGGCCGATGGAGCTGTCGTCGGGAGCCTCGATCAGCTCGGGGACGTCGTGGGAGGGAACGGGGCCGGTCTGCTCCAGGTAGCCGCCGAGCACCGGCCGGGAGAGCAGCTTGGCCTGCTGGGCGCTGTTGATCAGCATCACCTGGCGGTCCGGCAGGTCCGAGAGGTCCTTGATGCCGCTGCTGCCCGTCGTCTCGTCGGCCTTGAGCCGTCCGGTGACCGTCACTTCGCCCTTCGGTACGGCCGGTACGTCGGGGAAGGCGCGCTGGTCGTCGGCGGTGGGCACCCAGCCGCGGTTGATCATGACCGTGCCGCCGCCCTTGAGATCGAAGGGGACCAGCACATGGAAGCCGATGCTGCCGTCGGTGGAGGTCCTGCGGCGCACCACGACCTGGTGCTTCTCGTCGTACGTCCCGGTGGCCTTCACCGCGCGCCAGTAGTCCGAGCGCGGCACGACGTGGCCGGGGGAGGTGAGCGAGGCGACCGGGACCGGCTTCGCCTTGAGGTTGTGCGAGATCAGGGAGTTCTGCGCGACCTTGTGCTCGTGCCGGTGCAGCTGCCAGAAGCCCAGCTCGATCATCGTGGGGATCATGACGAGGGCGAGGAGGGCGAGGATCAGCCACTGCCGGGTCAACAGGAAGCGGTACACCCCATGACGGTACAACTGCGTCATGGGGTGCATCGCGGAGGGGGTCGGGGAAGGGGTGTGGCGCCCGGTGCTCAGACTTTGTCGATGATGCCCACCTTCCCCTCCGCGCGGGCGCAGTGGCCGCCGCAGAACCAGTGCCCGTCGACCTCGACACCCTGGCCGATGACCTGGACCCGGCAGTGCTCACAGATCGGCGCCATGCGGTGGATGGCGCAGGAGAAGCAGTCGAAGACGTGCACCGCGCCCTGCGCGTGCACCTCGAAGGACATCCCGTAGTCGTTTCCGCAAACCTCACAACGTGCCATGCGCCACAGGGTGTGACGCGAGGCGGCGGCGGGCGAGCGGTGTGCGGGCGAGTCGCCCCCGGTTCACTCCGATGACGGCGCCGCCGCCGGGGCCTTCGCCGCCGGGGCCACGTCGCGCAGCAGATGGGTGAACGCGCTCTCCTCCAGGATCGGGGTGCCGAACGACTTCGCCTTCACCGTCTTCGACGTCGCCGCGTCCGGGTCGTTGGTGACCAGCAGGCTCGTCAGCCGGGAGACGCTGGTCGCCACGTGCAGCCCGGCCTCCACCGCCCGGTCCTCCAGCAGTTCGCGGTCGATCGAGGTGTCCCCGGAGAACGCCACCCGCATGCCCTGCATGAGTGGTTTGTCCTTCTCGTACCGCCCGGGGTTCGGGTACGGGCAGGCCGGACGCTTGCGCGAGGGGCGCCAGCTCGCCTGGCCGCCGCCGTACGAGGCCTGGTAGCCGACGCGCGGGGTGACGGGCGAGTCCGACCACTCGGTCAGCGGCCGGCACTCCAGCAGCGGCAGTCGCACCCCGCCCCGCGCCGCCGCGTGCAGGCTCGGACGGAACGCCTCGGCCAGCACCCGGGCATCGTCCAGCGCGTGGTGCGCGCGCTGCTGCACGACTCCGAAGTGTGCGGCGAGCGACTCCAGCTTGTGGTTGGGCAAGGGCAGCCGCAGCTCCTTGGAGAGCGCGATGGTGCACAGCCGCTGCTGGACCGGGGCGATCACCGCGGCCCGTGCGTACTCCCGGGCGATCATCGACCAGTCGAAGGCCGCGTTGTGCGCGACGAGGACGCGGTCGGTGAGCCGCTCGGACAACTGGGCGGCCACCTCCGGGAAGAGCGGGGCGCCTTCGAGCACATCACTGGTCAGCCCGTGGATCCAGACGGGGCCGGGGTCCCGCTCCGGGTTGACCAGGGTGTACCAGTGGTCCTCGACGTTGCCCTGCGCGTCCAGGCGGTAGACGGCGGCGGAGATTATCCGGTCGTCCCGTGCGAGGCCGGTGGTCTCCACGTCGACGACCGCGTACCCCTGCGGGTAGGCGGTCGGCCACGGTGCTGCGGTCTGGCGGTCGTCGAGCATGGTCACAGAGAATACGGGCCACGACCGACAGTCCCCGCATCCGGCCGTCACCCCCGCTCCCCTCCCGGCGCTCCGGAGCCGGCCAGCAGTCCGTCCACCAGCGCCCGTACGGAGGTGTCGAACAGCCGGTCCGGATCGGCGGGGCGGGCCAGCGCGCGGGCCAGCGCCGGATCGCCGCCGGCCGTCGAGGCGCTCCACAGATCACCCTCGGCGGGTGACTGGACGGGGGACCGCTCCCGGTTGCGCTCCACCAGCAGGAAGCCGACGGTGTGGAACTGCACCGCCCGGACCGCTCCCGCCGCCCGTGCGCCGCGCAGCCCGGCCGCGTGCACCTCGTGGACGAGCGCCTGCTGAGCCGGCAGGAACATCCGTTCCGTCAGCCCGCGTTCGTGGACCATCGCGATCAGATGCGGGCGGGCCCGCAGCTCCCGCCGCAGCCCTCGGGCCACCGAGACGATCCGGGCGGCCGGGGCCCGGCCGGTGGGACGCAGGGTCCCCATCTCCTGGACCGTCCGCTCCACGAGGGCGTCCAGCAGCGACTCGCGGTTGCCGACATGCCAGTAGATCGAGGTGACGGCGGTGCCCAGCTCGGCGGCCAGCCTGCGCATGGTGAGGGTTCCCGGACCGTGCCGGCGCACCAGGGCGGCAGCGGTCGCGAGGACCTCCTCACGGGTCAGCGCCGATCGCGCCACAGCTCCTCCTGGTCCAGAACTCCGTTACACGCACGGCTATTTACCCTTCATCGTCCCCGGTGTAACTGTGTTACAGGCCCGGGGAGAGCCGGGTCGCGGACGACCGAGAAGGGTGGCACCGCATGGCACGGGTACGGTACGGCGCGCGCACCGAGGCGGAGATCGCGGCATCCCGCGAGGCCCGCTCCAGGCTCCCCGACATCTGGTCCACCGGCGTCACAGCCGTCTGGGAGAGCGACCCCGACGCCGTGGCGGCCGTCCTGCCGCCGCCCCTGAAACCCTCCGGGCGCCCGCTCGTCCGGGCGAGCATCAGCAAGGTCGATCTGCCCGGCTATCCGCTCGGCGCGGGCGCCGTCTCCGTCGCCGCCGTCCACGACGGACACGAGGGCTGGTACCCGCTGGTCATGCCGATGACCCACGAACGGGCGCTGACAGGCGGCCGGGAGGTGTTCGGCGAACCGAAGAAGCTCGGTGAGGTGGGTGTCGAACGCGAGGGCCTCGTCGTCCGCGCCCGGCTCGTCCGCCACGGCATCGCCTTCGTCGAGATCCGGGGCGCGGTCGGCGAACCGCTCCCGCTGCCCGAACCGGCCACGAAGCTCGACTTCTACTTCAAGTTCCTGCCCGCCGTGGACGGCGAGGGCTTCGACTCGGGGCCCGTACTGATCCACTGCACCCGGCACGAGAAGGTCCGCAGGCTGGAGAGGGTCACCGGCGACGTGGTGCTGCGCGAGTCGATGTACGACCCGGTCGCCGACCTCCCCGTCCGCCGGCTGGTCGAACTCACCATCGGCGAGAAGACCAGCGACCAGCGGGGCAGGGCGGTGGAGCGGGTGAGTGCCGCCGCGCTGCTGCCGTACGTCCACCAGCGCTACGACGATCCGCAGCAGATCCACGACGGACCGCCCGAAGGGAGCGTCCGATGAAACTGGAGGAGGGGCGGACCGCCGTCGTCACCGGGGCCGCGAGCGGTATCGGCCTCGCGATGGCCCGCCGGTTCGCGGCCGAGGGACTGAACGTCGTGCTCGCCGACGTCGAGGAGGGCGCACTCGCCACGGCCGCCGCCGAACTGCACGAGGGCGGCGCACGGGTGCTGGCGCGGGCCGTCGACGTCAGCGAACGCGACTCCGTGCAGGAACTCGCCGACGCCGCGTACGACGCCTTCGGCGCCGTCCACGTGCTGTGCAACAACGCCGGGGTCGGGTCGGGCGCCGAGGGCCGGATGTGGGAGCACGAGCCCAACGACTGGAAGTGGGCCTTCGCCGTCAACGTCTGGGGTGTCTTCCACGGCATCCAGGCCTTCGTGCCCCGCATGCTCGAAGGCGGCGCCCCCGGCCACGTCGTCAACACCTCCTCGGGCGACGGCGGCATCGCCCCGCTGCCCACCGCCTCCGTGTACGCGGTCACCAAGTCCGCCGTCGTCACCATGACCGAATCGCTGTACGCGCATCTGCGGGCGGAGGAGGCGGCGGTCGGCGCCTCGGTCCTCTTCCCCGGCCCGCACATGCTCCGCACCGGACTGTGGGAGTCCCACCGCAACCGGCCCGAGCGGTACGCCAAGGAGCGCCCGCGCAGGACCCCGTACCGCAGCCTCGACCAGTGGGAGAGCGCGATGCGGTCGGCGGGCCACGAGGTGGAGTTCACCCCCGTCGAGGACGTCGCCGCGACCGTCGTGGACGGCATCCGCGCCGACCGCTTCTGGATGCTGCCGGACAGCGAGCACAGCGACCGGCAGATCCGCGCCAGATCGCGGTCGATGCTCGACCGCGCCAACCCGTCCTACCTGGAGAAGTTCGTACTCGACTGAGGAGTGGGCGATGACCGACGACCCGTACCTGATCATCTCCTCCGACTGCCACGCCGGACTGCCCACCGAGGAGTACCGGCCCTACCTCGACAGCCGCTTCCACCGCGACTTCGACGACTTCCTCGCCGGCCGCGACCGCCGCCGCGAGGAGATGACCCGCCTCGGGGTCCGCAACGAGGCCTTCGCCGACAAGTGGTTCCTGGACAACGAGGAAGGTCTCAGGGGTGGTTGGGACGCCACCCAGCGGCTCAAGGAACTCGACGGCGACGGAGTGGCCGCCGAGGTCGTCTTCCCCGACGCGGACGCCGTCGACAGCCGCACCGCCGCCCCCTTCGGCGTCGGCCTCGGTCTCTCCGGCGACCAGGACCCGGAACTGGGCATGGCCGGTGCGCAGGCCCACAACCGCTGGCTCGCCGAATTCGTCTCCCAGCACCCCGAACGCCACTGCGGGGTCGCCCTGCTGCCCGTCACCGGTGAGACCGGCCGGGTCGTCGCCGAGATCCACCGGGCGAAGGAGTCCGGCCTCGGCGCCCTGATGATCCCCTCCATGTGGGTGGACAAGGCCCCGTACCACGACCGCCGTTACGACCCCGTCTGGGCGGCAGCCGCCGAGACCGGGATGCCGATCGTCACCCACTCCGGGGCGGCCCCGCGCCACGAGTACGGAGACCACCTCGGGATCTACGTCTCCGAGGTCACCTGGTGGCCCTCGCGCCCGCTCTGGTTCCTCCTCTGGTCGGGCGCCTTCGAACGCCATCCCGGGCTGAGGTTCGGCGTCGCCGAGTCCGGCTGCTGGTGGCTGCCGAACCTCCTGTGGTTCATGGACCGGCTCTACCTCGGCGCCCACGGCGGGAAGAAACTCTCCCCGTTCGCCGAACTGAGGCGCCCACCGCACGAGTACCTCGACCGCCAGGTGTTCGTCTGCGCCACCAACACCAAACGCCGCGAGCTAGCCCAGCGGTACGAGATCGGCGTCGACAACATCCTCTGGGGCAGCGACTTCCCGCACCCCGAGGGCACCTGGCCGAACACCGCGAACTGGCTGCGCGACACCTTCCACGACATCCCCGTCACCGAGACCCGCCGGATGCTGGGACTGGCCGCCGCCGAGGTCTTCGGTTTCGACACGGACAGGCTCGCCCCGCTGGCGGCGCGCATCGGCCCCACCCCCGCCGACCTCGGCCAGAGCGCCGACCAGGCAGCCGTCGAAGCCTCCTGGGCCCGCTCGCGCGAGGTCGGCCGCCACTGGCTGACCGACCACGACTTCCCGGTCCTGGGGGCGTCATGACGGACCGCTACACAGTCATCTCCGCCGACTGCCACGCAGGCGCCGACCTCCTCGACTACAGGCCCTACCTGGAGGCGGAGCACCACGACGACTTCGACGCCTGGGCGGCCACCTACGTCAACCCGTACGAGGACCTGGTCGCCGACACCGCCGACCGCAACTGGAACTCGGACCGCCGCCTCGCCGACCTGGAGGCGGACGGCATCGTCGCCGAGGTCGTCTTCCCCAACACCATCCCGCCCTTCTTCCCCTCCGCCTCGCTGATGGCCCCCGCGCCCTCCCGGGCGGAGTACGAACAGCGCTGGGCCGGGCTGCGCGCCCACAACCGCTGGCTCGCCGACTTCTGCGCGGCCGCCCCCGGCCGTCGGGCGGGCGTCGCGCAGATCCTCCTCAACGACCCGGCCGACGCGGTCCGCGAGGTCCGCCGCACCAAGGAGGCCGGACTCACCGGCGGCATCCTGCTGCCCGGCGCCCCACCCGGCTCCGGTGTACCCGAACTGCACTCCCCGGCGTACGACCCGCTCTGGGCGGTCTGCGCGGAGCTGGACGTACCGGTCAACCACCACGGCGGTTCCGCATCACCGCCGTTGGGCGACGAACCCGCGGCCCGCGCCGTCTTCATGGTGGAGACCACCTGGTTCTCGCACCGGGCGCTGTGGCACCTGATCTTCGGCGGGGCGTTCCGCCGCCACCCCGGGCTGAAGCTGGTCCTCACCGAACAGGGCTCCGGCTGGATCCCGGGCGTCGTGGAGATGCTCGACTACTACCACGGCCGCCTGGTCGCGGCGGCCTCCCGGGCGGCCACCGCCGAGTCCAGGTTCGGCGCGGGCCTCGCGGACTCGATGGGCGCCCGCCCCAGCGAGGTCTGGCGCGACAACTGCTTCGTCGGCGCGAGCTTCATGCGCCCGCACGAAGTGCCGCTGCGCGACCGGATCGGCCTCGACAAGATCATGTGGGGCAGCGACTACCCGCACGACGAGGGCACCGCCCCGTACTCGCGCGAGGCACTGCGGATCGCGTACGCCGGACTGCCGCCGGCCGAGATCGCCGCCATGACCGGGGGCAACGCCGCCCGCGTCTACGGATTCGACCTGCCTGCACTGGACCGCGTCGCGGCGGAGGTGGGCCCGACGGTGGACGAGATCGCCGAGCCCCTGAAGGAGGCCCCACCGGACGCCACCAGTCCGGCCTTCGCGCCGGGCGGGTCGGTACGCGTCTGGTGACCGCGGGGGATGAGACCATCCCCGGATGACGGATACCCCGGCGCACGACGAACCGCACGACACCGGTCTGGGCGCCCGGCTCAACTGGCTGCGCGCCGCGGTCCTCGGCGCCAATGACGGCGTGGTCTCCACGGCGGGCCTCGTCGTCGGCGTCGCCGGGGCCACCGACGACCGCGGAACGCTCCTCACGGCCGGCCTGGCCGGGCTGCTGGCCGGGTCCATGTCGATGGCCGCGGGCGAGTACGTATCGGTCTCCACCCAGCGCGATTCGGAGAAGGCCGCGCTGGCGATGGAGAAACGGGAGCTCCAGGAGACCCCGGAGGCGGAACTCGCCGAGCTCACCGGGCTGCTGGAGGGCAAGGGCCTGAGCCGCGAGGTCGCCCGCGAGGCCGCGGTCCAGCTCACCGAACGCGACGCGCTGCGCGCCCACGCGGAGGTCGAGCTCGGCATCGACCCGGACGACCTGACCAACCCCTGGCACGCGGCGGGCGCCAGCTTCCTGGCGTTCACGGCCGGCGCGCTGCTGCCCCTGCTGGCGATCGTGCTGCCCCCGTCGTCGCTGCGGCTTCCGGTGACCGTCCTGTCGGTGCTCGCCGCGCTGGCCGTGACGGGCTGGTGGAGCGCCCGGCTGGGCGACGCGGCGGTGGGCCCGGCGGTGCTGCGGAACATGGGCGGGGGAGCGGTGGCGATGGCGGTGACGTACGCGGCCGGGGAGCTGCTGGGGGCGGCGGGGGTGTAGGAGCAGGGGGCAGGGCGTACGTCCCGGGCCCGGCTCGACCCGGTGGCCGGGACGGGCCGGGCAGCCGTACTGCTCAGGGCTTTCCGCCGCGCTCCAGGGGGATCCTCTCGCCCGTCTCGACAGCGACGGGCAGCCGGTTCTCCGCCGGCGGCAGCGGGCACGTCGCCAGGTCCGTGTAGGCGCAGGGCAGATTCGCGGCACGGTTGAAGTCGAGCGTCACCACACCCTCGGCGTCGGGGGGCGCGATCTGGAGGGAGCGGTTCGCCGCGTAGGTGGTCACCCCCGAGGTCTCGTCGGTGAACAGCACCGTCAGGCTTCCGGCGGCCCTGCCGTTGAACACCGTGAGCCGGTGCACCGTGCCCGCCAGCTCGAACTCGACCTGGCCGGGGGAGTCGTAGACGTGCTCAAGGCCCTCGACCGCCGCGCCGACGGTCACCGCGCGCGGTGCGTCGAACGGAACGAAGCGGCCGGCGCGCACCCAGCGGGGGGACGGGGCGTACGCGGGGGTCCGGGTGAACGCGGTACGCAGCGGGTTGCCGGGGTGACGGGGACGCAGGATGTCGTGTCCGCCGCGCTTGGCGACCTCGATCACCGCGTCGCCGGAGCCGGGGTACAGGCTCTCCCGCTCGCCGATGACACCGAAGTCGTACCGGCCGCTCACCGTCGCGCCGTCGACCGTGAGTTCCTCGCCGTCCGCAAGCTCGACCACCACCCCCTCGGGCGTGCTCGACCAGGCCCCCGGGGCGTCCTCGAAGCGGGTCGGTCCGGAGCTCAGCCAGTGCAGGCTCGTGATGGCGAGGAACCCGTGCGGTCCGGCGAGCACCTCCTCGTGCGCGCGGTGCCACCGCTCCCAGTCCTTGACGAAATCCACCTGGCCGGCTTCCTGGACGGTCATGCTCGCTCCTGCGTGTGGTGTGGTGAGCCGGACCGGCCGCTCGCCGGCCCGGAGGTGTCAGAGGTCCTTGCCGTAGCAGACGCTGAACGGGTCGGTGTCGTAGGGCGGGTAGCAGGGGATACGGCGCCAGCCCTGCCGTTCGTAGAGCCCCATGGCCTCCGGCTGCAGCTTTCCGGTCTGCAGGGAGAGCCGGGTCGCGCCGAGCGCGCGGGCACTGGACTCCACCGCTTCGAGCGCGGCCCTGGCCAGACCGCGACCGCGGTGCTCCTCGTGCACGTAGACGCGCTTGACCTCGTAGCGGCCCCCGCCGTCCGGCTGGGTGAGCAGCCTCAGGGAGGCGGTCGCCAGGGGCCTTCCGCCCTCGTACGCGAGCCAGGTGACGGCGATCTCCCCGGCGGTCGGCGGTCCCGGCCGCCGGCCCGCGCGCTGGGCGTCGAAGGGCGCGTAACGAGGCCGCAGTTCGACGTCCATCCGGTCGCGCAGGGCCAGTGCGTCGGGATGGTCCCAGGTGGTGGCCGCCCACCGCGGGGCGCCGCCACCGGCGGGCGCCGGCCCGGCCTCGGTGGTGAACGGCCGGCCGCCCGTACGGTCCTTCAGCGCCGCGGCGGGGGCTCCGCGCGGTCCCGGGACCCCGGAGGGGCCGCCCGGCGGCAGGACGTGCGTGTCCGACGGCCGGTCCGCGTTCACCGGGCACCGTCCGGGATCCGGCCGCCAGCGGGGAGCGCCGGGCCGGCGGCCACTTCGTCGTCCAGCAGACCGAGCCCGCGGAGCCAGTCGTCGTCGAAGACCTTGGAGAGGTAGTTGCGGCCGGAATCCGGCAGCAGCACCACCATCAGGTCGTCCGGGCCCAGTTCGGCCGCCACCCGCAGGGCGGCGGCGACCGCGGTGCCCGCGGACCCGCCGACCAGCAGCCCCTCCTCCCGGGCCAGCTGCCGGGCGGTCAGCAGGGAGTCGCGGTCGCTGATCCGCTCGAACCGGTCCACCACCGCCGGGTGGTAGGACTGCGGCCAGGTGTCGTCCACCGTCTCGGGGTGGCGGAACCGGCCGATGCTCTCCACGTCGTACGGGCTTCCGTCACCGCCGGAGTAGAGCGAGGCCTCCGGGTCGGCTCCGACGACCGTCACCCGGCCGCCGCTCACCTCCCTGAGGTACTCGCCGGTCCCGGTGATGGTGCCGCCGGTGCCGATCCCGGACACCAGGTGAGTGATGAGCCCGTCGGTCTGCCGCCAGATCTCCGGCCCCGTGGTGCGGTAGTGGGCCCGGGGATTGGCGGGGTTGTCGTACTGGTTCGCGAGCCAGCCGCCCGGCGTCTCCGCGGCCACGCGGTCGGCCACGGAGTGCACATGACCGGGGTGCTCGCGGGGCACGTCGCCGGCGCAGACGATGACCTCGGCACCGTAGGCGCGCAGCACGGCGATCTTCTCCGCGCTGCTCTTCTCCGGGATCGCGAAGACGCAGCGGTAGCCGCGCTGCGCGGCGACCATGGCCAGGCCCACCCCCGTGTTGCCCGAGGTGGCCTCGACGATGGTGCCGCCCGGCAGCAACTGCCCTGCCTCCTCGGCGGCTTCCACCATCGACAGGGCGATGCGGTCCTTCACGCTGCCGCCCGGATTGACGTACTCCAGCTTTACGTAGACGGGTGCGGGGATCGCGCCGGTGACCCGGTTCAGCCGCACCAGCGGTGTGTTGCCGACCACGTCGGTCAGGGATGCGTTGACGTCCAATGCAGTGCTCCTTGCGTCGGGGCCGCGCCCGGGGCACCCGGGGTCCAGGGGGCGGCGGTCGCCTGCCGCCTGCCGGGGATCGCGGCGAGCAGCTCCTTCGTGTACGGATCGGCCGGCGCCGCGAAGATGTCGTCCGTGGTGCCCGTCTCGACCAGACGTCCGTGCCGCATCACACCCACCCGGTCGGCGATCTGGCGCACCACGGCCAGGTCGTGGGAGATGAAGAGGTAGCTCAGGCCCAGGTCACGCTGGAGATCCACGAGCAGCTCCAGTATCTGGGACTGCGCGGACACATCCAGCGCCGACACCGGCTCGTCGCACACGACCAGATCGGGTTCCAGCGCGAGCGCCCGCGCGATGGCCACCCGCTGCCGCTGCCCGCCGGACAGTTCGGACGGCCTGCGACGCAGCACCGAGACCGGCAGCGACACCCGTTCCAGTAGCTCGGACGCCCGTCGCGACCGCTCCCCGCGGCTGCCGACGCCGAACGCCCGCAGCGGCTCGGCGATCACCTCCGCGACGGACTGGCGCGGGTCCAGCGACGCGTACGGGCTCTGGTACACGATCTGCATCCGCCGCCGCAGCCTGCGCAGTGCGCCGCCGCGCAGCCGGGTGATGTCCTGCCCGTCGAAGGTGACGCCGCCCTCCGACGGATCCGCCAGCCGCACCACGAGCCGCGCCGTGGTGGACTTGCCGGAACCCGACTCCCCGACCAGCGCGAACGTCTCACCGCGGCCGATACCGAAACTGACCCCGTCGACGGCCCGCAGGGCCCGTGCCCCGCCCGGTCCCGCCCCGGCGGGCAGCGGGAACGTCTTCACGAGGTCACGTACGACGACGAGGTCCTGGGCCGTGTCGGCGCTGCGCGGGCCGGCCGGCGCCCGGCCCGCCGGGACGCCGGACGGTCCGGAGGCATCCCGGCGCCGGGTCACCAGCCGGCCGCCCGCCAGACTCGGTGCGGCGGCCAGCAGTTGCCGCGTATAGGCATGCCGCGGGGCGTTCAGCACCTGCTCCGTGGAACCCGTCTCCACGACCTCGCCCCCGGCCATGACCACGATCCGCCGCGCCCGGTCCGCCGCGACCCCGAGGTCGTGGGTGATCAGCAGGACGGCTGTGCCCGACTCCCGGGTGAGGCTTCCGATGTGGTCCAGGATCTGCCGCTGCACGGTGACGTCCAGGGCGCTGGTCGGCTCGTCGGCGATCACCAGCCGGGGCCGGGCGGCCACCGCTATGGCGATGAGCACCCGCTGCCGCATCCCGCCGGAGAGCTCGTGAGGATACTGCCGGGCCCGCACCTCCGGCTCGGGCAGACCGGCCTGCCCGAGGATCTCCACGGCCTGCGCCGCCGCGGTGTCCCGGTCGGCGAGCCCATGGATCAGGAGCACCTCGGCGACCTGCGCCCCGACGCGCTGCACGGGGTTGAGCGACACCATCGGGTCCTGCGGGATCAGCCCGATGTCCCGGCCGCGCCGGGCCCGGAGTTCCCTGTCCTTCACCAGGGCGAGATCGACACCGCCGAAGAGCACCTGACCGGCGTCCAGCGCGCCACCGGACGGCAGCAGCCCGATGACCGAGTGCGCCGTGGTGCTCTTGCCTGAGCCGGACTCGCCGACCACCGCGACGACTTCGCCCGCCCCGACGGTCAGATCCACCCCGCGCACGGCCGGCACGATGCCCGACCGGGTGCGGTAGGACACCCGCAACCCGCGTATGTCGAGCAGTGGTTCGTCGCTCATCGTGTCTCCCTGCCTTCCCCGTCGAGCGCACGGGAGATCCGGTTGGCGGCCAGTACGGTGGCCGCGATGGTCAGACCGGGCAGGGTGGTCAGCCACCATGCCGTGGCCAGGTAGTCGCGGCCGCCCGAGACGAGTGAGCCCCATTCGGGCGTCGGCGGGACGGCCCCGTAGCCGAGAAAGCTGAGCGTGGACACCTGCAGGATGACGGCGCCGAAGTCGACGGCGGCGTACACCAGCACAGGGCCGGCGGAGTTCGGCAGCACATGCCGGAACAGCACCGAGAGCCGTCGGGCCCCGGCGGAGTGCGCCGCCTCCACGTACACCGCGCCACGCACCCTCAGCACCTCGGAGCGCATGACACGGGCGAAACTCGCCACGCTGGCGATACCCACCGCGACGGCGACCTTGACGGTGCCGAACCCCAGCGCGGTCACCACGGCCAGCGACAGCAGCAGGCTCGGGATGGCCAGCAGGACATCGACGACGCGCATCAGGGCGTCGTCGACACGGCCGCCCAGGTACCCGGCCAGCAGTCCCAGCAGCGATCCCACCACCAGGCCCACGGCCACCGCCACCACGGTCGCCTGGAGCGACAGCGCCGAGCCGTGCACCACCCGGGCGAACAGATCACGGCCCAGCTGGTCGGTGCCGAAGAGGTGATCCGCGCCGGGGCCCCGGAGCCTCTCCCTGGGTACCCCGGACAGCGGGTCCCGCGAGGTGAACACGCCAGGGAGGAAAGCCGATACGGTCACCAGCGCCACCAGCACGACCGACAGCACCAGCCCGGGGGAGCGCAGCAGGAACCGCGCCAGGCGCCGTGTCCGTTGCCACGCCCCCTCGCGGGCGGGGCGGTCCTGCGGCGTCCGGCGCCCGCCCCGTGCCGTACCGGTCAGCGCCTCGGCGGTCGCGAGCTCGGTCATGGTGCCACCGCCCCGGCCGTCGTGATCCGCGGATCGAGCAGCGGGTAGACGAGGTCGACCGCCAGATTCGCCAGCACGAACACCAGCGCCCCGAACACCACCAGACCCTGGACCACCGGAATGTCCTGGGCGCTCACCGCCGTGGCGGTGATCCGCCCCACCCCGGTCCGGGAGAACACCGTCTCCACGACCACCGAGCCCGCCAGCAGATTGCCGGTCAGTATCCCCAGCACCGTCAGCGAGGGAATGGACGCGTTGCGGGTGGCGTGCCGCAGGTGCACGCGTGCCCGGCTCGCGCCCTTGGCCAGCGCCGTCTCCACGTAGGGCTCGGCGAGGGTGGTCCGCAGGCTCTTGGCGAAGACCTGGGCGATGACCGCGCCGGTGGGCAGGGACAGGGTGATCACCGGCAGGACCAGGCCGGCGAAGCCCTCGTTGCCGATGGCGGGCAGCAGCCCCCACCGGAACGAGAAGAGCTGCACCAGCACCAGGCCGACCAGGAACGTCGGCGCGGAGACACCGAGCGCGGGCAGCGACAGCAGTACCTGCCGCAGCCAGCGCCACCGGGTGTACGTACCCAGCAGCGCCACGCCCGCGCCCAGGACGAGCGCCAGCACAAGGGCCGCCGAGGTGAGCTCCAGGGTGGGCGGCAGGTTCGAGGCGATCAGGTGCCCGACCTGGTCGCCGCTCTGCACCGAGGTGCCGAAGTCCCCCTGCACCGCGTGCCAGAGCTGTGTGCCGTACTGCTCGACGACCGGCTTGTCGAGCCCGTACGACCTCCTCAGCTCGGCGAGCTGCTCCGGGTCGATGTCGTTGGTCTCGCCGCCGCCTGCCGCCATGATCGACACCGGGTCGCCCGGCAGCAGGTACAGCACCGCGAAGGACAGGGTGAACGCCGCCCAGAGCACGAACACCGACTGCGCCAGCCGTCGCGCCAGGTACTTCCTCATGACAGCCACGTGTCGTGGAACTGCAGCCTGGACGAGGCCTCGAAGTCCAGGTCGTGGACCTTCTTCGACAGGCCCAGGACGGTGGTCAGTTCGAACGCCGGGATCGAATAGGCCTTGTCCAGCACGATCTTCTGGGCCTGTGCCACGTACGCCGCCCGACGCTTCGGGTCGCTCGCGGAGGCCTGCTTGTCCAGGACGCCGTCCAGCTCGCTGTCGGAGAGATGGCCGAAGTTGAGCAGCCGCCCGGAGAAGCCCGTACGCAGGATGTCGGGGTCCACCCGTGTCGAGTTGCCCCAGGAGAAGTCGTAGTCGCCCTTCTGCCGGAGCGAGACGAAGTCCCCGATGGTGGTGGACTGGAGGGTGATGTCGATGCCGACCTTCTTCAGCTGCTGCTGGATCAGCTCCAGGGCGGTCTGGTTGGGGCCGAAGTTGGACGCCCACACGACCTTGAGGGCGAGCTTCTTCCCGTTCTTCGTACGGATGCCGTCCGAGCCGGTCCGCCACCCCGCCTCGTCGAGCAGCTTCCCGGCTCCCGCGGCGTCATGGCCGAGCGCGTCGCCCAGGTCGGTGTAGTCGGCCGTGGTGCTCGCCAGCGCGCTCGTGGCAGGTTCGTAGCTGCCGCTCAGTACCGTGTCGACGATCTCCTGCCGGTCGACGGCCTTCTGGATCGCCTGCCGGACCCTGACGTCCTTGGTGATGGGCCGCGCCACGTTCGCCGAGAGCGCGAACGGCAGCCCCGGGTTGGCCCGGCTCCGCACCGCGAGACCGGCGCTCTCCAGCCCGGCCTCGTCCTGCGGCGCCACTCCGCCGACCGCGTCGACCTGGCCGGACTGCAGGCTGCCGGTGCGTACCCCGGACTCGGGGATCACCTTGAAGGACAGCTGCTCCAGATAGGCGGGCCCCTTGTGGCTCCACAGGGACGAGCCCCAGGCGTATCCCGGGCGCCGGCGCTCCTCCACGGACTTGTTCGGTGTGTAGTCGACGAGCGTGAACGGTCCGGAACCGACCAGGTTGTCCGTGCACCGCTTGCCGGCCGGCAGCTTCACCGTCGACTCGGCGAGCAACCCGAGCGTGAAGGTCGACGTCGCTTGCAGGAACTGCGCGTTGGGAGTGGAGAAGCGGACCTCGGCGGTGTGCTCGTCGATGACGGTGGTGCTGCGGTAGCCGCCCAGATAGCTGCTGCCGAGTACCGCCTTGGCTCCCAGCCCGACGATGCCGTCGAAGTTGCTCTTCACCGAGGCGGCGTCGACCGGGGTGCCGTCGCTGAAGGTGGCCCCCTCGCGGAGGTGGAAGGTGAACGTCTTCGCGTCCTTGCTCACCTCCCAGGACTTCGCCAGCCAGGGCACGATCTTCCCCGTCTTCGGGTCCTGGTCGGTGAGTGAGTCCACCAGCTGGCGGGCCGGGTAGATCGCGTCGTTGTTGCCTGCCTGCTGCGGGTCGACGCAGATCGGGTCGGATGCCAGGGCGAAGGTCAGCCGGCCCCCCGAGTGCGGTGTCGAGCCGCCCGCGTCGTCCGCGGACGACGAGGAGCAGGCAGTGGCCGAGAGCGACAGGGCGGTGACGGCGGCGAGTGAGGCCAGGGCGGTGCGGCGCTGGGGACGTGGTCCGGACATCAGCGTTTTCTCCAGGGAAAAGGGGGAGATACCCGGCACGGCGAGTGACCTGCCCGGACAGGGGCGCGGGCAGGTACACGAGGGCCGTGAGCGGGCCGGTCAGGCGGTAATGACGTCAGGCCTGACAGATGGCGCTGGAGACGCGGTGCAGATCGATGTGCCGACGGGCCGAGAGGCGGGTCCGGAAGAATCCCGCGCAGCGCGTACCAGCAGCCCGGCTCGGAGGCGTGGCCCCGGCGTCAGTCGGCTGGAACGGCATGGGAGGCGCGGTCCTTTCGCACATGTGGCATCGTCCGCCAGGGACGGTGCCACGCAACGTATCAGCTCGAACACCGGTATGAGAAGGAAGCGTTGGCGGGCCCTCGGGACGCCATTGTTGAACCGTGACCGAACGGCTAACGTGAAGAGATCACACGTATCAGCGGGCTCCCGTCGAGCCGCTGACCGACCCGACGGCTGTGAGGTGACCGGCATGCTGACACGATCCGCCCGCGAGTGCGAGGACCGCGTGCCGCCCCACGCCGGGGTCGTCGGGCTGCTGGTCGCCCGGCGTCATGTCGACCTCCTCCGGGTGAGCAGCGCGCTGTGTCCGAGGACGTCTCCGCGCCGCTGAGCGCGTACGCACTGCTCGCCCCGGTCAGCGCCGCCGTCTGAGCGCGCCCCGCGAAGGCCCGCGTGTGCCGCGCGCCCTCCCTCCCTTCTGCCGTGCCGACGTCCTTCGCGAGCCCGTGCCGGGCCATCGCGGCGTCCGGCGCGCCCGCACACCTGACCGAGAGGACCACGGTGCCCAAGAGCACCGCACGACCGGGCGTGTTCGCCGCGCTGCGGGTGCGTGACTACCGGATCTACTGGAGCACGGGCCTGATCTCCAACACCGGTACCGCGATGCAGGGGGTGGCGCTGGACTGGTTCGTGCTGAACCTGACGCACAGCGGGACCGCCGTCGGCTGGGCGGCGGGGCTGCAGTTCGCCCCGGTCCTGGCGTTCGGCCTGTGGGGAGGGGTGCTGGCCGACCGGTACGACCGGCGCGCCCTGCTCCTGTGGGCACAGTCCCTGTACGCGCTGCAGGCGCTCCTCCTGACGGTCACCGTGCTGTCCGGGAACGCGCCGCTGTGGCTGATCTACCTGTTGTCGTTCGGACTGGGCTGTGTGTTCACGGTGGAGAACCCCGCCCGGCTCTCTTTCGTGACGGAGCTGGTCGGGAGACCGCTGATCACCAACGCGGCGGGGCTGAACATCCTGTCCCTGAACGCGGCCCGGCTCATCGGCCCCGCGATCGCCGGAGTGCTGATCGCCCTGATCGGCACGGGCGGGGTCTTCGCGGTGAACTCCGTCTCCTTCCTGGTGGTCCTCGCCGGCCTGCTGACCATCCGCCCCCAGCCGAGGCCGGCCGCCACGGAGCGGCCCCCATGGGTGGGAGGGGGTGCGGCCGGGCTGCGCTACGTCGCGTCGCGGCCCGAACTGATCGCGGTCTTCGCCGTCTTCGGCCTCGTCTCCACCTTCGCGCTCAACTTCTCCACGACCCTCACGCTGTTCGCCGGCCGGGTCTTCGACGTCGGCTCGCGCGGTCTCGGGTTCATGTCGACCGCCCTGTCCGTCGGCACGATCGCCGGAACGCTCGTGGCCACGCGTCGCGCCTCGCCCCGGGTGCGCACGGTGGTCACCGGCGCGGTGCTGTTCGGGCTGTGTGAGGTGCTGGCCGCCTCGATGCCGACGTACGTCACCTTCCTCGCCCTGCTGCTGCCGGCCGGATTCATGCTGATGACCCTCAACACGGCCGTCAGCGCCTTCGTCCAGTCGGAGGTCAGCGACGCGATGCGCGGGCGGGTGATGGCCGTCTACACCGTGATCTCGATGGGCGGAGCACCGATCGGCGGTCCGGTGATCGGCTGGGTGTCCCAGCACGCCGGGGTGCGCTGGGGGATGGCGTCGGGCGCCGCGGCAGCCGTCCTCGCCGCACTCACGGTGGCGCTGTGGCTGTCCCGGCAGCGGACCGGCGCCCGGCCGCCCCTGCCCGACCCGGCCGCTCCCCGCCCTGCCGCCCCGGCCCGCACCCCCGCTCCAACGCCTGCCAACTCGTACGCCCCCGACTCCACTTCGACCGGAGGTACCACCCCATGACTGACCGCGAATCCGGGTTCGCCGGACTGCGTCTGGCCCTGGAAGCAGACGGCGACGGCGCCCACCCCGCCGCCTGGCGCCATTCCGGGCGTCCACCGGGTGCCGTCCTCGGCCCCCGCGCGCTGCGCGAGGTGGTGGCGGCCGCCGAGGACGCGGGCTTCGGCCTGGTCACCTTCGCCGACTCACCGCTGCCGCCCGGTACGGGCCATGCTGCGGCAGGACGGCTGGAGGCCGGGACCCGTGCCTCGTACGCCGCGCCCCTGACCGACCGGATCGGCCTCGCGCCCACCCTGCACGTCGCCACCACGGAACCGTTCCACCTCGCCACCCAGCTGGCGAGTCTGGACCACGCCTCGCACGGCAGGGCCGGCTGGGTGGTCGGTGCAGCGGCGGGCCGGGACGACCTCGCCACCGTCGGGGGAGCGGCACTCTCCGCCGCCGCGCTCGCCCGTGAGACCGCCGACGTCATCGATACCGCCCGCGCCCTGTGGGACTCGTGGGAGGACGACGCGGTCATCAAGGACCTGGCGAGCGGCCGGTTCCTGGACTCGGATCGGGTGCACCACATCGACTTCGAAGGCGCGTCCTTCACCGTCAAGGGGCCCCTGATCACACCGCGTCCGCCGCAGGGACAGATCGTCGTCCTGGCCCCTGACGCGCTGGGCGCCGACGCACGCGCCGATGTGGTCCTGGTCGGCCGGCCGGATCTCGCCGCGGTCGCGGCCCGAGCGGCCACGGCGAGGGAAGCGGGTGCGCCGCTGGTCTTCGCCGAGGTGGAGGTGGTCCTCGACGCGGCGGTCCCGGCCACGGACCGGCTCGCCGAGCTGGACGCCGCCGCCGGCCGGCCGGAGTCCGGACGGCTGCGCCACGCCGGCTCCGCCGAGTCACTGCTGGACCTGCTGCGTGAGCTGGCCGATTCGGTCGACGGGGTCAGGCTGCATCCGGCCGTGCTCGCCGTCGACCTGCCGGTTCTGGCGGAGCGGGTGCTGCCGACGGTGACCGGGGCGGCGCCGGGGCGTGTTCCCCGGGCCGGTACCACGCTGCGCGAAACGCTGGGCCTCGCCCGTCCCGTCAACCGATACGCCGCCGCCGCGGCCACGAACGCCTGAGATGAGTGCCATGACCGAACGCAATCCCCGACCCCGGCTCCACCTCGGCGTGTTCTTCACCGGCGTCGGCTCCCAGCTGATCTGGACAGATCCGGGAGCCCCCTCGCACACGGAGTTCGAGACGTTCGTCGACATCGCACGGGCCCTGGAACGCGGCCTGTTCGACGCGTTCTTCCTCGGCGAGGGCCTGCGGGTACGCGAGAACCGTGGCAAGGTCTTCGACCTCGACGTGGCGGGCCGGCCCGACGCGATCACGCAGCTCTCCGCGCTCGCCGCCGTGACCGAGCGGATCGGCCTGGTGGCCACCCAGAACACCACGTACAACTATCCGGCCGACCTGGCCCGCAGGCTGGCCAGCCTGGACCTGCTCTCCGATGGCCGGGCCGGCTGGAACATCGTCACCACCGACAACGCCTGGACCGGGGCGAACTTCCGGCACGGAGGGTGGCTGGAGCACGAACGCCGTTACGAGCGCGCGGGACAGTTCGTCGAGGCCGCCAAGGAGCTGTGGGCGTCCTGGGCGCCGGACGCCGTCGCGGCCGACGGCGGCGAGGCGAGCTGGGCACGGCCCGGCTCGATCGGCCCGGTGGAGCGGGACGGCGACCTCGTGGCCCTGCGCGCGAAGGCCACCGTGCCGGGCAGCCGGCAGGGCCGGCCGGTGCTGTTCCAGGCCGGGGACTCGGACGGCGGCCGCGAACTCGCCGCCCGCCATGCCGATGTGGTCTTCTCCGCCAACACCGAATACGGCAAGGCCGTTGCCTACGCGGCCGATCTGCGCGACCGGCTGGCCCGCCACGGCCGTACCCCGGACTCGCTGCGGATCCTGCCGGGAGCGAGCGTCGTACTCGGCGACACCGCGGCCGAAGCGAAGGAGAAGGCACGCTGGGTGCGCGGCGAACAGGTCAACGGGGTGCGGGCCATCGCCTTCCTCGAGCAGTACTGGGGCACCGACCTGTCCGCCTACGACCCCGACGGCCCGCTCCCCGACATCGAGCCGAGCGAGGGCGAACTCGACCCCTCACGCGGCACGATCTCCATCGACCGCCGCACCGGCAAGTCGGCCCAGATCCGCAAGTGGCGGGAGCTCGCGGCCGAACGCGGCCTGTCCATACGCGAGCTGGTGCTCGAAGTGTCCCCGGGGCACCCGTCGTTCGTCGGTACCCCTGGGGCCGTCGCCGACGAGTGGACCCGCTATGTGGAGACCCGTGCCGTCGACGGATTCAACCTCCTGCCGCACCTGCTTCCGGCCTCCGTCACGGACATCGTCGACAAGCTCGTCCCGGAACTCCAGGAACGCGGCGTCTACCGCACCGAATACCGGGGCACCACCCTGCGTGAACACCTGGACCTGCCCCCGTTGGGCTGACGGCCGGGCGGGCACGGACGGAGCGCGGTGAGGGGCCGTACGGCGATCGCGCTGTCAGAAGTCACCAAAGATTGCTGACAGCGCGTCTCGCATACTTGTTGGTAACAACGTCTGGTGCCGGGTCGCCCCGCCGCTCTACGGTGCTGCCATGCCGCCGAACCTGCCCGATGTAGTGCTCTGGTCCATACCGGCCTTCGTCCTGCTCACCGTCCTGGAAATGGCGCTCCACCACTTCCACCCCGACGAGGAGGCCGCCGGCTACGAGGCGAAGGACGCCGCCACCAGCATCACCATGGGGCTGGGCAGTCTGGTCTTCGACCTGCTGTGGAAGGTGCCCATCGTCGCGGTCTACACGGCGGTGTACGAGCTGACCCCGCTGCGCGTGCCCGTCCTGTGGTGGACGGTCCCGCTGATGCTGCTCGGACAGGACTTCTTCTACTACTGGTCCCACCGCGGCCACCACGTCATCCGGATCCTCTGGGCCTGCCACGTGGTCCACCACTCCAGCCGGAAGTTCAACCTCTCCACCGCGCTGCGCCAGCCGTGGACCTCGCTGACCGTCTGGCCGTTCTACCTCCCGCTGATCGCCTGCGGAGTCCACCCGGCCGCGCTCGCCTTCTGCTCGTCGGCCAACCTCGTCTACCAGTTCTGGGTGCACACCGAACGCGTCGACAAGCTGCCCCGGCCCTTCGAGTACGTGCTGAACACGCCCTCCCACCACCGCGTCCACCACGCCTCCCAGGGCGGCTACCTCGACCGGAACTTCGGCGGCATCCTGATCCTCTGGGACCGGTGGTTCGGCTCCTTCACCGCGGAGACGGAGCGGCCGGTGTTCGGGCTCACCAAGAACATCGACACGTTCAACCCGCTGCGCGTCGCCACCCACGAGTACGCCGCCATCGCCCGCGACGTCCGTGCGGCCGGCAGCTGGAGCGAGCGGGCCGGACGGGTCTTTTGCGGACCGGGCTGGCAGCCGGCCGGCGCGGGCCCCGCGAGGGCGCCAGCGGCCACCCCTGCACCCGAACGCACCGGATGAGCGCCGGCCCGTCCACGGACCGGCGGGAGCGTTGCGCACGCCCCCTGCTCATCGCCTTCCTGGTCGCCTGCGCCGTCGACCTCGTCGCGGTCCTCGCCGGCGGCACCGGCGCGCACCTGGTGGCCAAACCCCTGCTGATGCCCCTGCTGGCCGGGTACGCCGTCGCCCGGCGCGGGCCCCGGCCGCTGGTCGCCGCGCTGCTCCTCGGCTGGGCCGGCGATGTGTTCCTGCTGGCCGACGCCGACACCGCCTTCCTCATCGGCATGGGCTGCTTCGCGGCCGGGCACCTCTGCTACCTGCGGCTCTTCGGCCGGGCCCGCGGCGCCCTGCTGCCGGGCCTCCTGTACGCGGCCGTCCTGGCCGTCTTCGTCACCCTGATCTGGGGCGGGCTGCCGGCCGGACTGCGGATCCCGCTGGCCGGCTACAGCGTGCTGCTCACCGCCATGGCGTACCGCTCCGGCGTCCTCGGCCGGTGCGCCGCCGCCGGAGGTGCGCTCTTCCTGCTCTCCGACGGGCTGATCGCCACCGGCATCGCGGACTGGCCGCAGCTGCCCGCACCCGACTTCTGGATCATGCTCACCTATGTGGCGGCGCAGCTCCTGCTGACCCTGGGAGCGCTCGCACCGGGTACGCCATGCGCCGGCGCCGGCCCCGGGGCGTACCGTGAGCGGAGTATCAGCATCTGAGATCAGCAAGGACCCCCACGCATGCGCGCCACCGTCATCCACGCCCCCCACGACATCCGCGTGGAGGAGGTGCCGGACCCCGTCATCCAGCAGCCCACCGATGCGGTGCTGAGGGTCCTGCGGGCCTGCATCTGCGGCAGCGACCTGTGGGCATACCGCGGCGAGTCCGCCCGGCAGCCCGGCCAGCGCATCGGTCACGAGTTCCTCGGGATCGTCGAGGAGGCGGGCTCCGAGGTCGACGGCTTCGCCGTCGGCGACCTCGTCGTCGCGCCCTTCGTCTGGTCCGACGGCACCTGCGCCCACTGCACCGAGGGCCTGACCACCTCCTGCCCGCGGGGCGGGTTCTGGGGCTCGGTCGGCTCCGACGGCGGACAGGGCGAAGCCGTACGGGTCCCGTTCGCCGACGGCACACTGGTCAAGCTGCCGGCCGCCGCAGCCTCCGACGACCACCTGCTCACCGCGCTGCTGGCCCTGTCCGACGTCCTCGGCACCGGCCACCACGCGGCCCTCGGCGCCGGTGTGAAGCCCGGTTCCACGGTCGCCGTCGTCGGTGACGGCGCCGTCGGCCTGTGCGGTGTCATGGCCGCCAAGCGGCTCGGCGCCGAACGGATCATCGCGCTCGGCCGCCACCAGGTGCGCACCGACATCGCCCGCGCCTTCGGCGCCACGGACGTCGTCGCCGAACGCGGCGAGGCCGCCGTCGCCGCCGTGCGGGAACTGCTCGGCGGCGACGGCGCCCACGCGGTGATCGAGGCCGTCGGCACCGAGCAGTCCATGCGCACCGCCGTGGAGATCACCCGCGACGGCGGTTCGATCGGCTACGTCGGTGTACCGCACGGCAGCGGCACCGGACTGGACCTCGGTGTCATGTTCGACCGGAACATCGCCCTGCGCGGCGGGGTCGCCCCCGTCCGCACGTACATCCCGGAACTGCTCCCGGACGTCCTGTCCGGCACCATCGACCCGTCGCCGGTCTTCGACCTGGCCATCGGCCTCGACGAGGTCCCGGCCGGCTACAAGGCCATGGACGAGCGCACGGCCCTGAAGGTCCTCATCAAGCCGTGAGCCAGGCGGCCGTGTCCGCCCCCAGAGGCCCTGGCGGACGCGGCCAGTCGGCGGGTGACCCGTCGAAGGAGACCGGCGACCGTGCGTGGCGCAGCCGACCCAGCGGGCCGTCGGTCTGCGTGAGCCACTCCTCCGGGTCGTGGGGCCCGGTCTCCATGCGGTCCGGTGGGGCGGGGATCTCGTCGGTCAGCCAGGCGGCGGTGCGGGCCAGCGAGAGGCTGACCAGCCGGGAGCCGCCCTCGTCGTGCTGCTCGGTCAGTGCCCGCAGCACGGCCGCGGCCAGCAGATAGCCCGTGCCGTGGTCCAGCGCCTGGGCGGGCAGCGCACCCGGCGGGCCGTCCTGGTCACCCGGTGCGGTCTCCGTCGCCGCGATGCCGGTGGCGACCTGCACCAGACTGTCGAAGCCGCGCCGCCGGGCCCACGGACCGTGCCCCCAGGCCGACAGCAGCCCGATCACCAGACCCGGCCTGCGCGCGGCCAGGGACTCCGGCGTCAGCCCGAACCGGTCCAGCGCCCCGGGCCGGTAACCGGTGACGACGACGTCCGCCCCCGCCAGCAGCTCCTCGAAGGCGGCGCGGCCGCTGGGGCTCGCCAGGTCGAGGGTCGCCGACCGCTTCCCGAACCCGGTGTCACCGTGTGCGTCCGGGCTCTCCGGGAGCTGCGGGGCGTCGATCCGCAGCACGTCGGCACCGAGCAGCGCGAGCGTGCGGGTGCCGACCGGGCCCGCGATGACCCGGGTCAGATCCAGGACGCGCAGCCCGGCGGCGGGCCGCAGCGGCGCGCCGGTGAGTGCGGCCGTCCGCCGGGCCGGGGCGGCGCCGATCAGTTCCCGCTCCACCAGCGGTACGCCGGAGAGTGCGAGGCGGCGCGGGTCGGCGGCCCACTCCCCGGGTGTCCTGGCGGCGACGGCCAGCCCGCCCGCGGCGTACACCGTCCGCTCGATCTCGGCGGCCCGCCGCCCCTCGAACGACGCGGCCACCGCGGCCACGGCCGGGTCGTCGGCGGTGTCCGCGGACAGCCCGAGCGTGCTGAGCAACCGGGCCCGGTGGTGCGGGTAGTTGGCGTGCGTACGCACCCAGCCGTCACGGGTGCGCCAGAACCGGGACAGCGGGGCGAACGTCGTCGGGGTGCGGCCGTCGATGCGCAGATGGCGCTCGCTGACGAAGGCGGTGGCCACCGCACCGTCGTGGACCCGGACGCGTGGCACGGGTCCGCCGCGGCGCCGGGCCGTCAGCTCGGCCGCGGCCAGCGAGCAGACCGTGACGGCGGAGCGGGCCAGCTCCATCACGGGCAGCCGGGCGGGCAGCAGCCCCGCAGGTCCTGCGGTCCCGACACGGTCGAGGAGCGCGGGGTCACCGCCGAGAGCGGCCCAGGCCTGCTCGGCGCCGGAGACGGGAGGACGATTCATTCCCGCACTATGGCACCGAGTGCCATCCGCGGGACAGGAGCGGTTCCCGGCCCGTCCGGTACGGGGGCCGGAGTGCACCGGCCCCCGTACCGGACCCCTTACCAGCGGACCGCGTCCAGGGCGTCCACCACACCGGCCCCGTAGAAGCCGTTGCGCTTCTTGCCGCCTTCGCAGACCGCGTCCACGGTGCCGTCACCGTCGATGTCGTACGGCGCTCCGCATGCGGTGGCGTCGGCCTCCGCCAGCAGCAGCGCCTTCACCGCGGCCGCCGAGGCGTGCGGATGCCTCGACTTGATCAGGGCCACCACACCCGCCACATGCGGGGAGGCCATCGACGTGCCGGCCATGTAGCCGTACTCGCCGCCCGGCAGCGTGGACAGGATCAGGCCGTTCGTCGCGGGCAGCTCGGGGGGCTGGTACGCCGTCGAGTCGCCGCCCGGGGCAGCCACGTCGATGACGCCGTTCCCGTAGTTGGAGTACGAGGCCTTCAGCCCCTTCGCGCCCGTCGCCGACACCGTCACGACCCCCGGCAGCATCGTCGGGATGTCGAAGCAGTTCTTCGGATCGATCGTCCGGGTGACCGGGTCGGTGTCGTTCGGGCTGGTCACGTCGTCGATCGAGTCGACCGCCAGATCCTCGGCCGCGTTGCCCGAAGCGGCGACGTTGACCGTGCCCCTGCTCTCCGCGTACCGGGTGGCCCGCGCGACCGCCTCGACCAGTGCCCCCTGGTCCGGGTCGTCCTTGCAGTTGAACAGCCACGGGTCGGTGTAATAGCTGTTGTTGGTGACGTCGGCCCCGTGGTCCGCCGCCCACACGAAGCCGCAGACGACGGCCTCGGTGTAGAAGAAGCCGTCCGGGTTCCCCACCTTGATACCGGCGACCTTCACGCCCGGCGCGACGCCCGTCACCCCGACGCCGTTCTTCGCGGCGGCCACGGTGCCCGCCACATGGGTGCCGTGCGGGCTCTCACCGGAGTTCGGACGCCAGGACCCCGCCGTGGTGTCGGGCGCACCCGTCACACAGTTCGCGGAGGCGTTCCGGTCGAAGTTCGGGGCGAGGTCCGGATGCGTGTCGTCCACGCCCGTGTCGATGACCGCGACCGTGACCTGCCGGCTGCCCAGCGACTTCTTGTGCGCCTTGTCCGCCTTGATGGCGGGCAGATCCCACTGCAGCGGCTCCATCGGGTCCTGGTCCGCCGTCGCCAGAGCCGCGGCGCTCCGCTCCTGCTCCGCGGTGAGGGGCACCTCGACCCCGATGTCCTTGGTGGCCGTCGGGACGATGGGGTTGGTCCGGGTGGCGCCCGCCGAGTCCACGCCCCTGACCCGGCGCACGGACTGCGCGAAGTCCGGATTCTTCGAGTGGACGACGAGGACACCGATCCGGTCGTAGGCGATCACCACCGTGCCGCCGGCCCGCTCCACCGCCCTGCGCACCTGCTTGACGGTGCTTCGGCCGCCCCGCGTGTTCACCACGTACGACAGGTTGGGGCCGTCCGCCGGTGCCGCCGCCGCGGGCCGGGCGTCCACCGGCGACGCGGTCGCGGAGCCCGCCGGCAGGAAGCCGAGCGAGACGGTGAGGGCCAGCCCGACGGGCAGCGACAGTGCGCGCGTCCGTCCGGATCTCAGATGAGCCATGGGGTCTCCACTTCATCCGTGTCAGTCGACCGGACACGGGCGCGTCCAGTCGCGTACATGACGAGTGAAGCTATCGCCGATCATCCCGGCTCATCAACGCGTTCACGGGAACCCGTCTCTGCCCGGACGTCCGAAGGAGTGACAGGGAGAACACCGAAACTGCGGTGAACCGCTTCGCCGCGCGCCGCGTGCCGTTGTCAGGGGAGGCGCACCATCACCCCCCGATATCGAGGTCCGCAGTGAAATCCACCGTCCCCACCACCACCGCACCCGCGTCGCGAGGAGATTCCGTGGCTACCGATGCACCGCCGCCCGAGGGCAGTACGGACACAGGGCCGGCCCAGCCCACGACCGAGGCCTTCATCGCGGAGCAGGAGAGCGCGGAATTCGGCGAACTACGCCGCTCGTACCGCTCGTTCGCCTTCCCCCTGACCATCGCCTTCGTCCTCTGGTACCTGCTGTACGTGCTGCTGTCCAACTACGCGGGCGGCTTCATGGGCACCAAGGTGTTCAGCAACTTCAACGTGGCCTTCGTCTTCGGCCTCGCCCAGTTCCTCACCACCTTCCTCATCGCCTGGTTCTACTCGCGGCACGCCAACGCGAAGCTCGACCCGAAGGCAGAGGCCATCAAGTCCCGTATGGAGGCCGACGCATGAGCGCCGCGTACCACTCCCACACCGCCGTGCTCGCCGCCTCGTCCACCACCGAGCACCGGCCGCTGATCATCACGCTCTTCGCCGTCTTCGTGGCCGCGACCCTCGGCATCACCGTCTGGGCCGGCCGGCAGACCAAGAGCGCCTCCGACTTCTACGCCGGCGGACGGCAGTTCACCGCCTTCCAGAACGGACTCGCGGTCTCCGGCGACTACATGTCGGCCGCATCCTTCCTCGGCATCGCCGGAGCCATCGCCCTCTTCGGATACGACGGCTTCCTCTACTCGATCGGCTTCCTCGTCGCCTGGCTGGTGGCCCTGCTGCTGGTGGCCGAACCGCTGCGCAACTCCGGCCGCTACACCATGGGCGACGTCCTCGCCTACCGGATGCGCCAGCGCCCGGTGCGCACCGCCGCGGGCGTCTCCACCATCATCGTGTCGATCTTCTACCTGCTGGCACAGATGGCAGGAGCGGGAGTTCTGGTCTCACTGCTCCTCGGCATCACCAGCGACGCCGGAAAGATCCTCATCGTTGCGCTGGTCGGTGTACTGATGATCGTCTACGTCACCATCGGCGGCATGAAGGGCACCACCTGGGTGCAGATGGTCAAGGCCGTGCTCCTCATCGCGGGCGCCATCCTGATGACCTTCATGGTCCTGTGGAAGTTCAACTTCAACGTCTCCGACCTGCTCGGCACCGCCGCCGAGAAGAGCGGCCACGGCGCGTCGTTCCTGGAGCCCGGACTCAAGTACGGCGCCACCGGCACGTCGAAGCTGGACTTCCTCTCCCTCGGCATCGCCCTGGTGCTGGGCACCGCCGGACTGCCGCACATCCTGATCCGCTTCTACACGGTGCCGACCGCCAAGGCGGCCCGTAAGTCCGTCAACTGGGCCATCGGCATCATCGGCGCCTTCTACCTGATGACGATCGCGCTCGGATTCGGCGCCGCGGCCCTCATCGGCCCGAAGGAGATCATCGCGAAGAACCCGGCGGGCAACGCGGCGGCGCCACAGCTCGCCGAGTACCTCGGCGGGGTCGGCTCCACCGGCGGCGCCATCATGCTCGCCGTCATCTCCGCCGTCGCCTTCGCCACCATCCTCGCCGTCGTCGCAGGGCTCACCCTCGCCTCCTCGTCCTCCTTCGCCCACGACATCTACGCCAACGTCATCCGCAAGGGGAAGGCCAGCGAGAAGGAGGAGATGCGGGCCGCGCGCTGGGCCACCGTCTTCATCGGCGCGGCAGCGATCCTGCTGGGCGCCTTCGCCCGCGACATGAACGTCGCCGGTCTGGTGGCGCTCGCCTTCGCCGTCGCCGCCTCGGCCAACCTGCCGACGCTCCTCTACAGCCTCTTCTGGAAGCGCTTCACCACCCAGGGCGCGCTGTGGTCGATCTACGGCGGTCTGGCCAGCTCGGTGATCCTGGTGCTGTTCTCGCCGGTCGTCTCCGGAAACGCGAAGACCTCGATGTTCAAGGGCGTCGACTTCGCCTGGTTCCCGCTGGAGAACCCCGGCCTGATCTCGATCCCGCTGGGCTTCCTGCTCGGCTGGATCGGCTCCCTCCTGTCGAAGGAGGAGCCGGACAAGGGCAAGTACGCCGAGCTGGAGGTCAAGTCCCTCACCGGCATCGGCGCCCACTGAGAACAGCGGCCTCACTCCCCGGAGTCGGCCACTCGTACCGCAGCCCCACCACGGCCGCGTCGTAGAGACCTACGACGCGGCCGTGGTGTACCTCGTGCCAAACGGGCCCCGTGGATGTCACACGTCTCGCGTAGTCTCGGAAGAGTCAGCAACCGCAACCGGAAATTCAGCCGGAGGAGGGGGCCCACCGTGCTCATCGACACCTACGACCGGGTCGCCACCGACCTGCGGGTCTCGCTCACGGACCGGTGCAATCTGCGCTGTACGTACTGCATGCCCGAGGAGGGCCTCCAGTGGCTGGCCAAGCCGGACCTGCTGAGTGACGAGGAGATCGTCCGCCTCGTCCGCATCGCCGTCACCCAGCTGGGCATCACCGAGGTCCGCTTCACCGGGGGAGAGCCGCTGCTGCGCCCCGGGCTCGTCTCCGTCGTCGAACAGTGCGCGGCCCTGGAGCCCCGCCCGAGGATGTCGCTCACGACCAACGGCATAGGGCTCCAGCGGACCGCCGCCGCGCTGAAGGCCGCGGGCCTGGACCGGGTCAACGTCTCGCTGGACACCCTGCGACCCGACGTGTTCAAGACCCTCACCCGCCGAGACCGGCACCACGACGTCCTGGCCGGACTCGAAGCGGCCAGGGACGCCGGGCTCACCCCGGTCAAGGTCAACACCGTCCTCATGCCGGGACTCAACGACGACGAGGCCCCCGACCTGCTCGCCTGGGCCGTGGACAACGCCTACGAGCTCCGCTTCATCGAGCAGATGCCGCTCGACGCCCAGCACGGCTGGAAGCGCGACGGGATGATCACGGCCGGTGACATCCTCGAATCGCTGCGTACCCGCTTCGAGCTGACCCCGGAGGGGGAGGACGAGCGCGGCTCCGCCCCCGCCGAACGCTGGGTGGTCGACGGCGGCCCCCACCGGGTCGGCGTCATCGCCTCCGTCACCCGGCCGTTCTGCCGGTCCTGCGACCGCACCCGGCTCACCGCCGACGGCCAGGTGCGCACCTGCCTGTTCGCCCGCGAGGAGACCGACCTGCGCGGCGCACTGCGCTCGGACGCGCCGGACACGGAGATCGCCCGGATATGGCGGCTCGCGATGTGGGGCAAGAAGGCCGGATCCGGTCTGGACGACCCGTCCTTCCTCCAGCCCGACCGCCCGATGTCGGCGATCGGCGGGTAGCGCGCCTCAGGGCCTGTCCGGCGACTCCCACTCCGCCAGCGTCACCACGTCCTTCAGGAAGCCCCGCACATCCAGGAACGAGGAGAGGTGCTCCCGGTGCTCGTCACAGGCCAGCCAGGTCTTGCGGCGCTCGGGGGTGTGCAGCTTCGGGTTGTTCCAGGCAAGCACCCACACGGCGTCGGCCCGGCAGCCCTTGGCGGAGCAGACGGGGGCTTCGGCAGCGTTCTCGGCCGCGGATTCAGGGGAGTTCACGGACTCAACCCTAAGTCAGCCGCACCGGCGGCCGACTGACGCATCCCCTGCCGGAGAAAAGGCGACGCCGAGCAGCCACGGGGGGAGCTGCCCGGCGTCGGTCCGTCGCTCCGACGGGGGATGCGGAGCGCTTTTGAAGTATGTCACGCAGACCGGGGTGCGGTGCACTGGAACTACATGATTGATCTGAGCTTTTCTTGAGCTTGGGAGCGTCGCGATCCGGCCGTACGGGCCCGGCGGTTCGGCTCAGCCGTGCCCCTGCGGACCGGGGGAGCGGAAGGCCTGGTCGGCCTGCGGGCCCGGGTCCGGAGGGCTCCCCGCCGGTGCGGAACCGAGCGCCGGCCGCGTCGGGGCGGAGACGAACGTCGACGGCAGCGAAGGGGTGTTCTCCCGGCCCGCGTTGGCGATGACGACGGCGATGTAGGGAAGCAGCACACCCAGCGCGAGCCCCACGATCGCCACATAGCGTTCCACGTTCCACAGGGCCGCCGCGGCGACCACCGAGAGAGAGCGCACCGACAACGAGATAACAGAGCGACGCTTCCAGCAGCGCGCAACGACCCCGAGCCCCAGACGGGC